>JBKOXO010000076.1:0-11936 GCA_046744105.1 Actinomycetota bacterium
GCGCCCGGCCCGGCGGGCCAGCCGGTGCACGTGGTCACCGCCCCGCCGCCGGGCCGCCGCGCGAGAGGACGGCACCGGCACCAGCACCGTGCCCGGTGTCACCAGGCCGGCGGCCGCCCCGGCGAGCAGCGCGGCGAGCGGACCCGCGAGATCGTGCCGGCCGCGCTCCTTGTAGCGGAGGACGGCTGCTCGCAGCCCACCCGCGTAGCGTCCGGCCGCGACGACCGGCACGGCACAGCCGGGCACCCCGATCGGCTGCTGCGGCCGGCAGGCGGGACACAACAGCTCGCCGGCAACGCCGCAGCCACCGCAGCGGCAGGGCAGAACGAGATCGGTGAACGCACGCAGCACGAGGGCGAGCATGGCCCCGTCGGGTGCGGGCGCGCGGCCCTGCTACGGCTGCTGTGGATTATTCGAGGTAGACAGGCGCGGTGCCGGGGGTGGTGTGGTGGTTCGGCCCCTCCCAGTCGGTGCTGAGCTCGAACACGTACCCGCCTGCCGACACCCACGGCAGCACGCCCGGCCCGGTCGCGATGCTGTCCGCGCCGTCGGGCAGGCCCGCCGACGAATGCTCGCGCACATTGGCACCGTCGACCGTCACCGACCAGATGCCGTGACTGTGTCGCTGTGGGTCGTCAGTACCGACCACCCAGAGCGTCATGTCGTCGCTCCACGCCACATCGCTCAGGTGGTAGCTGGGCGGCATGATCGCCTGCGCACTGTCGATGCGGACGAAGTTGTCGCCACGTACCGACCCGGTTCGCACCACGGCGCCGACCCACAGCTGGGCGAACCCAGCCGGTCCCTGGACGATCATCGCGATGCGTGAGCCCTCGGGGCTGAGCCGCAGAGCCGTGATCCGATCACCGCTCTGCAACGCCGTCGGCACCTTCGACACCTGACGTGGCTGCGCCGGGCTGGCCCAACTGACCCGGTAGAGGTCGGCGCCGCTCGCCACCCAGGCCTCCGGCAGCCCGTCGGCCCACGACGGGCGGGTGAGCGTCCCGCGAGGCACACTCGTCCGAAGCAGCCCGGTTTGGGTCCGGCCGATCCAGAACGTCTGATCGGATCCGGTCCCTATGGTGGCTGCGACGTAGTAATCGTCCTCCGGCCTTACCGAGGCGACGGCGACCGAAGTGAGGTCATATCGACCGCCCAACCCGAGCGGCCCGGCAACGGCCTGGCCGTCATCGCCGGTGACCAGCCGATGCCTGGCGTCCAAGTAGAACACCGGCATCGGATCGCTGGTCCGGAACAGGTCGGTCGTCACCGGATCGCGCTGCAGAGTCGCCTTGGTGATCTTCCGCGGGAAGTCGGGGATATCGATGGGAACGCCGCCATCTGTGATCGTCAGCGCCAGCTGCGGTTGGCTGTTGGCGAAAGTCATGATCAGCTGCGCCGCGAGTCGCTTCTTGGCGTCGCCGTCCAAGTGTGAGCTGCCGGGCAGCTCGATGCTCATCGTCCCGTCCGCGCTGAGGGTGGCGGATGGATTCGCGTCGGCGGGTGGGGTCGGCACGTCGGAGTGCACCGCGTCGGCGAGCTGGCTGCTCGGTCCGTCGATGAGGCGCCGGAGCTGCCACGTCGCCATGTCCTGCGACGACTGCAGCGCGGTGTATCGCACGTCCGGCACGAGGTGCTGTTCGCTCTGGTCGTAGAAGTACAGCCGGACCGGACGGTATATCTTCGCGAACTCGTCGGCGTACACGACCAGCCCGGTCGGTGGCGCGTCGCTGATGCGGTACTGCCCGTTGACCGGATCGAGGCCGTATTGGTACGACCACGGCTGCCCGCTGCCGCCTGACCCAGGCGGTGCCGGTGAATAGGTACCGTCCGCGGCGAGCGATCCGATCTGCGTGCCGGAGACCGAGATCCCGACCGCATGCGGCGGGTTGTCGCTGTCCTCGACGCCGACGTCCGCGTAGTCAACGCTGCCGGACAGGATCGTCACGGTCTGGTCCGTCCACTTGCGCTGCTCCTCCGGCGTGAGGAACTCGTGGGCGCCGCGGTCGATGGGCTCGGTGGCGTTGGCGCGCAGGAACTCCTGGACGATGGCCCGGGGTCCGGCGCCGGGCTGCGGGGTGTTCGTCGGCTTGCCAGGATCCGCAGGTGCGCCCTGGCCGGGGCCTATGACCTGCGGCTTGGACGAGGTCGGAACCCCCGAGCAACCCGTCGCCAGAACGGCGAGCGCCGCCACTCCGGCAAGGGTGCGCCTCATGAGCCGCTCTCCAGGGCGTCGGCCGGTTCGAGTGGCAGCGGCGACGACGACAGCGGCTCACCGACCCGGCGCGGCAGGGTGAGCCGGAATTGCGCCCCCGATCCCCGTTCGCCCCAGGCCTGCAGCCAGCCGCCGTGCAGGCGCGCGTCCTCGAGGCTGATCGCGAGGCCGAGGCCGGTACCGCCTGTCATCCGGCTGCGCGACGGGTCACCCCTCCAGAAGCGGTTGAAGACGAAGCCCACCTCACCGGGACGCATGCCCACGCCGTGGTCGCGCACGGTCACGGCGGCGGCGGCATTGTCGGCGGCAACCGTCACGACCACCGGATGACCTTCGCCGTGATCGAGCGCGTTGCCGATCAGGTTGCGAAGGATCCGCTCGACGCGTCGCGAGTCGATCTCGACGGACACTGGCTCGTCGGGCAGCCGGGTGACGATCTCGCTGCCGTGGCGCGTGGCCAGCAGGCGGTGCGACTCCACCACCTGGGCCACCACCGAGCGGAGATCGATGTCGTCAGCCTCCAGCCGCGCCACGCCCGCGTCGTAGCGGGAGATCTCGAGCAGGTCGGCGAGCAGCCCCTCGAAGCGGTCCAGTTCCGTCTGTAGCAGCTCTGCGGAACGCGCCACCTGCGGCGAGAAGTCGCCGCGGCGGGTGTAGAGCACTTCGGCCGCCATTTGGATCGTGGTCAACGGGGTACGCAGTTCGTGCGAGACGTCGCTGGTGAACCGGCGCTGCAGCCGCGACAGCTGCTCCAGTTGCTGGATCTGCCGCTGCAGGCTGCCCGCCATCTCGTTGAACGATTGTCCCAGCCTGGCGATGTCGTCGCTGCCGCTGACCCGGATGCGCTGCGAGAGGTCACCGCCCGCGACGCTTGCCGCAGTCCGCGCCGCGACTCGGACCGGGCGCACCACCTGCCGCGTGACCAGCACGGCGAGCATCGCCACGAACAGCACCAGCCCCAGGCCGGCGAGCAGCACGGTGCGCTGCACAAGCGCGATCGTGTCCTGCTCGACGTTCAGCGGGAACAGGTAGTAGATCTCGTACATCCCTCCCTGTGCCTGGACGGACTCACCGACGACCAGCCCGGGCACCAGCGGTCCGCCCCGCGAGGCTTGGATGTGGGCGTACTGAACGGCGGGCTTGCCCTGTTCGACCAGGCGTTGCAGCCCGGGTGGCACGGGATCGCTGTCGAAGACGTCGGCAAGTGCCTCGAGCTGGACGTCCGAGACATCCGACTTGATCAGGACGCGGTACAGCCCGGCGTCGTTGCCGCTGAGCGCGAGTTCGCTCCTTAGGTTTGAGACGGCGTTGGCCACGCCCTGGACGTCGGCGAAGTTCGTCTCACTGAGCGCGGCTCGTGCCGACGCCATCGCGGTGTCGACCTGGGCGATGGCCGCGCTGCGCTTGGCGCGCAGCACACCGCCGCTGATCTGGTCGACCAGGAAGATGCCCACGATCAGCACGACAACACCGCTGACCACCAGGGTCGTCACGGCGACGCGCAGCTGCAGCGAGCGGCTCCAGGCCCGCGCAACGGTCTCGGCGGCCTGCCGCAGCGAGACCGCAACGGACCGCACCCAACGCCCCGCCCGGTCCCCGATGCCGGCCAAGGGAGGCGGCGCCGGCGTCAGGACCTGGCCGGAGGCACGTCCAGCCGCGCCGGCCTCGACCGGGACCGCGTCGGCCTCGACCGGGGCCGCGGGGGCCTGCTCGATCATGGTGGTCCGGCTTTGTACCCGACGCCGCGGACCGTCAGGACGATTTCAGGCTTCTCCGGATCACGCTCGACCTTGGAACGCAGGCGCTGCACGTGGACATTGACGAGCCGGGTGTCGGCGGCGTGCCGGTAGCCCCACACCTGCTCGAGCAGCACCTCCCGAGTGAACACCTGCCGTGGCTTGCGGGCCAACGCCACGAGCAGGTCGAACTCCAGGGGCGTGAGCGCGATCGTGGTGCCGTCCCGGCGCACCTGATGGCCGGGCACGTCGATGCTCACCGGAGAGTCGGGCGGACCGATGGTGAGCGACTCGCTGGCGATGTCGTCGTGGTGGCGCAGCCGGGCGCGCATCCGGGCGACGAGCTCCTTCGGCTTGAATGGCTTGACCACGTAGTCGTCGGCGCCGGACTCGAGGCCGAGCACGACGTCGACGGTGTCGCTCTTAGCGGTGAGCATGATGATCGGGACGCCGCTCTCGGCGCGGATCGCGCGGCACACGTCCAGGCCGGACAGGCCCGGCAGCATCAGGTCGAGCAGCACTATGTCGGGCTTGGACTCGCGAAAGGCCGTGACCGCGCGGTTGCCGTCCAGGACGAAGGCAGGGTCGAACCCGTCCGCGCGCAGCACGATGCCGAGCATCTCGGCCAAGGCGGAGTCGTCGTCGACGACCAGGACGCGTGGTTTCACGATTCCATCCTGACATCTTCGTGCCGTGCAGGAAGTGAACAGGCTGCCAGTGATCGGTGGGCTGGCCTGCACAGCCTGCCTTAAACGGCACGAACGGCGCTAGCTCTGCTTGGAAGGACAGCTGCTGTCAGTAGCGGTAGTGCTCTGGCTTGTAGGGACCCGCCACGTCCACGCCGATGTAGCCGGCCTGCTCCTTGGTGAGCGTCGTCAGGTTGGCGCCGAGTGCGCCGAGGTGCAGCCGGGCCACCTTCTCGTCCAGATGCTTGGGCAGCACGTACACCTGCTTGTCGTAGCTGCCCTGCTTGGTGTGCAGCTCGATCTGGGCGATGGTCTGGTTCGAGAACGACGCGCTCATGACGAAGCTCGGGTGACCGGTGGCATTACCCAGGTTCAGCAACCGGCCCTCGCTAAGCACGATGATCGCGTGCCCGTCAGGAAAGATCCACTCGTCGACCTGCTGCTTGACGTTCACCTTCCGGACGCCTGGCACCTTCGCGAGACCCGCCATGTCGATTTCGTTGTCGAAGTGGCCGATGTTGCCGACGATCGCCTGGTGCTTCATCCGGGCCATGTGGTCGGCCATGATGATGTCCTTGTTGCCGGTGGCGGTGACGAAGATGTCGGCCCGGTCGATAACGTCCTCGAGGGTGACCACCTCGATGCCGTCCATCGCCGCTTGGAGCGCACAGATCGGGTCGATCTCGGTGACGACCACCCGGGCACCCTGCCCGCGCAGCGACTCGACGCAGCCCTTGCCGACATCGCCGTAGCCGCAGACGACGGCGAGCTTGCCGCCGATCATGACGTCGGTGCCGCGGTTGATGCCGTCGATGAGCGAGTGCCGGCAGCCGTACTTGTTGTCGAACTTGCTCTTGGTGACGGAGTCGTTGACGTTGATCGCGGGAAACAGCAACGTGCCGTTCTTCTCGAACTCGTAAAGCCGGTGCACGCCGGTCGTGGTCTCCTCGGTGACGCCGATGACGCCCGCGGCCATCCGGGTGTAGTGCCCGGGCCGCGTTTGCAGCGACCGCCGCAACGTGTCGAGGATGATCTTGTACTCCGCGGAGTCGTTCTCATCCGGCTGCGGCACCGCGCCGGCCGCCTCGAACTCGGCACCCATGTGGACCAGCAATGTCGCATCGCCGCCGTCATCGACGATCGAATCCGGGCCGGTGCCGTCCGGCCAGGTGAGCATCTGCTCGGTGCACCACCAGTACTCCTCGAGCGCCTCGCCCTTCCACGCATAGACGGCGACGCCCTGCGGGTTCTCCGGCGTGCCGGTGGGGCCCACAACGGCTGCCGCCGCAGCATGGTCCTGCGTGGAGAAGATGTTGCAGCTCACCCAGCGCACGTCGGCGCCCAGCGCCACCAGCGTCTCGATGAGCACCGCGGTCTGCACGGTCATGTGCAGCGAGCCCGCGATCTTGCGCCCTTTCAGCGGCTGCTGCGGGCCGAACTCCTTGCGCAACGCCATCAGACCGGGCATCTCGTGCTCGGCAAGCTGGATCTCCTTGCGTCCGAACTCGGCGAGCGACAGGTCGGCGACCTTGAAGTCGTGAACCGAGCCGGCTGAGTCGGGCGTGAGCGTGACGGACACAGATTCTCCCGTTCTTGTTGAGGCGCCTGGACCTACGGTCGGCGCGCCGCCTTCGGCGGCAGTTGGATAGGGCTGTTCGAACGTCGCGAGGTTGCGGTAGAGACCGGCTGTAGGAGGCGGCGTCGTGCGGTGGAGCGGCCCGAACCACTCGTCCACCGCATGAGCAAGCTGCGCGTCGGTGCGCATGCGCAGCTCGAATGCGATCTCGGTGATGCCCAGGTCATGCTGGTCGAGCAGCTGCCGTAGCCGCTGCAGCCGCTCGATCTGCCGCGGACCGTAGAGACGATGGCCACCTGGCGTACGCAGTGCGACGACGAGCCCCGCCTGTTCCAGGTAGCGGAGCATCCGTTGCGACCAGCCGGTCAGGTCGGCGGCCTGCTGGATCGTCAACGTCTGCATCGGGGGCAAACCCTACCACGGTCGTGTCAAGTTTGTAGACCGGCACCTGCCGCGAAGATCCGCCCGCTGCCGTGCAGACTGAGCGCGGCCTCGTCCGCAGCTACGAACCCGGCCTGTCCTCGGTCGAGCTCAACCACGCCCGTCTCTGCCTCGATGCGGGCGGACGCGTCGACCGGCAGCACGATGCGTGGCCCCGCGTCGGTGAGCGTGGCCGTCCCGTCGACCACCGAGAGCGCGAAGTCTGGCACCGGAACGCGGAATGTGCCGTCGACGGCGGGCCAGCGGGGCTCGACGAGCTCGGCAAAGTCGGTGATCCGCAGCAGCTCGGCGACGTCGACGTGCTTCGGAGTGAACCCGCAGCGCAACACGTTGTCGCTGTTGGCCAGGATCTCTACGGCTGCGCCAGACAGGTAGCTGTGCACGTTTCCCGCCGCCAGGTAGATCGCCTCGCCCGGCGCCAGCCGGATGAAGTTCAGCAGCAGCGCCACGGCAATCCCGATATCGCCGGGGAAGTCGCGGGCAACCCGACTCAGCGCCGCGCCGAGCCGTGCCCATTCGGTACCGGTCAGCCGCGGCAGTCCGGCGACGACCGCGTCGACCAGCGGCGCCGGCTCGTCCAACGACAGCAGCGCGGTGAACGCCGCACGCAGGCCGTTGCGCGCGAGCAGCTCCCGCAACCAGGCCAGGTCCAGCGCGTCGAGCAGGCGCAGTGTCGCGTCGACCGGGCGGAACCCGCACAGCGCGTCGAACTCTGTCAGCGCGCACAACAGCTCCGGCTTGTGGTTGGCGTCCTTGTAATTGCGCTGCGGCGCGTCTCGGGGCACGCCGCGAGCGTCCTCGGCCGCGTAGCCGGCCCGTGCCTGGGCGAGGTTCGGATGCACTTGGAGCGACAGTGCCTTCTCGGCGGCGATCACCTTGAGCAGGAACGGCAGCTGCGGCCCGAACCTGCGGACGACAGGGCCGCCCAGCATCGGCTCCGGGTCCGCCGCGATCAGCTTGTCGAGCGTGGTGTCGCCGACCCCAGAGGGGTCGCCCGGGTGCGCGCCGTACCAGAGTTCGGCGGCTGGCTGGCCGGTGGGCGGCACGCCGAGCATCGCCGGTATCGCGGTACGCGAACCCCACGCGTACGGTCGCATCACGCCCTGCAGCGCGAAGACACTCATGATCCTCCTCCGGCCCAATTCGGGCTCGTCGCGCGAGCGCTCATCGCTGCTCCAAGGCGGCGCGGTCGATGTCTGGTTCCAGGTATATGACGGCCGCGGCGGGGACGGCGGCGCGCACGCGCGCTTCGGCGCCGTCGATGGCGGCTGCCACGTCGGCGAGTGTCGCAGTGCGCGGCATGGCGAGCTTTGCCGCCACGAGCAGCTCGTCCGGGCTGAGGTGCATGGTGCGCAGATGAATCACCCGCTCGACGCCCGCGCCGAGCAGGTTGGCCGCGATCGCTTCGACCGTCTCGGGTGCCGCGGCCTCCCCGAGCAGCAGGCTCTTCGTCTCGACGATGAGGATCGCTGCGACGCTGAGCAGCAGCACGCCGATGCCGATGGTGCCGATGCCGTCCCACACCGCATCGCCGGTCACCACCGACAGCTCGACGCCTGCGAGCGCGAGCAGCAGACCGATCAGCGCCGCGGTGTCCTCGAGCAGCACCACCGGCAGTTCCGGAAGTTTGGCTCGGCGGATGAACTCGTACCACCGCAGCGAGCCCTTGGCGTGGCGCGATTCGACGACGGCGGTCCGCAACGAGAACCCTTCGAGCACGAGCGCCACACCGAGCACGCCGAGCGCCACCGCGGGTGACTCGAGGTGATGGGGATGGCGGACCTTCTCGATGCCCTCGTACAGCGCGAACAGCCCGCCTGCCGAGAACAGCATCAACGCGACGAGGAAGGCGTACACGTAGCGGTCGCGGCCGTATCCGAACGGATGCTCGGGCGTGGCGCGCCGGCGGGAGCGGCGTGCGCCGAACAGCAGCAGACCCTGGTTGCCGGAGTCGACCACGGAGTGCACGCCTTCGGCCAGCATGGCCGCAGACCCGGTGATCGCGAAGGCGATGAACTTGATCAACGCGATGCCGAGGTTGGCGCCGAGCGCCGCGATCACCGCGCGAGTGCCCCCCGCGGTACTCAATGGGCCAGCTCCCCGGGTCGCGGTTCAGACGGGTCGATGCCTCGGCCGAGCGCCAGGTATGTCGCTACGAATCCGCCGAAAAGTGTGGCCGCGGCGAGGCGGGACAGCGGCGGCCCCGGCGGAACGTCCACCGTGGACGAACGCAGCCCACGCTGTTTCGCGATGTCGTGCAACGCCTGCGCGGCCCGGCGCGCCGCGACCTCGTCGAGCTGAATCTGGGCGCCGGACCGGGGGCCCAGCGACTCGTCGTCCGGTGCGCCGTCGTCGCCGATCGTGACCAGTCGCGGCCGAACGGGCTGCTCGTCGAGCCGGTCCCGGAAGAACTCGTCCTCGAACGAACCCTGCGGCTCGCCGAACAGCAGCGCGCCCGCCGCTGCCACGCCGTCCGGCAGGCTGACCGCGACGGCGGGCGCTCCGGCGAACAACTGCAACGCGTCGGCGAACAGCCGGCCGGCCACCCCGGCGAGGTGGCCGGCGCCGGCAATGAGGGGCTGCGCCTCCGCGAACTCGACGGCGAGCGCCTTGGCGGGATTGGTGAACGCGTCGGCGGAGGGCCGGCACCCCTCGGCCGTCTCATCCAGGGCGTCGGCGACCTGGGCCAGCAGCGACGGTGGGACGGACGTCACTTCGAGGGCGTGCGCGGCCTGAAGCAGCGGCGTGAGCAGCGCCCACATGAGGGCACGGCGATTCAGGTTGGCGGGAACGTGCGCGACCGGCGCGCGGCCGGCCGCTTCCGCGACCGGCGAGCCCTCCGGCGCGGCGACCGCGACCGCGAGTCCGCGGTGCGTGCCCTGCTCGGTCACGCGAGCCAGGCGTGGATGCCGCCCGTCCGACGACGCGACGAGCAGCGCGTCCGCCGAGCCGGCCCAGCGAGGCAGCTCGACGCCGTGCCACATCAGCGTCGGCGTGACCGAGGTGGCCAGCCGGACCAGGACGCGCCCGGCGCCCTTCGCCGGGTTGTCGACCGCCACGAGCAGAGCGCGCGGTGCCGCCGCGGCCGCCAGCCGGGACACGGCGAACTCGTCGGCAACGTCGATCGCGCGGCGTACGTGGGCACCGCTGCCGGCCAGCGTCCACAGCAGCCGCCCGTCGTCGCGCAGCGCGAGCGCGTCGAGGTCGTCGAGCAGCGACTCGTCGAAGCTCATTGGTCGGCGTGCACGCCGATCCCGTTCGGCCCGGGCGTCGCGTCGTCGAGCAGCAGCACCGGGATGCCGTCGCGGATCGGGTAGCTCGTCAGGCAGTTCGTGCAGACGAGCACGTCGGCGCCGTCGCGCGTCTCCTCCCGCAGGGGTGCGTGGTCGTCGCTCGGGCAGGCGAGGATCTCGAGCAGTACTGTGTCGATGGCCATGGCTAACCTCGAATAATCGCGAGCGCCTCGTCGCGAACGGCGCTCATCGTGGCCTCGGTCGGCCCCTCGACGTTCAGCCGCAGCAACGGCTCGGTATTCGAGGCGCGGACGTTGAGCCAGCTCCCGTCGGAGAGCTCGAGGGTGAGCCCGTCGAGCTCGTCCACGTTCGTGCTCCGGTCGGCGAAGGCGGCGCGCACCGCAGCCAGCCGGGCAGCCTGATCGTCGACCGCGGAATTGATCTCCCCCGACGCGGTGTAACGCTTGTACCGCTGGGTCAGCTCAGCAAGCGTGCCGCGCTGCTCGCCGAGCGCCGCGAGCACGTGCATCGCGGCGAGCATGCCGGTGTCGGCACGCCAGAAGTCGCGGAAGTAGTAGTGCGCGGAGTGCTCACCGCCGAAAACGGCCCCGGTGCGCGCCATGTCCGCCTTGATGAACGAGTGGCCCACCCGCGACCGGGACGGCACGCCGCCGTGCTCGCGGATAATCTCCGGCACGGCGCGCGACGTGATCAGGTTGTGGATGATCGTCGCGCCTGGGTGCTTGGCCAGCTCGCGGGTGGCCACCAGCGCCGTGATCGAGCTTGGCGGCACTGCGTGGCCGTTGCCGTCGATGACGAAGCACCGGTCGGCGTCGCCGTCGAACGCCAGCCCGACGTCGGCGTTCGCGGCGATCACCGCCTTTTGGAGGTCGACCAGGTTGGCGGGCTCGAGCGGGTTGGCCTCGTGGTTGGGGAACGAGCCGTCCAGTTCGAAGTACAGCGGCACGATCGTGAGCGGCAGCGCGTCCAGGGCAGCGTCCCCGAGGACGGCGGGGACGGTGTGGCCGGCCATGCCGTTGCCCGCGTCGACGACGACGGTCAACGGCCGGATCCGGGTGAGGTCGACCAGTGACCGCAGGTGGCGGGCATAGTCACCGAGCAGGTCGACGCGCTCCGTGGCAGCCGGTTCGACGACCGGACCGGCGTCGAGGTAGTGCCGTGCGCGGTCACGGATCTCGGCGAGTCCGGAGTCCTGGCCGATCGGGACGGCTCCGGCCCGGCACAGCTTGATGCCGTTGTAGCGCGCGGGATTGTGGCTCGCGGTGAACATCGCGCCCGGTACGTCCAGATATCCCGACGAGAAATACAGCATGTCTGTAGAGGCGAGTCCCGCCTCGATGACGCTCGCGCCACGACTGGCTGCTCCGGCGGCGAATGCCGCCGCCAGTGCTGGTCCGGACTCGCGCATGTCGTGTGCGGTGACGAGGCGCCGCGCGCCGGAGAGCTCGACGAACGCTGCACCTATGGCCGCGGCGGTCGGCTCGTCGAGTTGGTCCGGGACCACGCCTCGAACGTCGTAGGCCTTGACGATGGCGGCCAGATCGCTCACATGCCGGAGCCTACCGGCGGCGGCTCACGGCGTCGGCGGCACGACCCGCAGGTGGCCCCGTCGGGCGGTCCCGGTCGCCCGTCCCGACCCACCGGCCGCCTCCAGCCCCGATGCCCGGTCGGGGGCGTCGAGGCGGGCTGCCTCGCGCACCGCGTCGGCCAGCGCCTCCAGGTCGTCCACGTGAGGGATCGGCGCCGGGAACTCGCCGGCGTGTCGCATGACTTCCCAGCCGCGCGGCACCGTGAAGTTGACTGCGTGCCCCTCGCACAGGTCGTAGGAGTGCGGCTCCGCGAAGCTGGCCAGCGGCCCCACCACGGCGGTGGAATCCGAGTACACGTACGTCAGCGTGGCTACCGCGGCACGGCCGCACCCGGTACGGCTGCAACGACGCGCGTGCCTCACAAGCGGCGACGATATCCCCTGCGGGCGGCTACGCCGGGGATCGCCGGCTTCGTGTCGCGGCGAGCGTCCCTGCGTAC
>JBKOXO010000080.1:0-12920 GCA_046744105.1 Actinomycetota bacterium
GTGCGGCCTTCTTCGCGGGCGCCTTCTTGCCAGCGCCGGCTCTCTTCGGCTGCGCCGGTGGGAAGGCCTCGCGCAGCTTGCGTGCGACGGGCGCTTCGACGGTCGAGGATGCGCTCTTCACGAACTCGCCGAGGTCGTTGAGCTTCGCGAGAACGTCCTTGCTGGTGACTCCGAGCTCCTTGGCGAGCTCATGTACACGGGCCTTGCCTGCCACTGGACTCCTTCGAAGGACCGGGCGGGCGTCCCGCTCGATCCCGGCTAGACGGGGGTGGTACTCATCGCTGGCGCTTCATCGAGTGCCCATAGCTCTTCTGCTCCCTGCTGAGGGTGCTTACCTCTGTTGTGCGGCCGACTGCTCGGCAACGTACTCGCGGACCGGCGCCGGATCGAGCGCGCCAACCACTCGGAGGGCTCGCGCGAACGCCCGGCGTCGCTCGGCGAGCGCCACGCACCGCGGATCGCGATGCAGCCAGGCACCGCGGCCGGGTGCGCGGCGGCGCGGATCCGGTACGACAAGCACGCACTCCGGCTGGCCGGTGAGCGTGCCTGACGGGGCCGGTGCCACGACGACGCGGAGCAACTCGGCGGCCGCCGACCGTTTCCGGCACCCGATGCACGTGCGAACGGGCGCATGCGCCTCTCGCCGGGCAGCATCAGATGCCGTCGTCGACCGAACGACCACGACCGAGTCTACTACTCCTCGCGTTCGGGCGTGTCGTGCTGTCCAGCCGCCGGGACGGACTCCGAGTCGCTGTGGATGTCGATGCGCCAGCCGGTAAGGCGCGCGGCAAGCCGGGCGTTTTGCCCCTCACGGCCTATCGCGAGCGACAGCTGGAAGTCGGGCACCACGACCCGCACCGCCTGGGTAGCGGCGTCGACCACCGTCGCGGAGATGACGTGCGCCGGCGAGAGAGCATTCGCCACGTAGCCGGCCGGGTCTTCGGCCCAGTCGATGATGTCGATCTTCTCCCCGTGCAGCTCGGCGACCACGTTGCGCACCCGCTGTCCCATCGGCCCGATGCAAGCGCCCTTGGCGTTCAGCCCTGGCACGGACGTACGCACCGCGATCTTTGTCCGGTGGCCTGCCTCGCGAGCCACGCCGACGATCTCGACGCTGCCGTCGGCGATCTCGGGCACCTCGAGCGCGAACAGCTTCTTGACCAGATTCGGGTGGGTGCGGCTGATCGTCACCTGGGGCCCGCGGATGCCCCGCGCGACGCCGACCACGTAGCACTTGAGCCGGTTGCCGTGCGCGTACGCCTCGCCGGGCACCTGCTCGGACTGCGGCAGCACCGCCTCGACCTTGCCGATGTCGACCACGACGAGTCCGCGCGCCGCAGCGTGGGCGTCCGCTTGCACCACGCCGGCCACGATGTCGCCCTCCCGCCCGGAGTACTCGCCAAAGGTCTGATCGTGCTCGGCGTCACGCAATCGCTGCAGGATCACCTGCCGGGCCGTCATCGCGGCGACCCGTCCGAAGTCGGTCGGCGTGTCGTCGTACTCCTCGATCACGTCGCCGTCCGGGCCGATCTCCTGGGCCCACACGACGACCTCGCCGCTCTTGCGGTCGATCGCGACGCGGGCGTGCGGCATGGAATGCGGGGTGTGCTTGTACGCGGTCAGCAGCGCCGTCTCGAGGGCGTCCATGAGCGTCTCGAACGAAATCTCCTTCTCCCGTTCGATGCTGCGCAGCGCAGCGATGTCCACGTGGACCATGGCTCAACCCCTCTCCTGGTCTGCCCCGAGATCCGGCCGGTTGAACTCGATCTGGATCTTGCCGGGCCCCAGTGCAGACCACGGGGCGTCGCGGGCCGTGCCACCGATGTCGAGGCGCACCCCGTTGGCGTCCGCGCCAAACACCCGCCCTACGACGGGCTGCCCGTCGATGTCGACCCTCACCAGCCGGCCCACCGCCCGCCGCCAATGGCGGGGCTCGCGAAGTGGCCGGTCGACACCGGGCGATGACACCTCGAGTACGTACGGACCGTCGAATGCGCCTCGGTCGTCGAGCACGTCCGAGACGGCGCGGCTCACCTGCGCGACGCCGTCGAGGTCAACCCCGCCGTCCGCGTCGACGATCACCCGGACGAGGCGGCGCCGCCCGGCCTGCTGGACCGTGACGTCTTCGAAGTCGTAGCCACTGGACTCGACAACCGGCGCGAGCAGTTCGGCAAGTTTGTGGCGCGCGTCACCGAGGGGCGGACCTGCCTGTGCGGGTGGCATCGGGCATTCCTCCCTCGGTGTGTAGTTGTGGCGCGTACCTCGCGCCGGGCGCGTGTCTGCGAGCTTATCCAGTCTGCGACACTCTCACACCCATGATCACTCGGCGCGCCCTTGTCGGGACCGGCGTCGTTGTCGCGGCCGGCGGCATCGGCGCGGCGGCGGGGTGGCTCCAGCCGTTGCGCCGCCCCCCAGGGCCGCAGGCGGCGCCACGGCAGCTTTCCGACGCCCTCGCCCGTGAGCAGTCGCTCGTCGCAGACCTCGACGCGGTGCTGCGCGCACGACCCGAGTTGCGGCAGGTGCGCGACGACCATGCCGCCCACGCCAGAGCGTTGCGGCAGGCGATCACCCGGTACCCGGCGCCCGCGCCGCCGCTGCCACGCGTGAGCCCGCCCCCAACGGCGCGCGGGACGGCGCAGCTGCGTACCTCCGAACTCGCCGCGGCCCGGGCGGCAGCAGTGGAGTCCGCGGCGCTCACCGGAGCGGATGCCGCGCTGCTCGCCAGCATCTCGGCCAGTGAGGCCACGCACGCGGAGCTGCTGAGGTGAGCGCCGTTTTCACCGCGTGGCAGGCGGCACTCGCCGCCGAGCATGCAGCGGTCGCCGGTTACGACGTGCTCGGCCCGCGGCTCGCCGAGGCTGCCCAGGTCACCCTTGCTCGCACCAGCCAGCAGGCGCATCGCGAGCTGCGCGACGCCACGTCGGCGCGGCTGATCAGCGCCGGGCAGTCCCCCCAGCCCGCGGCGGCAAGTTATCCGCTTCCGTTCGCCGTCACGAACCCGGTCACTGCACAGCATTTCGCGATCAGCCTGGAGTCCGCGTGTGCCGCCTCCTGGCGGTACCTGATTTCGGTGGCACCCGCCTCCTCGCGTTCAGCGGATGCGCAGCAGGCGCTCACCGACAGCGCGGTGCGAGCAATGCGCTGGCGCCGCCTGGTGACCCCGACGAAAGCGACGGTCGCATTCCCCGGCATCTAGCACGAGACGCCGTGGCCCGGGTGCCGCACTAACCCCAGGCTTCGATCACCGCCTTGAGGTCGGCGAGCCGCTCGATCACGGCATCCGGGGTGCCCTGGGTGTGTCCGCGCTGCCAGTGCGGAACATCGCTGTGCGGCACGAGGACCGCACGCATGCCGACGGCCTGGGCGCCGTGGATGTCATCGAAGAGGCGATCACCGACGAACACCGCACGCTCAGGGGCGGCCACGCCCACAGCGGCGAGCGCAGCCCGGAACGCGTCGGCGTGCGGCTTGGTCCACGCGATCTCCGAGGTGTACACGGCTCCGTCGATGAGCGCGAGCACCTCGTCCCGCGCGAAGATGCCCTCGTGTCGGTCCCGTGGCCAGATGGTGTTCGACAAGATGCCGACTCGGATGCCCTCCCCGCGCAGCCAGCCGAACAGCTCCGGCACGTCCGGGTCGGTGAGCGTGTGCGGGTCCCACCAGGCGTGGTAGTTCGCCAGCAAGCGATCGTCGGCGTCGATGCCGGCCGCCTCGAGCACGTCGGCGAGCGTGGCGCTGCGCTGCTCGTCGCGGGCGCGCAGCCACGCCGCGTCTTCAGCGGCGCTGAGCCGGGCCGCCGCGGCCTGGTCACCCGTGGCCGCCAGCCAGGCCTCGCGCGGGTCGATCGTGTGCCACGGTGTGAGCGTCCCGCCCCAGTCGAAGATGACCGCCTCGACCGTCGCTGTCATCGGCTTTCCGCCGCGAGCTGCACCCCGAGCCCCACGAGGATGGCGCCGAGGGCCCGTTCCATATAGCGGCGCACCGTGATGCGGGACAGCCACGGCCGCACCCGCACCGCGAGCAGCACGAGGCCGACGCAGTACGCGCCGTCGATCACGACCTGGATGACCGCGAGGACCACGCTGGTCGCGAACACCGCACCGTGCCGTGGCAGGAACTGCGGAAAGAACGAGAAGGCGAATACCGCAGCCTTGGGGTTGGCCGCGATCGAAACCAGCGAGGCCCGGAAGGCCGCCATCGGCGAGCGTCCGGACGACAGCCAGCCCGGAGGCGCCAGGGCCGGCTCGTGCCGGTGCGCCGCACGCCAGGCGGCCACCCCCAGGTAGATCAGCACGAGTCCGCCCACGACGTGCAGCGCCTCGAAAAGGACGCGATTCGCTTGCAGCAACGCGGTGAGGCCAGCGCCGGCTGCCAGCGCCCAGCCGAGCACGCCAATCTCACTGCCCGCGACCGCGGCAAGGCCCGCGGTGCGGCCGTCGCGGACCGTGCGATGCACGAACAGCGCGGTCGCAGGTCCGGGCAGGACCGCCAGCACGAGGCACGCCAGCGCGAACTGCGGGAGGACCGCCAGCACGTGATGCACTATTCGGACCTCCGTTGCGCGGCACGGGCGGGTTGTCGGGCCGAGCGCGCCCCAGACGCGCAGCCCTGATTCGCTCCGCAAGCGTCGCTCATGGCCCGATTAGAACAGCACCGTCGAGAGGATTCCGACCTGGCGCATGCCGAGCCGGTCGTACAGTCGCCGGGCGGGCACGTTGAAGTCGTTCACGTAGAGGCTGACCGACGGGGCGCGGCGCAGCGCGTACACCATGACGGCCGCCATGGCCGCGGTGCCGATGCCCCGTCCGCGGCAGTCCGGGCGTACCCACACGCCCTGCACCTGACAGGTGCGAGGCGACACCACGGCGAGTTCCGCCTTGAACACCACGTCCCCGTACGCATCGGTATGGAGCAGGACGCGGCCCGCCCTGACAAGAGCGGCGAGCTTCGATCTGTAGCCGTCCCCGTTCGGCCCGGTGAGTGGGGCGATGCCAAGTTCCTCGTCGAACATTGCGGCCGCGGCTCGCAGATAGCGATCGAGCTCGTGGATCCGGGCGGGACGGACGAGTGGGTCGGGCGGCACCGTGGCGGGCCGGTCGAGTGCGAGCAGTGGCTGCTTCGGGTACACCCTGCGCGCCGGACCCCAGTGCGCGGACAGCGCCGGCCACAGCACCGCCATCGCGTCGGCCATCCCGACGATGGATGAGCACGCTCTGGGCCGCGCCCCGAGGTGATCGGCGAGGGCGGTCCATGTGGCGCTGTCGCCGCCGACGGGCAGCAGCGTGCCGCCCGCATAGCACGCCGCTGTAGGGGCGCCGGGTTCTCCGACCACGAGGAGGTTGGCGGTCCGGCCCGAATCCAGGTGCGCGGCAATCACGGCATGGCCGAGCGGCTCGGCGTCGACCATCGCCCGCACCGCCGCAATGTCGGCCGTGTCGAGTTGCCGCAGTTCGGCGCCGGGAGCACGCAGGGCCGTCACGGCGGTGACGGTACCGGCTTGGAGCGCAGGTTCAGGTGACCGACACCGTGGGCGACCCGGAGGGCACGCCGTCGTCGCCCAGCTGCTCGGCGAGACGCATGGCTTCCTCGATCAGCGTCTCGACGATCTGCGACTCCGGCACGGTCTTGATGACCTGCCCCTTGACGAAGATCTGGCCCTTGCCGTTGCCGGAAGCCACCCCAAGGTCGGCCTCGCGCGCCTCACCAGGGCCGTTGACGACACAGCCCATCACGGCGACGCGCAGCGGCACCTCCATTCCCTCGAGTCCCGCCGTCACCTTGTCGGCCAGCGTGTATACGTCCACCTGGGCGCGGCCGCATGACGGGCAGGACACGATCTCGAGCCGCCGCTGGCGCAGGTTGAGCGACTCGAGGATGGCGAGGCCGACCTTGACCTCCTCGACCGGAGGCGCGGACAGCGACACGCGGATCGTGTCGCCGATGCCCTTGCTCAGCAGCGCGCCGAAGGCGGTCGCCGACTTGATCGTGCCCTGGAACGTCGGGCCGGCCTCGGTGACGCCGAGGTGCAGCGGATAGTCGCACCGCGCGGCGAGCAGCTCGTATGCCTGGACCATGACGACCGGGTCGTGGTGCTTGACGGAGATCTTGAAATCGCGGAACCCGTGCTCCTCGAACAGCGACGCCTCCCACAGCGCCGACTCGACGAGTGCCTCGGGAGTGGCCTTGCCGTACTTGGCGAGCAGCCGCTTGTCGAGCGAGCCGGCGTTCACACCGATACGCAGGGACACCCCGGCGTCGGCGGCGGCGCGGGCGATCTCGCCGACCTTGTCGTCGAACGCCTTGATATTGCCCGGGTTCACCCGCACTGCGGCGCAGCCGGCATCGATCGCGGCGAAGACGTACTTCGGCTGGAAGTGGATGTCGGCGATCACCGGGATCTGCGAGTGCTTGGCGATCTCAGGCAGCGCGTCGGCATCGTCCTGGCTGGGCACCGCGACGCGGACGATGTCGCAGCCGGACGCCGTGAGCTCGGCGATCTGCTGGAGCGTGGTGTTGACGTCCGCGGTGAGTGTGGTCGTCATCGACTGGACCGAGATCGGCGCGTCACCGCCGACCGCAACCGAGCCGACCTTGATCTGGCGCGATGTGCGGCGCGGTGCGAGCACCGGCGGCGGCATGGAGGGCATGCCGAGCGAAACGGAGGTCACGCCGATTAGCCTAGCCGCCGAGGTTCACCGGCTTGACGATGTCGGCGTAGACGACGAGCAGCGTGACGACGATCAGCACCGAGGCGACCGCATACATCACCGGCAGCATCTGCGCGGTGTCGACGTAGATGGGCTGCCGCTTGCGCTCGGCACCTTCACCACCCGTGCCCACCGTGCTGCGGGCACGCAGCCGCGCGCGTCCCCGTTTGGCCGCTTCGACTACGGCACCGGCGACGTGCCCGCCGTCCAGAGGCAGCAACGGCAGCAGGTTGAAGAAGAACAGCAGCAGGTTGACCGTGGCGAGCAGCTCGGCCAGGAAGAAGACCTTGTCCTGGGCATCGAGCACACTGCTGTCGGCCACCTGGCCGCCGAGGCGTCCGATGCCGACGACGCCGATGGCACCGTTGGCGTCGCGCTTCTTGCCCTCGAATACGGTGCCCCACAGGCTGCCGATCTTGCTCGGGTAGCTGCCGAGCGCACGCAGCCCCTGCGCGAACTGGCTCACGATCTGGCCAGGCACGGCCGCCGGCGACAGCGGCTGGTACGCCTCGCGCGCCGACACCCCGAGATAGCCGGCCTCCTTCGTCTTGGTGCCCTCGGCGTTGGCGTACTTCTTGTTGCGGACCGGCGTGATCGGGACGCTCCGCTCGGCGCCGTCGCGGACCACCGTGAGCGTGAGGTGCTTGCCCGCCGACGCCTCGATGATCGTGACAGCCTGGTCCCAGCTGTGGATCGGCGTGCTGCCGATCGCCGTGATCTTGTCGCCCGGCAGCAGCCCGGCAACGGCGGCCGGTGCGTTCGGCGTCGCACAGTCGTTCTCACTCGCAGCCGACGAGGTGGCCGGGACGACGCACTTGGCCACTGAGTCGATCGTGGTAGTGGCGTTCTTCTGCCCGAGCACGGTCAGCAAGAGCACGGTAAGCACGATGTAGATGAGGAGGTTCATCGTCGGGCCGCCGAGCATCACGATCATCTTCTTGCCGGGCGTGAGCCGGTAGAACTGCCTCGGCTCGTCGCCGGGCCGCACCTCGGCGCGGCTGGTCGCACGGAACTCCTCGACGGCCGTAGCCATCCGGCGCGGCCACCGCGACCGACTGCCGTCCGGGCGTGGCGGCACCATGCCGATCATCCGGATGTAGCCGCCCAGCGGCACCGCCTTGACGCCGTACTCGGTGTCGCCGCGCTTGCGCGACCACAGCGTCGGCCCGAAACCCACCATGTACTGGGTGACCTTCACGCCGAACTTCTTGGCCGGCACCAGGTGCCCGATCTCGTGCAACGCGATCGAGGCGAGCAGCCCGAACGCGAAGATCAGGACGCCGAGCAGGTACAGCACCTCGGCGCCTCCTCAGGTTCCGGCGATGATTTCGCGAGCACGACCACGCGCCCACTCTTCGGCGCGTTCAACGTCTTCGACAGTACCTGGGGTTCCCACGCTCCCGTGCTCGTCGTTCAGCCATTGGTGCAGTACATCGCCAATCGTGTCGACGATTCCGAGGAAACCCACAGCACCGGCATGGAAGGCGCCGACCAGTTCCTCGTTGGCCGCGTTGTAGACGGCCGGTGCGCAGCCGCCCGCGGCGCCGGCCTCGCGGGCCAGGTCGATGGCGGGAAACGCCTTGGCGTCGAGGGGCTCGAATGTCCAGGTTTGGGCCAGTGTCCAGTCGACGGAACGCGCAGCGCCGGGCACCCGGTCGGGCCAGCCGAGCGCGAGTGCGATGGGCAGCCGCATGTCCGGCGGCGACGCCTGCGCGATCGTGGCGCCGTCGGTGAACTCGACCATCGAGTGGATCATCGACTGCGGGTGCACGACCACGTCGATGCGCTCGTAGGGAATGCCGAACAGCAGGTGCGCCTCGATGACCTCCAGCGCCTTGTTGACGAGGGTGGCCGAATTGGTGGTGATGAGCTTGCCCATATCCCAGGTCGGGTGGGCCAGCGCCTGCTGCGGCGTCACGTCGGCCATCTCGTCGCGGGTCCGGCCCCGGAACGGGCCGCCGCTGGCGGTGAGCACCAGGCGGCGCACCTCGGCGGCCACGCCGGCACGTAGGCACTGTGCGAGGGCGGAATGTTCCGAGTCGACCGGCACGATCTGCCCGGGTGCGGCCCGGTCCAGGACGAGCGGGCCGCCCGCTATCAGTGACTCTTTGTTCGCCAGTGCCACGGTCCGTCCGGCGTCGAGGGCAGCAAGGGTTGCGCGCAGCCCGTGCGCGCCGGCGACGCCGTTGAGGATCACGTCGGCGTCGTAGCCGGCCAGCTCGATGGGAGCGCTCGGCCCGGCGAGGACGCGCGGACGTGGTACGTCGGTCGGCCAGCGTGCGTCGAGGACTTCGCGCAGCTCGTCGGCGCGGTCGGCGCGACCGATGCCGACGGCCTCGACGCGCAGGGTCGCCGCCTGCTCGGCCAGTAGCGCGGGGTCCGCACCGCCGGCACAGATCGCCGTGACCCGGAGCCGGTCCGGCGCGGCACACACGACGTCGATGGCCTGGGTGCCGATCGAGCCGGTCGATCCGAGGACGACGACGCTGCGCTGCTCGTTCACCAGGCCATTCTCGCAGCCGGACAGCACGGTGCCAGAATGAGGGAGAACGCGTCCAGACGGGAGACATCGTGGCCCTGAAGCCCGGCAGCGAGCCGCCGAACACCGGCGCCCCTGAGGACTACGCCGAACACCACCCGACCGAGCACCCGTCCGACTGGGGCTGGCACGGCCAGTGGGGCCGCACGGCGCGCGTGGCCGGATGGGTAGTCGTGGTCATCCTGCTGGTAATGATCACGGCCACGCACTACAACGGCACCGGCACGCTCTCGCTGATCGCGGTGGCGGCGCTGCTCGTGATCGCGCTGCTCTGGGACATCCACCGCCGCCGCACGTCCTGGCGACAGTGATCCCGTCGATCGCGGACTATGCGATCGGCAGCTCCGTCATCCCCCACGGCGATTCGTAGTCGCCGGCGAGCAGATCGAGGAACGGCACCGCGTCGAACGCCTCGGGGCCGAGCACTCCGGCGCCGGACCACATGCCCGAGTCGATCAGCTCCAGTGCCACGATCGGGTTGACGGCGGTCTGCCACACGACGGCCTGCGTGCCGTACTCGCGCATCGACCACTCGTTGTCGACGACGTGGTAAAGGTACGTCGAGCGCGGCGTGCCGTCGGAGCCCATGCCGCGCACCCAGGTGCCGGCGCAGGTCCTGCCGTGCATCCGCTCGCCGAGCGTCGCCGGATCGGGCAGGCATGCGGCCACCACGTCCCGCGGCGCGACGTCGACCGACCCGGCGTGGACGGGCGCCGTGCTGTCCAGGTCCAGCTTGTGCAGGGTCTTGAGCACCTCGATGAACTCGTCGCCGAGCCCGTACTTGAACGTGACTCGCTTGGCGTCGATCCAGCGCGGGACGAGCAGCACCTCCTCGTGCTCGACGTTCACGCACTCGACAGGGCCGATGCCCTCCGGGAAGTCGAAGATTTCGGGCTCGCTGAACGGCTCGGTGGTGAACCAGCCGCGGCCCTTCTCGTAGATCACCGGCGGGTTCAGGCACTCCTCGATCGTCGTCCAGATCGAGAACGACGGTGCGAACTCGTGCCCGTCGACAACCAGGTTCGCGCCATCGCGCACGCCCACCTCGTCGATCTCCGCGAACAGGTGGTCGGCGGCGTAGCGGGCGAAGACGTCCGCGAGGCCGGGCTCGACGCCGATGCCGACCAAAGCAAGCCGTCCGGCGGCCTCCCACTCGGGGGCCAGCGCGAACTGCTCGTCGCCGAGCTTCACGCCGGTCCGGGTGTACGGCTCATCGGGGTGCGGGTGGGACAGCGACATCGCCATGTCGAGGTAGTGGACGCGTCGCGCGAGCGCCGCCCGGAAGATCGGCATCGTGAACCGCGGGTCCGTGGCGCCGAGCACGGCGTCGATGCGATGGCCGGCCAGCACAGCCTCGACGGCCGCCTGATCCGACGCATCCAGCCGCGCTGGCCGGAACCGGTCGTCAGCGACGGCCGCGACTGCACGTCTGGCCCGGTCCAGGTCGTAGTCGGCGACCAAAACGTGCTCGAGGAACGGCCGCCGGGCGGCGATGCGCACGGCCGCCGACCCCACGCCGCCGGCGCCCAGGATCAGTACCCGCATCGGCGCCTCACCGGGACTCCAGCGACCTCCATGCCGTGCCTGGTCATGCCTGCTTCCGGCGGTTCGCTACGGCAGCCAGCAGCGCGAGCAGCACGCCGCCGGCGAAGATCAGCGTGCCCATCACGTTCACCTGCGGCGGGACGCCGACGCGTGAGGCGCCGTACACCCACAGCGGGAACGTGACCGTGTTGCCCGCATTGAAGCTCGTGATGATGTAGTCGTCGATCGACAGCGCGAACGTCAGCAGCGCGCCCGCCAGCACCCCCGGCATGATCAGCGGCAGCGTGACCCGGAAGAACGTGGCCACCGGGCCGGCCCCGAGATCGCGTGCAGCTTCCTCGAGCGCCGGGTCGAGACCGACCATACGCGCACGTACGGTGATTGCGACGTAGGCGATGCTGAACATGACCTGCGCGATCACGATCGTCCAGTAGCCGCGCGGAACGCCGAGCGTCAGGAACAAGCTGAGCAGTGCCGCACCGAGCACGACCTCGGGCGCGGCGATGTTGGCGAACAGCAGCAAGTTGACCGAGCCGGAGCCGCGGAACCGGTACCGCCCGAGGGCCACCCCCATCAGCGTGCCGAGTGCGGTCGCGATGACGGTGACGATGAGCGAGATCGCAGGGAGTTCACCAGCGCCCGCGTCAGGTCGGGGATCGTGAACAGCTCCCGGTACCACCGCAGCGTGAAGCCCTGCCAGCGGATGTTGAACTTGCCGGTCGTGTCATTGAAGCCGAAGACGATCATGACGATGATCGGCGACGACAGCCACAAGATCACCAGCCAGGACCAGACGGGCAACACCCACCGTGAGCGCGACCGCCGGCGGGCCCGGGCCGGCACAGCCTCCTCGCGGAGCGCCTCCTGCACGCTCACCGAGCGTTCACCTCGAAGACGTCCTCGGTACCAAGAGCCCGCGCGTAGGCGAACACCCCTACAAGGAGCAGTGCCATGAGGATGAACGACAACGCCGCAGCCATCGGGTAGTCGAGGTTCGTGAAGTATTCAGTCTGGATGATGTTGCCGATCATGGTGGTTTTCGCACCGCCCAGGATCGACGCGTTCACGTAGTCGGCCGCCGCCGGGACGAACGTCAGCAGCACGCCGGCGAAGACACCAGGCAGGGACAGTGGGACGACCACTTTCCGGAACGCCTCGCGGCTCGACGCATACAGGTCGGCCGCCGCCTCGAGCAGCGCCCGGTCGACCCGCTCCAGCGCCACGTAGATCGGCAGCACCATGAACGGAAGGAAGTTGTAGGTCAGCCCGCCGATGACCGCGTACGGCGTCTGCAGCACATGGAACCGGCTGCCGATCAGGCCCCAGTGCCGCAGCCGCGAGAGCAGTATCCCGTTGTCGGACAGTATGAAGTTCCACGACAGCGTGCGGATCACGAACGATACGAAGAACGGCAACAGCAAAAGGAAGAGCAAGCTCGACTTATACGGCCCACCGCGAAACGCTATCCAGTACGCCACCGGATACCCGATCAGCAGGCAAAGTAGCGTGGCGACGAGGCCGTAGACGAGCGACCGCACGAACTGCACGTGGTAGGAGTCCCACGCCTCGACGTAGGTGTGCCAGTGGAACGTCTGCGTGAAGCCGCTGACGATGTCGCCGGTCTGCGTGGAGACCGATAGCATCACGAACGTCGGCACCACAAAGAACAGCGCAAGCCAGAGCCACCCTGGCAGGACGAGGTAGTACGGAGCGAGGCGGGCGTGCAGCCGCGACCGGCTCACGGGACCTCCTTATCCGCCGGGCGCGTCGCGCGAGCGCTCATCGCTGCTCACTTACGACTGGTAGATCGGCTCGAAGAGGGAGTTCCAGCTCTTTTCCTCCTCGGCGGTGAGTACCCGGTAACGATGCAGCCTGCTGAAGTCGCTCGGCGACGGGAAGATGAGCGGGCTCGCGACGAGTTCGGTCAGGCTGGCCTTGTCGTCACCGGTAGCCTTGGCGGCGTCCTGACGCATGATTTGGCGCGCCCCGGGCACCGGCGTGATGTAGTTGATGTACTCGGCGAGCATCGCCGCGATCTCCGGCTTGTAGACGAAGTCCATATACGTCATCGCATCGACCGGGTGCGCGGCGTGCTGCGGGATGCACATGTTGTCCGTCCAGAGCACCGC
>JBKOXO010000175.1:0-7336 GCA_046744105.1 Actinomycetota bacterium
CTTGGCCCGGTCGACGTCGCTCACCGGGACGGGGATCAGCTCCAGTCTCATCTCCATGGGGCGACGCTAGCCGCCGGCTCTGACAGTCTCAGCAGTGTGCTGGTGGTAGTGGGCGCGGCGATCGTCCGAGAAGGACGGGTACTGGCCGCGCGCCGATCGGCGCCGCGCGCCGAGGCGGGCGGCTGGGAGTTTCCGGGCGGGAAGGTCGAGCCCGGCGAGTCCGAGGTCGACGCGCTCGTGCGGGAGTGCCGGGAAGAGCTGGGCGTCGAGATCCGCGTCGGTGCGCTGCTCGGCGCCGTAGCACCGGCCGGCTTCCTGCTCCGGGTGTATCGGGCGGCGCTGCTGGATGGCGAGCCACGGCCGTTGCAGGATCACGACGTGTTGCGCTGGCTGCCCGCTGCCGACCTGGACGCGGTGCCGTGGCTGCCGGCCGACGTGCCGCTGCTGCCCGCCCTGCGCGTCGTTCTCTGAATCGCGCAACATTTGGCAGGGTCAGAGCGCCAAATGTTGCGCGATCCGTAACTAACCCTCGCGCATCGGGATGCGCAGGCCCTGGTGGGCGGCCACCTCAGCGGCACGCTCGTAGCCGGCGTCGACGTGCCGGATCACGCCGGTGCCCGGGTCGTTGGTGAGGACGCGTTCCAGCTTGGCGGCCCCCAGCGATGTGCCGTCGGCGACGGTGACCTGGCCGGCGTGGATGGAGCGTCCCATCCCGACACCGCCGCCGTGGTGGATCGACACCCACGTTGCGCCGCTCGCGGTGTTGACGAGCGCATTGAGCAACGGCCAGTCGGCGATCGCGTCCGACCCGTCGAGCATCGCCTCGGTCTCCCGGTACGGCGACGCCACTGAGCCACTGTCCAGGTGGTCGCGCCCGATCACGATCGGGGCGCTGATCTCCCCCGACGAGACGAGCCTGTTGAACTCCAGCCCGGCGCGGTCGCGCTCGCCGTAACCCAGCCAGCAGATGCGCGCCGGCAGGCCCTGGTAGCGCACGCGCTCGCCGGCGAGCCGGATCCACCGAGCCAGCGACTCGTTCTCCGGGAAGAGATCCAGGATGGCGCGATCAGTGCGGGCGATGTCGCGGGGATCCCCCGACAGCGCCGCCCACCGGAACGGCCCTCGGCCCTCACAGAACAGCGGCCGGATGTACGCCGGCACGAATCCGGGGAACGCGAACGCCCGCGAGTAGCCGGCCAGCTGCGCCTCGCCGCGGATCGAGTTGCCGTAGTCGAATACCTCGGCGCCACGATCCTGGAAGCCCACCATGGCCTCCACGTGCCGGGCCATGCTCGCCCGGGCCCGGCCGGTGAACTCCTCGGGCTTGCGCGCCGCGTAGTCGTGCCAGTCATCGAACTCCACGCCGATCGCCAGGTAGCGCAGCGGATCGTGCGCCGACGTCTGGTCCGTGACGATGTCGATCGGCGCGTCGTTGGCAAGGAATTGCGGCACCAGCGAGGCCGCATTGCCGAGCAGCCCGATCGACAACGGCTCGCGCTGGTCGCGGGCCTCGATCGCCAGGTGCAGCGCCTCGTCCATCGATTCGGCGGACACGTCGAGGTAGCCGTGCTCGCGGCGACGTGCGATGCGCGACGGGTCGCACTCGACGCAGATCGCCACGCCACCGTTCATGGTCACCGCCAGCGGCTGCGCCCCGCCCATGCCGCCGAGCCCGGCGGTGAGCGTGATCGTCCCGGCCAAGGAGCCGCCGAAGCGTTTGGCCGCCACCGCGGCGAACGTCTCGTAGGTGCCCTGCAGGATGCCCTGCGTGCCGATGTAGATCCACGAGCCAGCAGTCATCTGCCCGTACATGATCAGCCCGAGGGCCTCCAGGCGGCGGAACTCGTCCCAATTGGCCCAGTCGCCGACCAGGTTCGAGTTGGCGATCAGCACCCGCGGCGCCCACTCATGGGTGCGCAGCACCCCCACCGGCCTGCCGGACTGGACAAGCAGCGTCTCGTCCATGCGCAGGTCGGTCAGCGTCCGGATGATCGCCTCGAACGACGCCCAGTCCCGGGCCGCCTTGCCGGTGCCGCCGTAGACCACGAGCTGCTCGGGGTGTTCGGCCACCTCGGGATCGAGGTTGTTCTGGAGCATGCGCAGCGCCGCCTCGGTCGGCCATCCCCGGGCGGTCAATGTGGTGCCGCGGGGTGCGCGGATCGTGCGGGTCATCGCTACTCCAGTGGTTTGCCCAGGACGGCGTCGGCAGCGGCCACAGCCGCGCCGGTGGACACGAACGACACGGCCGCCTCGATCTCCGGCGCCAGGAACCGATCCGGTGCGGGACCGTCCACTGTGGACCGCAGCGCGTCACGCACGGCACCGGTGGCCGGTCCGGGCGCCAGCGGCGCACGCAGGTCGAGAGCGCGGGCGGCGGTGAGCAGCTCGATCGCCAGTACGCGGGTGAGCCCGTCCAGGGCGCGGCGCAACTTGCGAGCAGCAGACCAGCCCATCGACACGTGATCTTCCTGCATGGCGCTCGACGGGATGGAGTCGACGGACGCAGGCGTGGCGAGTCGCTTCAGCTCCGAGACGAGCGCCGCCTGCGTGTATTGCGCGATCATGTGCCCGGAGTCGACGCCGGGATCGTCCGCCAGGAACGGCGGCAATCCGCGCGAACGGGCGACGTCGAGCATCCGGTCGGTACGGCGTTCGCTCATCGACGCCAGGTCGGCCACCACGATGGCCAGGAAGTCCAGCACATACCCGAGCGGCGCACCGTGGAAGTTGCCGTTGGACTCCACCCGCCCGTCGGGCGTGACGACCGGGTTGTCGATCGCCGCAGCGAGCTCATGACCGGCCACCGTCCGGGCGTGGCCCAGGGTGTCCCGCGCGGCGCCGGCCACCTGCGGGGCGCAACGCAGCGAGTAGGCGTCCTGCACGTACGTGCAGTCCGGGCCGGCGTGCGAGGCGATGATCGGCGAATCGGCCAGCAGCGCCCGCATGTTCGCTGCCGACACGACGTGGCCGGGGTGAGGCCGTAGCGCGGCGATGTCAGCTGCGAACACTCGGTCGGTGCCGAGCATCGCCTCGACGCTCATCGCGGCGCTGACATCTGCCGTGCGCAGCAGCTGGCCGAGGTCGGTGCAGGCGAGCAGCAACTGGCCGAGCATGCCGTCGGTGCCGTTGATCAGCGCCAGCCCCTCCTTCTCCGTCAGCTCGATCGGTCGCACGATGTCGGCGGCTGGCCGCAGCGCCCCAGACGCGTCCCGCACCGGCCCCTCGCCCATCAGCGTCAGCGCCACGTGCGCCAGCGGCGCGAGGTCGCCGGAACAGCCCAGCGACCCGAACTCGGGCACCACCGGCGTGATGCCCTCGTCCAGCAAGAAGCACAGCGCAGCTGCGGTCTCGGGGCGCACGCCGGTCCGGCCGGTGGCCAGCGTCGAAAGGCGCAGCAGCATCATGGCGCGGACGACCTCACGCTCGACCTCGGGCCCGGATCCGGCAGCATGGGAGCGGATCAACGAGCGTTGCAGGTCGGCGCGGCGACCCGGCGGAATGGAGGTCGTGGCCAGGGCGCCGAACCCGGTCGAGATGCCGTAATGCGGCTCGACGTCGTGGGCCAGCGACTCGACGATCTTGCGCGACTCGGTGATCGCCGCAACGGCGTCGGGCCCGAGCGAGACACCGGCGCCGAATCGGGCCACCGCCACGACCTCGGCCTCGGTGAGCGGCCCGCGGCCGACGACGATGCGCTGCATGCCGACGACTCTAGGCGCTTGGCCGACGGCGAGGTCAGCGCGGCGGCCCGGCAAGATGAGGTCCATGCGCGCTGTCGTGATCACCGAGCCGGGCGGCCCGGATGTGCTGCAGCTGCGCGACGTCCCGGACCCGGTGCCGGCCGAGGGCGAGGTCGTGATCGAGGTGGCCGCCACCGCGGTCAATCGGGCCGACCTGCCGCAGCGGCAGGGCCACTACGACCCGCCACCCGGGGCGTCGCCCTATCTGGGGCTGGAGTGCTCCGGCACCATCGCCGAACTGGGCGACGGCGTGACGGGCTGGCAGACCGGCGAACAGGTGTGCGCGCTGCTCGGCGGCGGAGGCTACGCCGAACGCGTCGCCGCGCCGGTCGGGCAGCTGCTGCCGGTCCCCAGCGGACTGTCCACAGTGGACGCCGCCGCGCTGCCCGAGGTGACCTGCACGGTGTGGGCGATGGTGTTCGACATCGGGCGGTTGCGACCCGGTGAGACGCTGCTGGTACACGGCGGCGCGAGCGGGGTGGGCACCATGGCCATCCAGCTTGCCCACCGGTATGGCGCCCGGGTCATCGCCACGGCAGGCAGCGACCGCAAGCTTGACGCATGCCGCGAGCTCGGTGCAGACGTCACGATCAACTACCGGCAGCAGGACTTCGCGGTGACTCTCGCCGGCCAGGTCGACGTCATCCTGGACAACATCGGCGCGGCATACCTCGCCCGCAACCTCACCGCACTGGCGACCGGCGGGCGGCTCGTCTCGGTCGGTCTCCAGGGCGGCCGCAAGGCGGAGCTCGATCTCGGCATGCTGATGGCGAAGCGGGCCACCGTGACGGCGTCCACGTTGCGGGCGCGGCCGCCCGCGCAGAAGGCAGCGGTCGTCGCCGCCACGGCGGCGTTCGTGTGGCCGATGATCGAATCCGGGGACGTGCGCCCCGTCATCGACCGGGTGCTGCCGCTCGCGGACGCCGCCGAGGCGCACCGCGCCGTCGAGGCCGGTGAACACATCGGCAAGGTGCTGCTAGCAACCTGAATAGGGGACGGTGCCGAGGTCGGGGAACCCGGCGAGGGTCACGCTAGCGGGCGCGCCACTGCCGGTGTAGCCAACCCGGAACCGGACAGGTGCCGGTGCCGGGCACCGCACCAGCACGTCGACCGTAAGCCGCAGCCATGCGGTGCCGCCGGCCGCCACCCAGTTGCCCCCGACCGGAACGCCGGGATAGTCGCAGTGCCCCACTGCGGCGGCTACCATACGCAGGCCCCCAAGCGGGAAGACGCCCTGCACATCGCTGATCTGGAGCGGGGCTCCGCCGCTGTTCTGGACCTGGATGCCCAGCGTCAACTGGCGGCTGTGCGGCGGTTGCACCGAGCAGATGCTGCCCGTCGTGGTCAGTTGCGGCAGCTCGGCGAGCGCGGAACCGGCGGGCGTTGATGCCGACACCGGCTTCGACGTGTGCCGGCCTAGCGCGTAGCCGATGCCGATGCCGGCGGCGAGCGCAGCCAGGGTGAGCACGGCAAGCCACCACGGGCGCAGCGTCCAACGTGGCGGCGGGCGCGGTGAGCGTCCCTTGATGAGATCGTCGGCATGCGTCGTCTCTACAAAGGTGAGGTCGCCCTCGTTGTCGCTCATCTGAACTCGGCGAGCGCCGCCGCTAGCTGCTCGATCTCGGCCAGGGTGGTGTGCGGCATCAATCCAGCATGCACCGTGCCGCCGAGTTCGTCTGCGCCGAGCGTGCTCATGAAGTGAGTCATGCCGGTGGCGCCGGTCCAGACCGAGATGCCGCGGGACCTGAGGTAGTCGCCGACCTCCGCCGCCTTACGCCCCTCGACGGCGAACGACACCACGGGGACCCGGTGCGCCGGCGAGCCGAGCACCGTTACCTGCGGCGTGACGCGCAGCCGCCCCTCGAGAACGGTGAACAGCTGGCGCTCGTACTCGCCGGCAGCGCGCAGCGATGCGACCAGCCGCTGCCGGCGTGACCCGGTTGCCCACTCGTCCAGGCCCGCTAGGTGGTCGACCGCAGCCACCACGCCGTCGAGCAGTTCGACGGGCAAGGCCCCCACCTCGTAGCGCTGCGGGACGGGTTCGGGGGAAAGCTCGTCCAGCTCGTAGAGCAATCCCTCGCGGGCGACCATGGCCCCGAGGGTCGGCCCACCGAATCCCTCGACCGCCAGCGCGATCAGATCGGCGCCCAACGCCGTGATGTCGAGCGGCATGTGGGGCAGCGCGGCACCGGCGTCCACGACGACGAGTGCCCCCATCGCGTGCGCGAGGTCCGCGATACGGCGCACGTTCGGGAGGGCGCCCGTCGCCGGGTTGGCCACCGGCACCGTGACCAGCCGGGTTCGGCGGGTGATGAGGCGGTCGTACTGCCACTCCGGCAGCTCGCCGGTCTCGACGTCCACCTCGGCCCAGCGGACGATAACGCCGATCGTCTTGGCGGCGCGCAGCCACGAACGCAGCGTCCCGTCGTTGTCAAGGCGGCTGAGCACGATCTCGTCGCCGAGGCGCCACTCGTGCCCGATCAGCGCCGCGAACTGCTCGACCAACACCGTCACGTTCGCGCCCAGCACCACACACTCCGGCCCGGCGCCGACCAGGTCGCCGATGGCACGCCGGGCGTTCTGAACCGAAATCGCGGCATGTTGCGAGCGAGCCGACTGCGAGCCGGGCTGCGCCGGCGCCGCCCGCAGCGTCGTGATGATCGCCCGGATGACGGTCTCCGGCTGGAGCGCGCTGAAATTGCCGTCAAGGTATGCGATGCGAGCCCCCAGGGTGGGGTAGAGCCCGCGTACACGCGCGACATCGAACGTCACACCGGCCCGCCCATCCGGCGACTGTCCATCGTTGCCAACCTCGCAGCTGCTGGGCCAGATCGTGCCTGCCGTCCGGGCTGCGCAAGACTGGATGTATGACCGACGACATCCAGCGCCCTGGCGAGCCCCAGCATCCTGCCGAGCCCGACGCAGTTGTCGCAGCTCGCGACCGTTCCGATGCTGGTGACGACGGTGATGAGATTACGGCCATGGTCGAGCAGCCCGCGAAGGTGATGCGAATCGGCACGATGATCAAGCAGCTGCTTGAGGAAGTGCGCGCCGCTCCACTGGACGAGGCCGGTCGGCAACGGCTGCGCGAGATACATGACCTGTCGATTCACGAGCTCGAGGACGGGCTGTCGCCGGAGCTGCGTGATGAGCTGGAGCGCTTCAGGCTTCCCTTCGAGAGCGACACCCCGTCCGAGGCGGAACTGCGCATCGCGCAGGCGCAACTGGTGGGGTGGCTCGAGGGCCTGTTCCACGGCATCCAAACCGCTCTGGTCGCCCAGCAGATGGCGGCGCGCGCGCAACTGGAGGAGATGCGCCGCCGCGCCCTGCCCGGCGCGCACGGTGCGCCGAGCGGCCCCGTCATCGTGGGGCCGGGCGGTCAGATCATTCCAGCGCCCGGCATGCAGCGCCCCAACGACGAGGGCCGCGGGGGCCCCGGCCAATATCTGTAACTCGTTTCCTTACGGCGTGATCTTGGACTTGTGGTCGCGATTCAGCCACAACTCCAAGATCACGCCAGATCGTCAAGGGGCGTGCTTGGACAGAAAGGCCAGGACCTGGGCGGCGAGTGGCGTGAAGCGTCCGGAGCCCTGATC
>JBKOXO010000143.1:0-22423 GCA_046744105.1 Actinomycetota bacterium
CATCCGTGTCGAGCGGCCCAACGTCGTCGAGCAGCCACCCGGCAGCGAGTTGGTCGAGGGCGTTGTGATGCCTGGTGATCTCGTCGTCGTCAAACGCACGATCGGCGGATTCCACAACACGGGCCTGCATGAGCGGCTGCAGGAGCGCGGCATCGACACACTCGTCATGGCTGGCATCGCGACGAATTTGGGCGTCGAGTCGACCGCCCGCGCGGCCTCCGATCACGGCTATGAACTCCGCTTCGTCGAAGATGCGATGGCGGCGCTCACCGCCGAGGAGCACGAGGCTGCGATCAACCTGAACTTCCCGCGCTTTGGCTCTGTGCTGTCGGCGGCGCAGGTCCGGTTCGGCTGATCACGACGTCGTAGTCGTGCCGGCGCCGCGAATCAGCGCAGTGCCGGCGGCGCCGGGGTGAGGCCGGCCCCGTGAGCGCGACTTAGGAGGGTGCAGGCTGCGGCGTAGCCCTCGTCGTCGAGGTCGCGGGTGAACTCGTTCACGTACAACTCGATGTGCTGGCGCTGCACATCGGGCGACATCTCGTCTGCATGCTCGGCGACATAGTCGGCCGAGGCGGACGGGTGCGCCCATGCGTACTCGACGGAGTCGCGCACTACCCGAGCGAGCGCAGCGGCGTCCAGCCCACGACGGGCCAGGATCGCGCCGAGTGGGATGGGAAGCCCAGTGTCGTGCTCCCACCATTCACCCAGGTCGGCAAGCGCAGTCAGCCCGTAGGACGGGTACGTGAACCGCGCCTCGTGGATCACGAGCCCGCAGTCATAGCGCCCGTCCCGCACGGCCGGCATGATCTGCGCGAACGGCACTACGTCGATGCGCGCCGGACGTTGGCCGGCTGCCCAGAGCCGGAACAGCAGGTAGGCTGTAGACCGCTCGCTCGGGACGGCAACGCTACATCCGTTCACAGTGGACAGATCGTCGCGGGTCAGCACGAGCGGCCCGCAGCCTCTGCCCAGCGCGCCGCCGCTGGGCAGCAGCGTGTACCGGTCGAGCAGCCAGGGCAGGGCCGCATACGACACTTTCACGACGGCGAATTCGCCTCGTTCAGCCGCGGTGTTCGTGACGTCGATATCGGCGTACGTGACCTCGACCGGTGGCGCGTTGTCAACGAGCCCGTGCACCCAGGCGTGGAAGACGAACGTGTCGTTCGGGCACGGCGAGAACGCAATCTTCATGCCATCAGTTCCTTGAGCGCAGTGCCCAGCGCCGCCAGGGCCTCGGGGATCCGCCATGACGCGCGATCCCGCGGGCCGACGAGGTTGCTGATTGCACGGACCTCGGCGAAGGGGACGCCGAAGAGCGCCGCGGCGGTCGCGACCCCGTAGCCCTCCATCGCCTCTGCCACTGCGTCGGGGTAGCGGGCCCGCAGCGCTGTGGCTGTGGCCGCGGTGCCAGTGACCGTGGACACGGTCAGCACCGTGCCGCTGCGTGCGCCCAGCCGGGCCGCCAGCGCGTCGGCCCTGGGAACGTCCAGCGGTGCGCCGAGCGCCTCGAAGCCCGACGGCGCCTCGATGCCGAGGTCGGCGTGCACCACCCGGGACGCCACGACCACGGTGCCGAGCGGCAGGTCGAACCCGCCCGCGATGCCGGCGCTCACCACGAGATCCGGGCGCCGTCCGGCGAGCGCCGCCGACGTAGCGGCCGCCGCGGCCGCGGGCCCGATTCCGGCGACGAGCACGTCCGGCACCGCGTCAGCGATCGCGTCGCGCTCCGCCTCGACCGCGACAACGGCGAGCACCCTCACGGCTGCTGATGCCCGGGCGCGATGTTGCTGGGCGGCAGTGGCCGGGTGCTCGTCGCGGTACCGCGGCGCATTGCTCGATTGCGCAGCAGCACGAACGTCGTGGTCGCCGCCATGATCGGGCCCGCCACCCAGAACCCCAGCGACCCGTCAGTTGAGGGCAACGCCACTGCGACGGCAGCACCGGCCACCCAGGTCAGTTGTAGGAACGTCTCTGATCGGGCGAACACGCTCGCGCGCATGGACTCGCCGACCTCGCGCTGGATGATCGCATCCATTGCGAGTTTGCCCAGCCCGTTCGTGGCGGAACTGACGACCATGCACATGACGGCGAACGGGATCGAGAACAGGATCGCGGTCAGGATGCACGCCGCCGCGGCGACGGCCCCGCAGAGCATGATCACCCGTTCCGGGTGGCCGAGCTTGAGCCGGGTACCGATGCCCGTACCGATGAAGCTGCCGGCCCCGGATCCGATCAGGATGAAACCGAGCGAGAACGCAGCGCGCCAGCCGTGGTAGGTCGTCTCGACGTAGAACGCCAGGAAGATCGGCAGGAAACCGGCCAGGAAGCGCAGCATCGCCTGACCCTGTAACGCGGTGATCACCGCGGGAACGAGGCCGCGCTGCGCCCAGCTCTGCACTCGCTTGAGAGAGACCCTCGCTACCCCCTCGGGACGGGGCGTTCGTTGCGGCGGTGCCGAACTCACCGCGTCGATGTGCTTGGGCAGCCGGAGCGCGAAGTAGCCGCATACGCAGAAGGCGAGCGCCGTGACCCACAGTCCGGCGGCATATGAGTCCCCGGTGATCTTGATGACAAGGCCGATGAATGCGCCGCCGATCAGCCCGGAGCCCAGACTGAAGATCGACAGGCGGGCATTCGCTTCCACGAGCGTCATGCCCTTCGGGACGAGGCGGGGTGCCGCCGCGGCCCGGATCACGCTGTACGCCTTGGACAGCACCAGCGAGCCGAGCGCGCACGGGTACAGCACGAGCAGGTCGGCGGAGTGCTGCGCCATGATCGCCGCGAGGACGGCGCGGCCGAACGCGGTGCCGGCCATCGCCAAACGGCGGCCGTGTTGGAGGCGGTCCAGTGCCGGGCCGATCACCGGCGCGACGACCGCAAACGGTGCCATCGTGATCAGCAGGTAGAGCAGCACGTTGCCACGCTGGGCATGCGTCGAGGCGCCGAAGAACACCGTGGTGGCGAGCGCGACGGCGATCATCGCGTCGGTGCCGTACGACAGCATCTGGTTCCCGATCAGCGCCGTGAGCCCTGACTCCTCGGCGCCGTCGGCCTTGCTGGCGTTTATCACCTTGCGGGTGACGGTGCGGGCGAGCTCGTTGCTGCGGCCGATGATCGTGCGGGTGACGGTGGGCTTCGGCGCCGGCTGCCCCGGGCCCGGGTGAACGTGGTGGTATGTGGGCGGGTCGTACCCGCCGGAACGCTGCTGCGTGGGCTGCTCTTGCCGGACGTAGCGGGGGTCGTACGCGGGTGGCGGCAGCTGGCGCGGCTGGTGCGAGGTGTGGCCAGACTTCGTGAACCGCCCACGCGGCTTTTCGTCGTCTCGTCGTGCCACGGTCCCATCCTGCCGTAGCAGGGGCGCATCCGTCACAATGGACGCGTGGTCGCCGCAACTGCGAAACGCGATTCGGTCTGCGTGGCCGCCGTGGACGTCGCTCGGGCGGCCGCCGTCGAGGTCGGCGGAGACCAGGTGGGTGAGCACCTCGGCGTCCGTACCGAAGGCGAGCGGGTCGCCACCCACGCGTTCGCCGCATCAGTGCTCGGCTACGCCGGCTGGTACTGGGCGGTGACGGTGGCCCGCGCACCCCGTTCCAGGACGGTAACCGTCGACGAGGTGGTGCTGCTGCCGGGTGAGGGCGCGTTGCTGGCACCGGAGTGGGTGCCGTGGAGCGAGCGGCTGCGCCCGGGCGACCTCGGCCCGGGCGACATCCTGCCGAGCGAGCCCGACGACTGGCGGCTGGTGCGGGCGTATACGGCGTCCGGCGACCCCGAGGTCGACGAGGTGGCCTTCGAGCTCGGGGTCGGGCGTGAGCAGGTGCTCTCCCGCGAGGGCCGCCTCGACGCGGCCGACCGCTGGTACGCGGGTGACGGGGGCCCGGACACGGCGATGGCTCGCAGCGCGCCCGGACACTGCGGCACCTGTGGGTTCTTCCTGCCGCTCGCGGGCTCCCTGCGCGCCGGCTTCGGAGCATGCGGCAACGAGATGGCCCCTGTCGACGGCCGGGTGGTCAGCGTCGAGTACGGCTGCGGGGCACACTCCGAGGTGAGCGTCTGAGGAACGCGCCGACCTTCAGCGCGTTCTGCCCTGGTTGCGGTGCCTGCGGATTAGCAGCAGCCCGATCAGCCCAAGGATCCAGCCGGCGAGGCAGGTCCACAGCCAGACGCGATGTCCGTGCCGGCCCAGCCAGTCATAGAACGGCAGTAGCACGACGAAGGCGACGAACCAGATCGCGGTGCCGATCAGGATGACCCGCCCGCTGTCCACCTGCACCGGTTCCGGCGGCGTCTTGAGCTCCCGCTTCGCCACGTGCGGCACGCTACTTGGGTGTACGTCGAGCCGCTGGGCGCGGGGCCGCCGCCGGACGAGGTGATACGCCGACTGTCCGGCCGCCGCGGGCTGGTCTGCCTGTGGGGCGCTTGGGCAGGGGGCGGCGCGATCATCGCCTGTGACCCGGTGCGGGTGAGCCACGAGGTGGACGTCTTGCCCATGCCACCCGCCGTCCTCCCCGACTTTGACCCCGGAGTTGCTGCTGATCCGCGCTCGAAGCGTCAGTTCCGGGGTCAAAGTCGGGACGATGCCGGGGGTGATGCGGTCGGTGGCGGGTGGTTCGGGTTCGTCGGCTACGACCCGGGCTGCACGTATCTCGGGTTCTACGAGCACGTCCTGCGCTGGCGAAACGGGCAGTGGTGGTTCGAGGCGCTGACCGACCGGCCCGGCATCCGCGACGCGCTGGCAGCCGTGCTCGGCACGCCCGTGGATCATCCACAGTGGACGGTCGGCGAATTCGGGGGCGCCGAGCAGGCACGGCACCTGGACGCCGTCGAGCGGGCGGTGGAGCTGATCCGCGCCGGCGAGCTGTACCAGGTGAACGTGTGCATGCGGCTGCGCGCGTCATTCGGCGGCTCGCCGGCGGGGCTGTTCGCCGACGCGGCGGCGCGGCTGCGCCCCGCGTACGGCGCCTTCGTCGACGCGGGCGATCGTGCGGTGGTGAGCATGAGCCCCGAGCTGTTCCTGCGCCGGCGCCGCGACTTGGTCGTTACGTCGCCGATAAAGGGCACGGCGCTCTCGGCCGACGCATTGCGTCGGTCGGCGAAGGACGCCGCCGAGAACATCATGATCGTCGACCTGATGCGCAACGACCTGAGCCGCGTCGCTCGCACCGGCGCCGTGCGCGTCACCGACCTGCTGAGCGTCGAACCACACCCTGGGCTATGGCACCTCGTCTCGACTGTGACGGCACGCATCGATGCGGACGACGCTGAACTGCTGCGGGCAACGTTCCCGCCCGGGTCGGTGACCGGTGCGCCGAAGCTGCGCGCGATGCGGGCCATCGCCGACCTCGAGACGCAGCGCCGCGCGGTATACACCGGCGCCGTCGGGTTCGCCAGCCCGTCCTGGGGGATGGAGCTCAACGTCGCGATCCGGACGTTCGAAGTAGCCGGCGCCACGATCGAGCTCGGTGTGGGCGGCGGCATCACCGCCGACAGCGTCCCGATGCGCGAATGGCGGGAGTGCCTGGACAAGGCGGCCCCGCTGCTCGGCGCCCTAGGCGCGAAAGGCCCGTACGACCCGGAGGTCGGCCCGACGGAGGCGCAATGGGCAGGCGGGCTGATCGAGACGATCCTCGCCGTCGACGGCGTCCCACTGCGCCTCGCCGACCACCTGGCCCGGCTGGACCGCTCCTGTCGCGAGCTCTACGGGCACGGGCTGCCCGCCGACCTGGCGGCGCGGGCTCGCGCAATCGAGCTGCCGCCGGGACGGGTCGCGATCCGGGTAAACGCCCCGGAGACCACGCTCAGCGTGACTCCGGCGGGCCCGCTCCCGGCACCGTCCGACGTCCATGTCGTGCCGCGGCACGGTGGCCTGTGGCGGCACAAGTGGGCCGACCGTTCTCTGCTCGCTGCCGCTGAGCGGGACGGCATGCCCCTGTTTGTCGCGGACGACGGCGCGGTGCTGGAGACCAGTCGCGGCAATGTCTTCCTGCTCTGCGGGGACGGCACGCTGGTGACGCCGCCGCTGCGTGACGACCTACTGCCCGGCGTGACCCGGCGCGCACTGCTCGACCTGGCGTGCGACCTCGGGCGTCCGACCCAGCTTTCGGCCTTCACCGTGGACGACATGGTGCAGGCGGCCGCGTTCTGGACAAGCAGCCTCAGCGGCATCGTGCCGATCGCCTCTGTCCAGGGGCGCGCGCTACCACGGCGGGACGCCGAGCTGGCCGAGCTGGCCAGCGGGCTACTCGTTAGATAAACTAACTAGTGACATGACAGCGGCGACCCGGCTCACGGCCGCGGAACTCTCCGCGGCGCTTCGTCCTTCCCTGCTGCGCCTCACCCGGATTCTGCGCAACCAGCGCGTCGATGTGTCCGTCACGCTGACCCAACTCTCCGCGATGGGCACACTGCGCAAGAAGGGACCGATGAGCGCCGGCGATCTCGCGGCGTTCGAGCGGGTGCAGCCGCCGTCGATGACCAAGGTGCTGGCCGGCCTTGAGGAGAAGGGGCTGGTCCGCCGTGACGCGCATCCGACCGACAGGCGGCAGGCGATCATCGCGCTCACCGATGCAGGCGTCGAACTGCTCGACTCCGAGCGCCGGCAGCGTGACGCGTGGCTGTCGCAGCGGCTCGCGCGGCTGACGCCCGAGGAGCGGGCGCTGCTACGCGACGTCATTCCTGTGCTCGACAAGCTGGCAGAGCTGTGAGGGCGGCCGAGGCCACAGCTACAGCCGCACCATCCACCCGTACCCAGATGTTCCGCTCGTTGCGTGTCCGCAATTACCGCCTGTTCGCGTCCGGGCAGTTCGTCTCGCTGACCGGCAACTGGATGCAGCGCGTCGCGCAGGACTGGCTCGTCCTCACGTTGACCAACTCCGGCACCGCGCTGGGAATCGTCACCGCGCTGCAGTTCGGGCCGTCGCTGTTGCTGGGCCTGTGGGGTGGCGTGCTCGCCGACCGGTACGACAAGCGCAAGCTGCTGCTCGGTACGCAGACCGGGCTTGCCCTTGTCGCGCTTGCGCTCGGCGTGCTCGACGTCACCGGACTGGTGCGGTACTGGCACGTTCTGGTGCTGGCAACGCTGCTGGGGATGATCACTGCGGTGGACACGCCCACCCGGCAGTCGTTCGTCGTCGAAATGGTCGGACGTGACGACCTGACGAATGCGGTCGGCATCAACTCGACGATCTTCAACAGCGCCCGCATCATCGGCCCTGCGGTCGCCGGCGTGATGATCAGCGCGGTCGGCACCGGGTGGGCGTTCATCGCCAACGCCGCGTCGAGCATCGCCGTACTCGCCGGTCTGTGGCTGATGCGCCGCGGCGAGCTGTACCCGGCGCCGCCGCTCGAACGGGCCAAGGGACAGTTGCGCGACGGCGTGCGCTACGTGCTCGGACGCAGTGACCTGCTGCTGCCCATGGTGCTGGTGTTCATCGTCGGGACGTTCGGCATGAACTTCCAGATCACCACGGCGCTCACCGCCAAGCAGGTGTTCCACCGCACCGCCACCGGCTACGGGTTGCTGTCCACGTCGCTCGCCGTGGGCGCGTTCATCGGGGCGATCCTGGCTACGCGCCGCACGCGGCGGCCGTCGTCGCGGTTCCTGCTCCACGCTGCGCTGGCGTTCGGGGTGATCGAGGTGCTGGCGGGCTCCATGCCGACGTTCGACACCACGGCGGCGCTGCTCGTGCCTGCGGGTCTTTCCATGCTGGCATTTGCCACGGCTGCCAACGCGGCGGTGCAGCTCGGCGTGGAGCCGACCATGCGCGGACGCGTCATGGCGCTCTACCTCATGTGCTTCATGGGCGGGACGCCCGTCGGCGCGCCGATCATCGGCTGGGTTGCCGGCACCGTCGGCCCGAGGTGGGGGATGGTCGGCGGCGGGCTGATCTGCGTGCTGGCCGCCGTGGCGTTGATCTACGCCCGATCGTGGTCGATCCGTCGCGGCTGGCGGGGACGATCAACCCCGATGGCGCTGCAGCAGCTCGAGGCGGCTCACCAGGCGTAGTCCTCCGGGGCGGGCCGGTGCCCCGGGAAGATCTCATCGAGGCGGGACAGCGCCTTCTCGTCCAGCCTGATGTCGAGCGCGTGCACCGTGGTCTCGAGTTGCTCGCGGGTGCGTGGCCCGACGATGGGCGCCGTCACGGCCGGCTGGTGCAGCAGCCAGGCGAGCGCGAGCTCGCCCGGTTCGTGGCCCAGCTCCGCGGCGAAGGCCTCGTACTGCTCGACCTGCGGACGGTTCGCGTCGAGCGTCTCTTGCGCGCGGCCGCCCAGCCGCCGGTTGCCCTCCCGCTCCTTACGCAGCACGCCACCGAGCAGCCCACCGTTCAGTGGCGACCACGGGATCACACCCAGCCCATAGTGTTGTGCGGCCGGCAGCACCTCGAGCTCGACCTCCCGCTTGAACAGGTTGTAGAGCGACTGCTCGCTGACCAGCCCGGTGAAGTTCCGCCGCCGGGCGGCCTCCTGTGCCTGTGCGATGTGCCAGCCGGCGAAGTTGCTGCTGCCCGCGTAGAGGATCTTGCCTTGCGTAACGGCAACCTCGATTGCCTGCCAGATCTCGTCCCACGGCGTGGCCCGATCGACGTGGTGGAACTGATAGATGTCCACGTAATCGGTGCGCAGCCTGCGAAGTGACGCGTCGAGCGCACGCCGAATGTTCAGGGCCGACAGCCGACCCTCGTTCGGCCAGTCGCCCGTGTTGCCGTAGACCTTGGTGGCGAGGACGGTCCGCTCCCGGCGCTCGCTGCCAAGGGTGAACCAGGCGCCGATGATCTCTTCGGTGTGGCCCCCGGGTCGCCCGTAGACATTCGCCGTGTCGAAGAAGTTGATGCCGTACTCGTGGGCGGCGTCCATGGTCGCGTGCGCGTCGGCTTCCTCTGTGACCCAGCCGAAGTTCATGGTGCCCAGGCAGATGCGGCTAACGGTCAGGCCGCTGCGGCCCAGATGCGTGTAGTCCATAGTTCACATCATGCCGCTCATCGAGATCGCCGACGCCGCAGACGCGAGGCTGGCCGACTTCCGCGATCTCACCGACGCCGATGTGCGCCCGGACCGGCGTGGCATCGTCATTGCCGAGGGCGTGACGGCCGTCGAGCGGCTGATCGGCTCGCCGTACCGGGTACGCGCGATCGTCGGGTTACGGCACCGCGTCGCAGGACTGTCCACTGTGGATGCGCCGGTGTTCGTCGTCGACAAGTGGACGCTCTCGGATGTCGTCGGCTTCCACGTCACCCGCGGCGTGCTCGCCTCAGCCGATCGGCTGCCCGCGCGTTCTCCTTGTGCTCTGCTTACCGATACGCGACGAGTGGCCGTCTTGGAGGCGCTGAACGACTTCGAGAATCTTGGGGCGCTGTTCCGGAACGCGGCCGCCTTCGGCGTGGAGGCAGTGTTGCTCGATCCGCACTGCGCCGACCCGCTGTACCGACGCAGCGTGCGCGTCTCCATGGGGCACGTGCTGCGGGTGCCGTTCGCGGTGCTCGACGACTGGCCGGGCGGGCTGAAAGCCTTGCAAGACAGGGGTTTTCAGATCCTGGCTATGACGCCGCGAGCCGACGCCGTACCGCTGCGTACGGTGCCGTCGCCGCAGAAGTGGGCGCTGCTGCTCGGCGCGGAGGGCCCTGGGCTGAGCGACGCGGCGCTGGCCGCCGCCGACATGCTGGTGCGCATTCCGATGGCCCCCGGCGTCGACTCGCTCAACGTCGCCACCGCTGCCGCCGTCGCCTTCGCGGAGCTCACCTGACCACCGAGCGTGGCGCCTCCCCGAAAAGCGCCTCCAGCTCGGGACGCTTCGGCAGGAACCCGTCGCCGGTCGACCGGCCGCGCAGCCGCGCGACGAGGCGGGCCGCCCGGTCGTGGCCGCTCATGCGCGAGGGCTCATCGCCGATCACGTCAAGGATTACACCAGGGAGTCGCGCCACGACTCGTGCAACGCGGCGAAGTCTCCCTCGCCCGAAGCCACCAAGACCTCCGGCGCGCCGTCCTCCACCACGCGGCCGGCCTCGAGGACCAGCACCCGGTCGGCGATCTCGACCGTCGAAAGCCGGTGCGCGATGATCAGCGCGGTCCGGTCGCGCAGCACGGTGCGCAGCGCGCGCTGGACGAGACGTTCGGTCGGGACGTCGAGCGACGACGTCGCCTCGTCCAGGATCAGCACCGCCGGGTCGGCAAGGAACGCCCGGGCGAACGCGACGAGCTGCCGCTGCCCTGCGGAGAGCCGCCCACCGCGTTTGCGCACGTCCGTGTCGTAACCGTCGGGCAGCGCACAGATGAACTCGTGTGCGCCGACCGAACGGGCCGCCTGGACCACGTCGTCCCGCGAGGCACTGGGCCGACCGAACGCGATGTTGTCGGCCACCGAGCCGGAAAACAGGAAGCCGTCCTGGGTGATCATCACGATCGCCTCGCGCAGGTCGGCCTCCCGGACCTCGCGCAGATCGACACCGTCCAGCCGCACCGTGCCCGAGGTCGGGTCGTAGAAACGCGAGATCAGCTTGGCGATCGTCGACTTTCCCGCGCCGGTGGCACCGACCAGAGCTACGGTCTGCCCAGCCGGGACATGCACGTCAAGTTCGTGCAGCACCGGGCGGTCGGCGCGGTAGCCGAACTCGACGGCGTCCAGGTCGAGGGCGCCCCGGATCGGCCGTTCCAGGGCCGCGGGCGAGCCCGGTTCGGGGACGGACGGCTTCTCGGCCAGCACCGCGGAGATCTTCTCCAGCGCCGCCGTCGCGGATTGCAGCGAGTTGTAGAACACCGCGACATCGTCCATCGGGTCGAAGAACTGCCGCAGGTACAGCATGAACGCGGTCAGCACGCCGAGCGCCAGCCCGCCGTCGGCGACGCGGTACCCGCCGACCAGAAGCACCGCGACCATGACGAGGTTCCCGATCAGCGTCGCCCCTGGGATGAACACGCCGAAGAGCCGGAACGCGCGCTGGTTCGCGTCGCGGTAGTCGTGGTTCAGCCCCCCGAACAGCCGGTCGTTGCGGTTCTCGCGGCGGAACGCCTGCACCGCGCGGATTCCGTTGAACGTCTCGACGAAGTTGACGATCAGGGAGGCCACCGCCTCGCGGGTACGCCGGAATGCCACCGCCGCCCGCGAGGAGAACCACCGGTACAGGAACCACAGCGGGACGAAAGACGCGAGCGCGATAGCGGCCAAGGGCAGGTCCAGGAACAGCAGCAGCACGCTGATCGTCGCTATGTTCAGCACGGCGGTGATCAGGCCGTCGAGGCCGGAGTCGAGCAGCTCGGTGAGCGTGTCGACGTCGGATGTCAGCCGGGAGATCACGCGTCCGGACGTGAACCGCTCGTGGAACGACACGGACAGTGCCTGCGTGTGGTCGAACGCGCGCAGCCGAAGGTCGAACAGGATCGCCTGGCCGATGCGCCCGCTGCGCTGGACGAAGATCGCGCGTAGCCAGCCCGCGAGCAGCGCGCAGCCCACCATCGTCGCGGTCACCTCGACGAGCGACGTGTAGTGCCCGTTCCGGGCCTGCGGCAACGACTGGTCGATCGCGATACCGACCATCCAGGGCCCGGCCATGGTCGCGGCGACCTGCACCAGCACGATCGCCACCACGAACGCGATCGCCCGGTGGTGCGGGCGCACCAGATCGGCCAGCAACCGCCGCGCGTCGCGGTGCAGCTTCGGACGGCCGGTGATCACGACCTGCTCGTCGGCGCGCTGCGCGGCCTCGGCCTCGGCGGTGAGCCGACCCCGCCAGTCGTGGTCTGCCCGCGAACCCTCGAAGTTGTTCGACCCTCGGCGGCGCCGAGCGCGCCGACGGTCGAACAACTTGGGAGAAGGACGGGGCTTCACGGCTGCGGCTCCAGTTCTGATGTCTGGGCGAGCAGTTCCCGGTATTCGGGCACCGTGTCGAGCAGCTCCCGGTGCGTGCCGACCGCGGCGACACCCCCGTCGGCGAGCAGCGCCACCCGATCCGCCAGCAGCACGGTGGACGGCCGGTGCGCGACGACCAGCGCAGTGGTGCCGCCGAGCACGCGGCGCAGCGCTTCCTCGACCTGTGCCTCGGTCTGCACGTCCAGCGCGGACAGGGGGTCGTCAAGGACGAGCACCGCAGGGCGTCCGAGCACGGCGCGGGCGAGGGCGAGGCGCTGCCGCTGGCCACCGGACAGTGACAACCCCTGCTCGCCGATCCGCGTCTCGAGGCCGTACGGCAGCTCGTACACGAAGCCCGCCTGCGCGATGTCGATCGCCTCGGCGACGTCTTCGTCGGTGACGCCGGGGCGGCCGAGCGTGAGGTTCTCGTGCACGCTCGCCGAGAACAGCGTCGCTTCCTCGAACGCGACGGCGACGAGCGCGCGCAGATCGTCGAGCGCCATGTCGCGGACATCGACGCCGCCGATGGTGATCGCCCCGCTGGTGACGTCGTACAGCCGCGGCACGAGCTCCGTCAGCGTCGTCTTGCCCGACCCGGTGGCGCCGACCAGCGCCATCGTCTCGCCGTCGCGGATTTCGAGGTTCACGCCGGACAGGACGTCGTCGGACGCGTCCGGGTAGCGGAAGCGCACGTCGTGAAGCCGCACCGTGGCGTCACGCGGCGGGGGCACGGGCTGCGGCGGGTCGACGATCGCCGGCGCCGTGTCGAGCACCTCGAAGATCCGGCGTGCGGCGCTGGCCGCCTCCTCGGTGACCGCGAGCAGCCAGCCCAGCGAGATGATCGGCCAGATGAGTCGCAGGTACAGGGTGAGGAACGCGACGAGCTGACCCAGCGTCATCGTCCCGTGCGCCGCGGCCAGCACACCGCCGCAGGTCACGCCGGCGAGAATGAGCTGCGGCTGCCCTTCGAGTACCGCCCAGAACCTGGCGAGCGTACCGATCTTGGTCAGCTCGGCGCGGCGCAGCACCGTCGCGTCATCGGTGAACGACGCGAGCATCTGCGGACGGCGCCCGTACGACTTGATCACCCGGATGCCCAGCGCCGACTCCTCGACCGAGGTTGCCAGGTCGCCGGTGAGGTCCTGGACACGGCGCGCATCACGGCTGTAGCGCAGCTCGAACGTCCGGGTGAACGCCGCCAGCGGGGCGATCGCCGCCACGACGAGCAGCCCGAGCAAGGGATCGATCGACAGCAACAGGCCGAGCACCACCAGCGTCGTCACGGTGTTGGCGATCAGGAACACGATGCCGAAACCGATGAACCGGCGGATCGTCGACATGTCCGTGCTGGCCCGGCTGAGCAGTTGCCCGGACGCCCACCGGTCATGGAACGCGACGGGCAGGCGCTGCAAGTGCGCGAACAGGTCGCGGCGCATGTCGGACTCGATGCCGAGTGCGGCCAGCGCCATCGCATAGCGACGCACGAAGAACAGCACCGCCTCGGCCAGCCCGAACGCAAGCGCGAGTCCGGCCAGCGGCCAGATCGCCGCAGTGTCGTGGTGGCGGATCGGGCCGTCGACGATGCGCCCGGCGATAAGCGGGATCAGCGCCTGCGCCAGCATCGCGCCGCAGGCGGTGACGATCATTACTGTGATCGTCTTGCGGTGGGGCGGGGTCCAGCGGCGCAGCCGGAGAAGGGTACGAACGGATCCGGCTGCGCTGGTATGCGACGAAACGTCCTCCCCAGCCACGTCGCCCCAGGCTACGTTGCCGTCCCGACGCGGCCTAACCGTTTTCGCTGCGGGCGCACGTCACTGGCACGCTGGCCGACATGACCGAGCTCGTATCCGTGAACGGCGTCCAGCTCTGCATCGAAACGTTTGGCGATGCGGCCGATCCGGCACTCGTGCTCATCTCCGGATTCGCGGCGTCGATGGACTGGTGGCCGGACGAGTTCTGTTCGCAGCTCGCGGACGCCGGACGGTTCGTGATCCGCTACGACCACCGTGATACCGGGCAGTCGATCACCTACGAGCCGGGTGGTGGCGCGTACTCATGGGTGGACCTCATGAACGACGTGCCTGGCGTGCTGGATGCGTTCGCGCTGCCGTCCGCACATCTCGTCGGTATCTCTATGGGCGGCGCCTTCGCGCAGCTCGTCGCACTACACCATGCGGATCGGGTGGCGTCGCTGGTCTTGATCGCGACCACCGCCGGTGGATCCGACCTGCCTCCGATGGCCGCCGAGCTAAAGGCGTTCTATGCGGACCGTCCTGAGCCCAACTGGTCGGATCGTGATGCAGTGATCGACTACATCGTCGCCGAGGACCGCGCTCTCGCCGGCTCGCTGCCCTACGACGAGGCGGGCAAGCGGGCGCTTCTCGCGCGTATCGTCGACCGGTCGATCAACATCGCGTCGAGCGCCAATCATGGCAAGGTCGACGGCGCGCCACCGTGGCGGTTGCGGCTCGGTGAGATCCTTGCGCCGACGCTCGTGATCCACGGTGCCGAGGACCCGCTGTTCCCGCTGGCGCACGGCGAGACCCTGGCCCGTGAGATCCGGTCCGCGTCCCTGCTGCGCCTGGACCGAGTCGGCCACGAGATGCCACCGCCCCAGACCTGGGACGTCGTCGTCCCGGCGATCCTGGAGCGGACGAGCTAGTCCCGCTTCCGGCGCACGCCCAGCAGGATGTCGTCCCAGGACGGGATGCGGGCGCGAGCCGCCTTCTGCTCCTCGGTCTCCTCGACGACGCGCAGCGGCGGGCCGTCGAGGCCGTCGAACAACTCCTCGTCCCCGGCCGCGGGGCGGTCGACGGTGAGCGGCAGCGGACCGGTGATCGCATCCGGTGTCGACGTGGGCGCCAGCTTCGGGCGGTCGGGCACAGCGCTCACAACTGGGCGGATCGGCCGGTCGGAGAGCAGGTCGGCAGCGGTCTCGTCCAGCGGCGTCACCGCTCGGGACGCGAGCGAGAACGACCACTCGGCGCAGCGTTCGGCCTCGCCGCCGCGCCAGCCCGCGGAGACGACCCACTGGCCGTCCTCGCGGCGCAGCGCGTCCCACTGCACCGACGCCGGGTCGATGCCGTGGGCGGAAAAGCGCTCGTCGACCGTCTCGCCGAAGTTCACCAACTGGCCGTCCGGCGTCGAGCGCCGGGCCCGGGCGCGCCGCGCCTCGTCGGCCATCCGGGACCGCTCGTCAAGAACGGGCGCAGCGAAAAGCAGCACCCGGTCGATCGGCACGCCGGCCTCCTCGGCGAGGGCGTTCGGCTGCTCGCCGGCGCGCACCCGCCTCTGGATCTCGCGGGGTGGAATCGCTACCGCCGAGGTGGCCGGGAGCTCGGTCCTCTCGTCAGGCAGGAAGCGACGCAGGTCGTCGGTGCGCAGGCTGAACTGCTCGGCACCGTCGACGGTCTCGACCACGACGTGCTCGCGGTCGGCGCTCGGCCCGACGAGACGAAGCTCCCGCATGCGCCGACCATACGGAGTCGACAAGCCGATTCCTGGGAGTACACGCCGTACGGCGTGCTGCTAGAGGCGCTCCACCACGTAGTCGATGCATTCCGTCAGCGCCGACACGTCGTCCGGCTCGACGGCGGGATACATGCCGATGCGCAGCTGGTTGCGGCCGAGTGCGCGGTATGGCTCCGTGTCGACGATGCCGTTGGCACGCAGGGTCGCGGCGACCACGGCCGCATCGACACCGGCGTCGAAGTCGATCGTCCCGACGACCGGGCTGCGCCAGGCGGGCTCGGCGACGAACGGAGTCGCGTAGGTCGAGGCTTCTGCCCACGCATACAGCCGCCCGGACGAGTCGGCGGTGCGCTTGGCGGCCCAGGTCAGGCCGCCGTGCTCGAGCAGCCAGTCGAGCTGGCGTACCAGCAGGAACAGTGTGGCAATCGCGGGGGTGTTGTAGGTCTGGTCGGCGCGGCTGTTCTTGACGGCGATACGCAGGTCGAGCGAGGGCGGGACCCATCGATCGAGCTCATCGGCCCGGGCGAGTGCAGCCGGAGACAGCACGGCCAACCACAACCCGCCGTCCGACGCGAACGACTTCTGCGGCGCGAAGTAGTACGCGTCCGTCTCGGAGACGTCGACGTTCATGCCGCCGGCGGCGGAGGTCGCATCGACCAGCATCAACGCGGCCGGTGCCACGCGCCGCACTGGCAGGGCTACGCCCGTGGACGTCTCGTTGTGCGGCCAGGCGTAGGCGTCCACCCGGGGCTCGGCGTTCGGAGTGGCCCCGGTGCCGTATTCGGTGCGCAGTACATGCGGCTCGGCCAGGAACGGTGCGGACGCGGTGACCGCGGCAAATTTCGCGGAGAACTCCCCGCAGACCACGTGCTGCGCGCGTTCGCGGATCAGGTTCAACGTCGCGATGTCCCAGAACGCCGTCGAGCCGCCGTTGCCCAGTGCCACCTCGTAGCTGTCCGGCACCGCGAACAGCTCCCGCAGCCCGTCGCGGACGCGCCTCACGAGCTGCTTGACCGGCGCCTGCCGGTGGCTGGTGCCGAGCAGCGTGGCGCCCACCTCGGCCAAGGCGGACACCGCGCCAACCGGGAGCTTCGACGGGCCGGAGCCGAAGCGTCCATCCGCAGGCTTCAGATCGTCCGGAATCCGAATCACGTTCTATTCCTGCTCCTCACACCGACTCCTTACGACAATCACAACTCCGCCGTGGCACACTCGAATCAGCGCCGTCATTCGGCGCAACTAACGATGGCCACCCGACCCCCCGCGGGTGGCCGTCGCTATGTCTTATCCCGCCTGCGCGAATCCGAGTCTGCACCCACAAGGGGTGCATCCTCGGCTCCGCTCCGCGCCTTTCGGCGCGGGCCGCGTCGCGGCGGCGGTGCTCTTCGCGCGAGCGCTCATCGCCTTGTGGTTGCGAGCTGGGCGTGGGTTCGCGCATGCGCAGGCGGGATAGTTATTGGTCGAGATCGCCCCATCCGTCCACTTCGGATGGCTTGCGAGGAGCCGGGCCGACGTAGTGAGCCGACGGGCGCACCAGCCGTCCCGTCTTCTTCTGCTCCATGATGTGCGCGCACCAGCCGCCGGTCCGCGCGCAGCTGAACATCGCCGGCATCATGTGCGGCGGCACTTCTGCGAAGTCGAGGATGACCGCCGCCCAGAATTCGACGTTCGTCTCGATCGCGCGGTCCGGGCGCCGCTCGCGCAACGCCGAAATGGCAGCCTCCTCGAGGGCGAGGGCCGCCTCGTAGCGCGGCACCCCGAGCTCCTTGCAGGTGCGGCGCAGCACGCGGGCGCGCGGATCCTCGGCGCGGTAGACGCGGTGCCCGAAGCCCATGAGCCGGTCGTTGCGGTCGAGGACGTCCGCGACGACCGTGCCAGGGTTGCCGGTCCTCTCGACCTCGTCGATCATCGGCAGCACTTTCGCCGGTGCGCCGCCGTGCAGCGGTCCGCTCATCGCACCGATGGCCCCGGACAGCGCTGCCGCAACGTCCGCGCCGGTCGAGGCGATCACCCGGGCGGTGAACGTCGAGGCGTTCATGCCGTGCTCGGCGGCCGAGACGAAGTACGCGTCGACGGCCTTGACGTGCATCGGGTCAGGTTCGCCGCGCCACCGTGTCATGAAGCGCTCGATGATCGTGCTGCACTGGTCGATGCGCGACTGCGGCACGGCCGGCTGACCGATGCCGCGCGCGGACTGCGCCACGTAGGACAGCGCCATCACCGACGCGCGGGCGAGTTGCTCGCGGGCCTCGTCATTGCTGACGTCCAGCAGCGGACGGTAGCCCCAGATCGGCGCGAGCATGGCAAGTGCGGCCTGCACGTCCACCCGCACGTCACCGGTATGCACCGGAATCGGGAACGGCTCCGCGGGTGGCAGACCGGGCCCGAACTTGCCGTCGACGAGCAGCGCCCACACGTTCCCGAACGTCACCGCCCCGACGAGATCCTCGATGTCTACGCCGCGGTAGCGCAGCGCCCCGCCGTCCCTGTCGGGTTCGGCGATCTCCGTTTCGAATGCGATCACGCCTTCGAGACCGGGGCTGTAGTCGTCTGCCATGGGGCCATTCTGATCCGGCCGTGTTCGCGTCCGCTTCCGACCCCCGAGGGCCGGTCGCGTCCGCGAGCGCAAGCGCCCTGTCGGCGTGCGAAGATGACTCGTCGTGAGTGATCCTGCCGGGCTGCGTCGTGACTATGGGCTTGCGGAGCTCGATGACGCGGCGGCGCGGGTGGGCTGGTTCGAGCTGTTGCGCGCATGGTTCGACCAAGCCGCCATGAGTGGAACGGTCGTCGAGCCGAACGCAGTCCAGCTCGCCACAGTCGACGCCGCCGGACGGCCGTCGGTGCGCACCGTCCTGGTCAAGGCGCTCGACGAGCGGGGCATCGTCTTCTACACCAGCTATCGGTCGGCCAAGGCTGCCGATCTTGCACAGAACCCTTACGCCGCAGCGGTTTTCGCCTGGTTGGCGCTCGAGCGCCAGGCACGGTTGTCCGGTCCGGTCGAGCAGGTCACCCGTGCCGAGACCGAGGCGTACTTCGCCGGCCGCCCACGGGGCTCCCAGATCGCTGCCTGGGCATCGGCGCAGTCATCGGTGATCGAGTCGCGGGCGTCGCTCGAGGCGCAGGTGCGCGCAGTGGATGCACGCTTCGCCGGTGTCGAGGTGCCGGCACCGCCGGACTGGGGCGGGTACCTGCTCCGCCCCGAGGTCGTCGAGTTCTGGCAGGGACGTCACGACCGGCTGCACGACCGTCTGCGGCATCGCATGGTCGACGGCGAGTGGGTAGTCGACCGGTTGGCCCCGTGAGCGAAGCCACCGTCGAGACGCCGGGTGTAGAGCCGTCTGAGCAGGCGCAGGGCGTCCGTGGGCTGCTGCGCCGCCACGCGGTCGACACCCGGCCGATGCGGATACTGCCCTATCGGCGGCTACTCCTCGGGCAGGGCACTGCGTTCATCGGATCGATGCTCACCCAGGTCGCCGTGCCGGTGCAGGTATACGCGATCTCGCGCTCCTCCCTGTGCGTGGGGCTGGTGGGGCTGGCCGGGCTGCTCCCCATCGTGATCTTCGGCCTGTACGGCGGCGCCATCGCCGATGCGGTCGACCGCCGCCGGCTCTACCTGTGGTCCTCGGTCGGCACCTGGCTGGTGACACTCGTTCTGCTGCTGCAGACGCTGGCCGACCTGCGCAGTGTCTGGCTGATCCTCGGGCTGGTGTTCGTGCAGTCCGGGCTGTTCGCGGTGGCGTCGTCGGCGCGAGGTGCCATCATCCCGCGGATCGTGCCGGCTGAGCTCGTCCCGGCGGCGAACACCTTGAACTTCACGGTCGGCACGTTCGGTGGCGTGGTCGGGCCGCCCATCGCGGGAGTCGTCGTGTCGCTGCGCAATGGCTTCGCCTACGCGTATGTGATCGACGCCGCATTGTTTCTGGCCGCGCTATACACCGCGCTACGGCTGCCGCCGATACCTCCGGACGGCTCGCTGGGCCGGCCCGGGCTGCGCTCGGTCGTCGATGGACTGCGGTGCATCGCCCAACGTCCGGTGCTGATCATGTCGTTCGGCGTCGACATCGTGGCGATGGTGCTGGCCATGCCGCGCGCGCTGTACCCGGAAGTGGCTGATGAGCGCTTCCGGCACGGTCGGCCCGTTGTACGCGGCGATCGCGATCGGCTCGCTGCTTGCAGGGCTGTCGAGCGGATGGATCGGGCGGGTGCGCCGCCAGGGCGTCGCCCTCACCGTGGCGATCGTCGGCTGGGGGGCATGCGTCGCGATGGCCGGGTTGGCACGGCAGCTGTGGCTGGCGGTGTTGCTGCTCGCGGTTGCCGGTGCCGCGGACCTGGTGAGCGCCGTCTACCGACAGACGATCCTGCAGACGTACGCGCCCGACGAAATGCGCGGGCGCATGCAGGGCGTGTTCATCGCCGTGGTTGCGGGCGGGCCGCGGCTGGGCGATCTGCGCGCGGGTGCGACGGCGGCAGCGACCACCGCGACGATCTCCTGGGTCGGCGGCGGCATCGCATGTGTGGCAGTAGTGATCGTGGCGGCGCTCGCGGTGCCGTCGTTCTGGAGATACTCCACGCATGCCATTGACAGGTAAGCAGTTCACGATCGCGGCGGGGGAGCACGAGCTCACCGCCGTCGAGGTGGGCGGCGGGCTGCGCCGCTACACGCACGCGGGGGTGGACGTGGTGGCGCCCTACGCCGAGGACGAGCTCCCGCCCAACGCGGCGGGCGCCGTGCTCATGCCGTGGCCGAACCGGCTGCGCGGCGGGCGATACACGTTCGCCGGCCGCGAGTATCAGGTGCCGATCACCGAGATCTCCCGAGGAAACGCCAACCACGGCCTTGCCCGGTGGGCGCGCTGGGCGCCGGTCGCAGTCAACGCCTCATCAGTCACGCTGAGCTGCGACATCCCGCCGCAGACGGGCTGGCCGTTCGAGGTTCGCGCCGAGGTGACGTACGCGCTGCACTCGGATCACGGGCTCACCGTGACAGCAGTGGCCCGCAACCATGGTGAGACGCCGGCACCGTTCGGCGCGGGATTCCATCCGTACGTGTCGGTACGGGGACATCGGCTGGACGACGCGACGCTGCAGGTGCCGGCGCGCCAGCGGTTCGTGACGGACGAGGCGCAGCTGCCGGTCGGAACCCAGGACGTCGCGGGCACCCCTTACGACTTCGGTCACGCGCGCCGGCTCAAGACACTGCGCATGGACGACACGTTCACCGGGCCGGGGCCCAGCACGGTGGACGTGTACACCCGGTCCGGCGGCGCCCATCTGTGGTACGACGCTGCGTTCGGCTACCTGCAGGTGTACACGGCCGAGGCCCTGGAGAGCGGGCCGCCGGCGATCGCCGTTGAGCCGATGACATGCCCGGCGAACGCGTTCAACTCCGGGATCGGGTTGCTGGTGCTCGAGCCGGGCGGGGCCTGGACGGGGACGTGGGGCATCACGCCCATCTGATTAGGGGCTCTACGCGCCGCGGCATCCCCGGCGTGCTTGGCTAGTCGGTATGAGCGATGACCTCTACGAAGGCGGCTTCGGCGGCGCGGATCAGGTCGACCCGTCCGAGTCCCTCACCGGCGACAACACCGACGACCCGCTGGACGCGGGCTACTCGCCGCCGGACCGCGAGCCGCGCGCCAGCCGCTACGGGACGACCGCCGAGGAGCAGCGCGAGGGCGAGTCGGTCGAGCAGCACCTAGCCGAGGAGGAGCCGGACGTCGGATCGTCCGCCTGGACCGATACCGAGCCCGACGAGCGGGCCGGCCGGCTGGTCGCACCGGACGAGGGCGCCCATCCGGATCAGGAGTCCGACGAGATCGCCTTCGACGCCGGGCGAGCCGGTTACGCCTCGTCCGCCGAGGAGGCGGCAGTGCACATCGAGGACGAGGAGGAGTAGGCGCTTCAGCTGCGTGAAGAAGGGCAGCGACGGCGGGAGTTGGCCGTCGGGCTTCGGCTGGCGCTGCCGGGTCGGGTTTCGCTCGGGTTGTCTCTAGAACGGCAGCGACGGAGGGAGTGGGCCCGTTCGCTCGGCTAGCGTCGCCGGCCCGCCGTTTCGCTCGAATCTCCCTACGTCATAAGGGTAGACAGCCCTTCTGCTGACTGTTAGACTCGTACACATGTCCTGCATCTCTGCTTGAGTGCAGTTAGCTAGTGGCCGTGGATGAGTTCCTTGAGTGGGTGCGGGTCGGTGTCGACGGCTTGCTGGAGCAGTCGATAGAAGAGCATCCCTCGCGCCCGGGAGTTGCGCCGGTTGAACCGGAAGGTGAACTCGTCGAGGTAGTAGGGCATGTGGCGGTGGCTGAGCCGGTAGTGCAGGGTGCCGGCGATCCATCGCTTGAGCAGGGAGGACACCAGGTGCGGGCCGGGCATGACGGCGTCGAGGTCGGTGGTCTTGTAGCCGCGAGTCGCGTGGTGGACGTAGCCCCGGTCGGCGAGCCGGGTGAACATGCGGGCGCCGTCGGTGTGGATGGTGGCGCCGGGCGCGACGACCTCGCCGGCGAACTCGATCATGTCCAGGGCTCCGCGCGCTTCGGCCAGCTCCAGGCGGACTCGGCCCAGGCGGCCGCGTGCCGTGCGTTCCACGGCGATCGTGACCGGGACCTTGTCGCTGGAGCCGCCTTTCTTGCCCTTGCTCTGCCCGCCCAAGAAGCTTTGGTCCAGTTCCACGACACCGTCGAGTAGGTCTCGGTCCGGGCGCACCATGGCCCGGCGCAGCTTGTGCAGCCACGCCCACGCCGTCTCATACGAGCCGAACCCCAACGCATCCTGCAGGCCCTGGGCCGAGACGCCGTTCTTCTGCGAGGTCACGAACCACACCGCGGCGAACCACGTCGCGATCGGACTATGCGAGCGGTGAAACACCGTGCCCGCCGTTACCGAGGTCTTCAGCCCGCATTCGGCGCACATCCGCAGACCTCGCGAGGTCGGCCACGACGCGCCGCATCCACACCGAGGACACGAGAACCCATCCGGCCAGCGCAGGCCAGCCAGGTAGCCCAGGCAGGCGGCGTCATCGGGGAACCACGACTGGAACTCCTGATACGTACGCGGGTAGTCGACCCCGCCTACCGGCCGCTCACGTCCCACACCCCGACACTACTGCACTCAAGCAGAGAT
>JBKOXO010000027.1:0-2133 GCA_046744105.1 Actinomycetota bacterium
ATACCTGTCTCGTGGGCTCGGAGATGTGTATAAGAGACAGCACCACCTCCGACTACGACCGCGAGAAGCTGCAGGAGCGGCTGGCCAAGCTGGCCGGCGGCGTGGCCGTCATCAAGGCCGGCGCGGCGACCGAGGTCGAGCTCAAGGAGCGCAAGCACCGCATCGAGGACGCGGTACGCAACGCCAAGGCCGCCGTGGAAGAGGGCCTGCTCCCCGGCGGCGGGGTCGCGCTGGCCAACGCCGCCGAGACTGCGTTCGACAAGCTGGACCTGACCGGCGGCGAAGCCACCGGAGCGAGCATCGTGCGTATCGCGCTGACCGCACCGCTCAAGCAGATCGCCATCAACGCCGGCCTCGAAGGCGGCGTGGTCGCAGACAAGGTCATGAACCTGCCGGCCGGGCACGGCCTGGACGCCTCCGGCGGCGAGTACGTCGACATGTTCGCCGCGGGCATCATCGATCCGGCGAAGGTCACCCGCTCAGCGCTGCAGAACGCCGCGTCGATCGCCGCGCTGTTCCTCGCCATCGAGGCCGTCGTCGCCGACAAGCCGCGGAACACCGTCACGCCAGGCGGTGGCAGCGGCATGAACTTCTAAGATCGCAGCACCACAGGTCACGGGCCCGACGGGCAGCCGTGAGGCGACAGGGAGCGTACGCCCGGTCGTCGATGGCGCCCGTGCGGGCGGCATCGATGCGTAGCACGGTCTTTGCTGGGACCCTGCCGGCCCGGGCCCGGTTCGCCGCGTTCGTCGCCGCGAACTCGTGAGCGTTCGCCTCCCGGTCAGACGCGCGTTCGGGTATCTCATCCGTCTGGACCGTGTCCATGGCCACTGCCTCACCCGTGCCGTCACCGCTCCTGCGTACGCCGCCGGCAATTTGCCCACGACAGCGAATACGCGCAGCTGTCGAAGCAAGTAAGGCAGGCCGGACTGATGCGGCGAAGGCCGGGCTACTACACAGCAAAGATCGTCACAACGGTCGGCTTGTTCGTCGCCGGTTGGACGGTTTTCGGGCTGCTCGGTCGTTCCTGGTACCAGTTGCTGATTGCCGCGTTCCTCGCGGTCGCCTTCACCCAGCTCGCGGCCCTGGGCCACGCGACGCCGGACACCGGCAGATCCTCGCCACCCGAACCGGTAACGACATACTCGGCTTCGTCTACGGCAACCTGCTGGTCGGACTGTCCTTCGGCTGGTGGATCGACAAACACAACCGGCACTTCGCGCCCAACCACAAAGGAGTGCCGATCGTCCCGGCTGGTATCAAGACCGACTTCCTGCGCCGTCAGGTCCTCGCCTCACACAATGTCCGTGGCGGTCGGATCACCGACTTCGTCCTTGGCGGGCTGAACTACCAGATCGAACATCACCTATTTCCGTCCATGCCCCGACCCAACCTGCGCCGCGCGCAGGCACTCATCCGCAGCTACTGTCACAGCCACGACGTGGCCTACCGGCGAGGACAGCCTCCTGGCTGCCTACGCCCAAACGCTGCGCTACCTCAACAACGTCGGCAGCGAAGCGCGCTAGCTGTCCCGGCGATCTCGGCCATCACAGAATCGCCAGCGGGTCTGGCTGAACTGCTTGCCCTTGCCAAAGCCGAAGGATCTCGTGGGCGCGACCCGATAGACCAGAGCTTCACCACCTCGGATGGCATCAGCTAGGCCGAACCAGATGCAGTCGGGCTCAGTGAACGGCGCACCGTACTTCGACTCGTAGGCGCCGGCTACGGTTCGAAGTTCGGCCTCGTCGCCCACCAGTTCAGCCGCACCCTCAACGACGACGTCAAGACCGTCGAGGCGGTTACACCCCGTCGTGACGACGCACTGGGCGTTCTGTACAAGGTTCTTCGCCTTGCGTTCGGCCGGGCCGGTGCAGAAGTACAGCGCGCCGCCCAACCACACTGCAACCAGCGGGGTCACGTGCGGACGCCCGCTCGGCCTGACTGTCGACAGCCAGTACACCTCGGCGTCTCGAAGCACCTCACGTGCGGACGCCCACTCAGTCGGCACCGCGTCGATCGTGCTGAACGAACCCAGCTCAACCGACGGTTCCTGCTCAACCGGTACTCGTACCTTCATCGTCATCCCTATCGCCGGGTCGTCGCGCACTGCGCCAACCGCCGGACGCGGTCGTT
>JBKOXO010000155.1:0-16548 GCA_046744105.1 Actinomycetota bacterium
CACCCGTCGAGCACGGGGACGAAGAAGGGCGCAGCCGGTGCCCAGCACGGGACAGCCGCCGCGGTGTCGCCCAGCCGAGCGGAGGGCTCGGCCGGCGGGCCCGGTGCCCCGGAGGCGACCAGCGTCGCGATCTGCCGCCCGGCCGACGTCACCGTGAGACTGCAGGGGGCCACGCTGATCGTGACGTCGCGCGGCGTGGCGTGCGAGCTGGCCCGGGTGCCAGCGGTCGGGGTGGCCGGCCGCCCCATGCCCAAGCCGGCCCGCCGGTTCGGGGTGCTTGCCGGCGGAGCCACCGCGACCGCGACCGTGCGCGGCGAGGGTCGGTGTGCCGCGTCGGGTGGCCGCCTACAGGTCGACTGGGGCGCCGGGCCGGTCCGAGTACCCGGGACGACGACGCTGCCCAGCTGCCTGCATGTCGGCACCCTGCAGGCGAGCGCCTTCACCGGGTTGCACTAGCCCGTTTCGCGTACCCTCGTTCGCGTGGGAAGCCGGGCAGTCATCGACTACGCGCTGCAGCGCCGCGCGCGGCTGACCGACGTGGCGCTCGGCCGGGTGTCCCGTGACGAGGCTTGTGACGCCCACCCGTACCTGCGCCTGGCCGCCCGCCATTACGGCGTGCCGGCACGCCAGGCGTGCCCGGTGTGCGACAAGACGCGCCTGACGCTGGTGCACTACGTCTACGGCGACGCCCTTGGGCGCAGCGCCGGCCAGGCGAAGTCGCGTGCCGAGCTCGCCCGCATGGCCGCCACCCTGCCCGAGTTCGACGTCTACGTCGTGGAGGTTTGCCCCGACTGCGGGTGGAACCACTTGATCCGCTCGTACGCGCTAGGGGCCGCTTCAGCATGAGCGACGCGGCAACCCCGCCTCCGCGGATTCCGCGCCGTTTCGATCCGTACCGGCGCCGACCGATCGAAGAGCACCTGCCGCAGTGGTGGCAGCGCCGCCGGCAGCGCAAGCGGGCCCGACTGGCCGCGATGACCCGCGCGCGGCGGATCTGGCGGCGCATCGGGCTGAACTTCGTCTGGCTGCTCGCCTTCATCGCGGCGATCATGGTCACCGCGGTCATGCTGTTCTACACGCTTTCGAACGTGCCGCGCCCGGCGGACCTGCCGGTGCCGCAGGCGGCACTCGTCGAGTACGCGGACGGCTCGACGCTTACCCAGCTCGGCACCAACCGGATCCCGGTGCCGTTGTCGAAAGTGCCGCAGGACGTGCGGTGGGCCGTGCTCGCGGCCGAGGATCGCAACTTCTACTCCGAGCCGGGCGTCTCGATCAAGGGCACGCTGCGTGCCGCACTGCATGACCTGATCGGTGGGGACGTGCAGGGCGGTTCGGGCATCACCCAGCAGTACGCCAAGAACGCCTACCTCAACGACTCGCGGACGTTGTCCCGCAAGCTGCGTGAGCTGGCGATCGCGGTGAAACTGTCCCGGCAGTACTCGAAGGACCAGATCCTCGAGTGGTACCTCAACACCGTCTACTTCGGGCGCGGGACGTACGGCATCGAGGCGGCGTCCGAGGCCTACTTCGGCGTGAGCGTCGACAAGCTCAAACTCGCCCAGGGCGCGCTGCTCGCCGGGCTGCTCCGATCGCCGGGCTACTACGACCCGGCGGCCAACCCGGGCCCGGCCCGCGACCGGTGGCGCTACGTCATGGATGGGCTGGTGGCCACGCACCACCTCACCGCGGAGCAAGAGGCGACGATCGGGTTCCCCAAGACGAAGCCGGATCACTCCCACTCGACGAGCGACCCGAACGGCCTTATCGGCGCCGCGGTTACCCGCGAGCTGGAGCGCATCGGTATCAACGAGGCGACCATCAACACCAAGGGCCTGCGCATCCGCACCACAATCGACCGCGCCGCGCAGACGGACGCGATCAACGCGATCCAGCAGACGTTCACCCGGCTGACGCCGAAGCAGCGCAACATGAAGAACGCGCTGGTCGCGGTCGACCCGCAGACGGGCGCCATCGTCGCGTACTACGGCGGCCCGAACGGCAAGAACTACGCCGGGCGGCAGGACTACTTCGACTACGCCGGGCAGGGCTGGCGTCCGCCCGGCTCGTCATTCAAGCCGTACACCCTGGCCGCGGCGCTCAGCCAGAACCTGCAGGGCACCAAGCCGGCGTACGCGATCAACTCGATCGTCGACGGCAGCCAGACGCGGGTCATCGACGGCACGACGATCAGCAACGACCCGAGCGACGCCCAGTACGCCGGGCACGTCACGCTGGCGTTCGCGATGAAGGTGTCCCTGAACACGGCCTTCGACGGGCTGGCCGCCGACATCGGACCCTCGAACGTGGCCGCGACGGCGTGGGCCGCCGGCATCCCGAAGACGCACAACGGCGAGCGAACGCTGACCAGCCCCGACGGCGCGACGCATTTCGGCATCGGCATCGGCGACTACCCGGTGCGCCCGCTCGATCAGGCCGTCGGCTTCGCGACGTTTGCCGACGGTGGCATTGAGCACCAGGGCTACCTGGTGCAGGAGGTCACTGACGCGGACGGCCACGTCCTCTACAAGCACAAGCAGACCAGCCAGCGCGCGTTCGACCCCCGGGTGGCCAACGACGTGACGCTGACGCTCAGGCCGGTCGCCAGCTTTTCCGGGGTCGCGCTGGACGGCCGGGAGTCAGCGGCGAAGACGGGGACCGAGGGCATCCAGTCGGGTCCCAACGAGGGCCGCAACAGCGACGCCTGGATGGTGGGCTACACGCCGCAGGTAAGCACCGCGGTGTGGGTCGGCAGCGGCGACTCCACGCAAGCGATCTACAACACCGACGGCGGTAACGAGTACGGCCGCGACCTACCCGGCACGGCATGGAAGGCGTTCATGGACAGCTACCTGTCCGGCAAGCCTGCCCTGTCCATGGCGTCCACCCAGCAGATCGGAGGCGGGCAGGACTCCTACACGCCGCCGCCGCCCACGCCGACGACCACCGCGACTCCGACGCCCACGCCGACCACGTCCGCGTCGAGCACGCCCAGTTCGACCAGCCCCGCCCCGACGCCGTCGCGCACCTCGCCGACACCGAGCACGCCCTCGCCGACGCCAACGCCGACCACGTCGTCCCCGACGCCCACCCGATCGCGGCTCACCCGGTCGCCGACGCCGACCGGGTAGCTCAGAGCCACGTGCGAGGATGCCTCGGTGACGCAAGCGGCGCCGGCTGGCCAGGTCCCGAGCCGCACCGATCCGACCGTGTGGCGTGCGAGCCGGCTCATCGGCGGCCCGTGGGGGCGGCACGCGGGGACGGCGTCGTGGTGGACGCCGCTGCGCGCGCTGCTGCTGCTCACGTCGTTCACCCTGCTGCTGGCATACGGCCAGAAGGCGCCGTGCGCCGACGGCAACTGGACCGGCAACAAGCAGTACACGCACGTCTGCTACTCGGACGTCATCCCGCTCTGGGGCGCCGAGCGGCTCGATTCCGGGGCGGTGCCCTACCGCGACAACGCCGTCGAGTATCCGCTGCTGACGGGCGGGTTCATGTGGGCGACGGCGGGAGTGACCCGCGCGGTGCACGCGGTCCTCGGCGATCAGGACGAGGGCGTGTTGTTCGCCGTGCTCACAAGTATCGGGCTCGCCGCGTGCGGGCTGCTCGTCGTGGCCGGCACGGCCGGCGCAGCGGGCCGGCGCCCGTACGACGCGGCGATATTCGCGCTCAGCCCGCTGCTGGTGTTCCACGCGTTCTCGAACTGGGATCTGCTCGCGATGGCGCTCGCGGCTTGCGCGCTGTGGGCGTGGGCCCGGTCCCGGCCGGTCGCGGCGGGCGTCTTCATCGGGCTTGGTATGGCAGCCAAGCTGTACCCGATCTTCCTGCTGGTGCCCATTGCCGTGCTGGCGGTCCGTACTGCTCGGTATCGTCCGGCGATCTGGTGCGCTGTGGCCGCTGTCGCCACGTGGCTGGCGGTCAACGTGCCCTTCGCGTCCGCGTACTACAACGGGTGGCGCGAGTTCTACGCGTTCAGCGCGACCCGCGACGCCGAGGCCAGCACGTTCTGGTACATCGGCCACTACCTGACCACGACCGGCATCGGCAACGGATACCCGCCCGGATGGTCGCCGCCCGGCGCGGCGGTGGCAGTGGTGCTGATCATCGCGCTGGCCGGTGTCGCAACGCTCGGCCTCTGGGCCCCCGTACGCCCCCGTATGGCGCAGTTGGCTTTCCTCGCAGTCTTCGCGTTCCTCATCACCACCAAGGTGTGGAGCCCGCAGTACTCACTGTGGCTGGTGCCGCTGGTCGCGCTGGCCCGCCCTCGGTGGCGGATCACGCTGCTCTGGCAGTTCAGCGAGATCGTCGTCTGGGTGGTCACGCTGCTGTGGCTGCTCGGGTTCAACGACGGCTCGCACGCCACCGACTATGGGTGGCTGATGTTGGCCCTGCTGATCCGGGACGGATTCCTCTTCGTGATCGCCGGCCTGATCGTTTACGAGATGTGGCACCCCCAGACCGACGTGGTCCGCGCCAGCGGGCTCGATGATCCGGGTGGTGGTCCCTACGACGGGGCGCCGGACGTTTGGCGACAACGCCGGATCGGGCGGCATACGAGCTACGTGAGCGCCGCCGAACGAGAGGAAATCGCGCACTGACGCCGACCATGCTCAGGGGAGCGCAAATGACGGCCAGCAGTACACCAGTCTTGGTGATGATGGGTGTATCCGGATGTGGAAAGTCCACGGTGGCGGGCCTGCTCGCCGGGCAACTGCGCTGGGATCTCGCCGAGGGCGACGACATGCACCCAGCCGCGAACATCGCGAAGATGGCGGCCGGACATCCGCTCACCGACGATGACCGCTGGCCTTGGCTGGCCCGGGTTGCGGCGTGGATCCGCGAGCGCACCACGGAGCACCGCCAAGGCATCGTGACCTGCTCTGCGCTCAAGCGCAGCTACCGCGATGTGCTGCGCGGCGACGAGGTCGTGTTCGTCTACCTGGCCGGTTCGCGCGAGCTGCTCGCGCGGCGGCTGACCGCGCGGCACGGGCACTACATGCCCTCGGCGCTGCTGGAATCGCAGTTCGCGGCGTTGGAACCGCCCACCCCGGACGAGCACGCGATCACGGTCGACGTGAGCGGCTCGCCCGATCAGACCGCGACGCTGATCATGGACGTGCTGCACCTGCACGACCCCACCAGGGCCGGCGAGGGCGGGAGATAAGCGCGCCGAGGCAGTCGCCCTTCCGGCTCATGCCGCCAGCGCCTTGCGCAGGAACTCGATGTCGTCGGCGTGACCCTCGCGCGGCGTCTCGACGATGACGTCGCCGCCGGCGGCGCGGGCGATGCCGGCGATCATGTCCGGGGCGATCTGGCCATCGGCCATGTTCGCGTGACGATCGGCGCCGGAGTCGAACGCGTCACGGCTGTTGTTGGCGTGAACCAGGTCGACGCGCCCGGTGATGGCGCGCACCCGGTCGACGATGCCGTCGAGGCTCTCCCCACCGGCATGGGCATGGCACGTGTCGAGGACGAAGCCCGGGCCGAAGTCGCCGATGACGTCCCACAACCTGGCGAGCCGGTCGAATCGCCGCGCCAGGGCGTTGTTTCCGCCCGCGGTGTTTTCGATCAGGATCGGCAACCCGAACCCGCCCTCGTCCGCGGCGTAGGTGAACGTCTTGCGCCAGTTATCGATGCCGACCGCTTGATCATCGCGCGCGTTCAGGTGTCCGGCATGCACGATCAGCCCCTTCGCCCCGAGGGCCGCACTCGCGGCGGCGTGCTGCTGCAGCAGCTTGCGGCTAGGGATGCGGATGCGGTTGTTCAGCGTCGCCACGTTGAGGACGTACGGGGCGTGGATGTAGATCGTGAGCCCACTGTTCTTGATCTCGTCGGCGTGGGCGTGTTCGACCGGGGCCTTCCAGCCCTGCGGGTCGGCGAGGAAGAACTGGGCGGCCTCGGCGCCGACCGATGTCGCGGCCGGAATCGGATCAGCCGAGTCGACGTGCGCTCCGATAACAGGCATGCAAGTCAGCCTAGGACGGCGGTGCGACTCTGCCCCTCGAATGGGCGCCGGCGCCGCGCTGCAGCGTTCGCCGGAGGGCAAAGTCGTCAATAGCCCGACATACTCGGTCCAGGGCGTCACCCGTGACAGAGCGCGCTCGTTAGACGCACGTCAGCAATCACCCCAGGAGTGCTGCATGCAGACCGGTCGTTCGGGTATCGCCGGCTGGCTGGCCGGAGCGGTCGGGCTCGGCGTCGCCGTGGGCGCCGTCCTGACCGCCGGCCCCGCCGACGCTTCCACGACGGTGAGCGCACAGCTCGCCCTGTCGGGCGTCGTCACCACGAGCTCGCCGGCCGGGGGCAGCACCGTGGGCATCCAGCCCGGTGACGCCGTCGACCTCAAGCCGGCAAGCGTCCCCACCCAGGGTCTGAACGCGCGTGGCTTCCCGCTCGGCGACGTGTTGGGCGGGGTGCTGAGTAGCACGACGGGCTACCAGATCGTGCTGCACCTGCCGTCGACGTTCCCGGGGGGCAAGCGTGACCTGAAGCTCGGCGCGTGCACCAGCCAGAAGAACCTGTGGGTCAGCTTCCCGCGGGCCGGGACGTACAGCTTCACCTGGTCGGCGTATGCGGTGAACCTGCTCTGCCTGGCCCCCGGCGCGGGCATCACGCTGAACGGCAATGCCGCGAAGCAATACGGCATCGCGCTCAACGCACACAGCGAGTGGGTCGGCAAGATCGTCGTCGCAACCGCGCCGCCCGGCGGCGGGCTCTCCGTCCAGCTGCCCTCGGTGAAGGCCGCCCCGCAGGTCGGCCCGGCCCAGCTGCCCACGGTGCACGTGCCCGGCAGCACGCTGCCGACACTGCCGGCACAGCTACCCAGCCCCAGCCTGGCACCTCCCGGCTCGTCGTCATCCAAGCCGGCCAGCGCGCCGAGCACCCCATCACCAGGCAGCGACTACCCGCCGCCGCGGCAGCCGATCAAGGACCGGGTCGTGCCCGAGGGCTACGGCCCGGATACCAGCGGCGGCCACGCCCCTGACGCGCTCAACTCCGTGCTGCTGAACGGCCTCAGTGGCGAGACCGCGGTTTCGGGTGGCCGAAGTGGCGCGGGTGCACTGGCTGGCGTTCCCGTCCCCACCCAGGGCGCGCGGCCGATCGACCTGGCCGGGATCAAGGCGCCGGCCGGGCTGCCCGCGCTGCTCGCGATCATCGCGATCGTCGCCCTGTCGCTCGTGACCGCGATGTACGCCCGGCTCTACCTGATGCGCCGCCGGCCGCCTGATCGGTCTCGCCTTTCCCCTCTTCGACCCTGGAACGGTCGCTCCACCGGCCCGTTAGCGACGTTTCGGGGGTCAAAGTCGGGACGGATCGACCGCGATTTCGAGTCGGCTGGCCGCGCCAGGTACCCTGACACGGTTTGTGTCGCACCCGCGCGGCACCCTCCTGCCGTGGACAGTCCACGGCCGATGAGCCCATAGGAGGAATGGCACTGTCATGCGCCATTACGAAGTCATGGTGATCCTCGATCCCAGTCTCGAGGAACGCACCATCGCCCCGTCACTCGACACGTTCCTGAACGTGGTCAAGAAGGATGGCGGCACAGTCGAGAAGGTCGACATCTGGGGCAAGCGCCGGCTTGCGTATGAGATCGACAAGCACGCCGAGGGCATCTACGCCGTGATCGACCTGAGCGCGGAGCCGGCAAGCGTGATCGAGCTCGACCGGCAGCTCAACCTCAACGAGTCGGTGCTGCGGACGAAGGTCCTGCGGCCCGAGGCCCGGTAAGGAGACTCGATGGCCGGCGAAACCGTCGTCACCGTGGTCGGCAACCTGACTGCCGACCCAGAGCTGCGCTTCACCCCGTCCGGCGCCGCGGTCGCGAGCTTCACCATCGCGTCCACGCCGCGGACGTTCGACCGCAACACCAACGAGTGGAAAGACGGCGAGGCGCTGTTCCTGCGCTGTTCGATCTGGCGGCAGGCGGCCGAGAACGTCGCCGAGTCGCTGCAGCGCGGCATGCGTGTCGTCGCGCAGGGCCGCCTGAAGCAGCGCTCGTTCGAGACCCGCGAGGGCGAGAAGCGCACCGTCGTGGAGATGGACGTCGACGAGATCGGCCCGTCGCTGCGGTACGCGACGGCGAAGGTCAACCGCACCCAGCGGGGATCGTCAACCGGCGGCGGCTTCGGGGCCTCCGGCGGGGCACCTGCCGATGATCCGTGGGGATCCGCCCCGCCTGCTGGCAGCACCGACGAGCCACCGTTCTAGCGACGAGCGCGCGAAGAGCCCCTAGAGGAGAAAGACATCATGGCCAAGCAACCGCCTCGCAAGCCGAAGAAGAAGCAGAACCCACTCACCGTGGCCAACATCGACTACATCGACTACAAGGACACCACGCTGCTGCGTAAGTTCATCTCGGACCGCGGCAAGATCCGGGCACGCAGGGTCACCGGGGTCAGCGCACAGCAACAGCGCGAGATCGCCCGGGCGATCAAGAACGCCCGTGAGATGGCGCTGCTGCCGTACACGTCGACAGCTCGGTAACGACACGATGAGCGAGCATCGCAGCGAAGAGCGCTCGCGCGAAGAGCCCGCCGGCCGCGCGAGCGCAGCGAGCTTGCGTGTGGCGCGAGGCATCCGCCCCTTGCGGGCGGTGCCGAGCGGCACGCCCGGCGCATAAGTCAGCGATGAGCGCTCGCGCGAAGAGCAAGGAGACATGGTGAAGCTGATACTTACCCGTGAAGTGGCCGGGCTGGGCCTGGCCGGCGACATCGTTGACGTGGCCGACGGCTATGGGCGCAATTTCCTCATCCCGCGCGGCTCGGCGATCGCCTGGAGCAAGGGCGCCGAACGGCAGATCGCGCAGATCAAGCGGGCCCGGGACGCCCGCGAGATCCGTGACCGCGGCCACGCGCAGGAGCTCAAGTCGCAGCTGGAGTCGCTGTCCGTCACGCTCGGTGCGCGTGCCGGCGCAGGCGGGAAGCTGTTCGGCTCGATTACCGCCAACGACATCGCGAGCGCGGTCAAGCAAGCGGGTGGTCCGCTGCTCGATCGCAAGCGCATCCAGTTGCCGGGGCATATCAAGACGGTCGGTTCGCACACCGTCACCGTCGAGCTGCACCCCGACGTAGTCGCCAGCGTCCCGGTTCAGGTCACCGCTTTGTGATCGCTGGGGTTTGGCCGCCGGACAGCGCTTCACAGCCCGGGCGGCCAAGACCCCGCAAGAAATTTTCGTCCACAGGCCGTGGACGAGCACGCCCCGGTATCACGGGGATTCATGGCGAGCGGCGGGGAAATTCACAGTGCCGTCCACGCCTGATCTACAAGCTGCCCACAACGTTATCCCCAGATGTGTACACAACTCAGTTTGATGCGCGGGCGGCTAGCGCCCTAGCGTGATCGGCCGAGCGGCACGGGGGCTGTTCGCAGAAATTGTCAGTGCGGGCTCGGATGCTGTGCGTGTGGGCGGCGATCCGGGTTGGGCGAACCAGGGGGGTGGCTCGCGCGTGGCGCTCGCCGACGACATACGCGTTGCACCGGCCGACTACGACCGCACCCCACCGCAGGACATTCCCGCCGAGCAGTCGGTGCTCGGCGGCATGCTCCTGTCCAAGGACGCGATCGCCGACGTCGTCGAGGTACTGCGGCCCACCGACTTCTACCGCCCGGCGCACCAGCTGATCTACGACGCCGTGCTCGACCTGTACGCACGAGGCGAGCCGGCCGATGCAGTCACCGTTTCGGCGGAGCTGACCCGGGCCGGGCAGCTGTCCCGGGTCGGCGGCGCGGCGTACCTGCACACGCTGATCGCGACGGTTCCTACGGCGGCCAACGCCGGTTACTACGCGCAAATCGTTGCTGAGAAAGCGATCCTGCGCCGGTTGGTCACCGCGGGCACCCGCATCGTTCAGATGGGTTACCAGACGGCCGCCGGCACGGGCGACCTCATCGGCAGCGTCGACGACGTCGTCGACCGCGCCCAAGCCGAGATCTACGACGTCACCGAGCGACGTACCAGCGACGACTACGTCCACATCGAGTCACTGCTCACCGACACGCTGACCGAGATCGAGCGCATCGCCGACTCGGGCGGCGTGGGCACCGGCATCCCGACCGGATTCGCTCGCCTCGACGAGATCACCAACGGGCTGCATCCCGGGCAAATGATCACCGTGGCAGGCCGGCCCGGCTCGGGCAAGTCGACGCTCGCGCTGGATTTTGCCCGCTCGGCGGCGATCAAGCACCGCAAGCCGACGGTCCTGTTCTCCCTCGAGATGGGCAAGCTCGAGTTGATGATGCGGCTGCTGTCCGCCGAGGCGCTCGTGCCGCTGCGCAACATGCGCTCGGGGCACATGGCCGACCAGGACTGGGCGCGGCTGGCCCGGCGCGCCGGCGACCTGGCCGAGGCACCCCTCTTCCTCGACGACTCACCCAACCTCACCATGATGGAGATTCGCGCCAAGGCGCGGCGGCTGCGGCAGCGCCACGACCTTCAGCTGATCGTCATCGACTACCTGCAGCTCATGACGAGTGGCAAGCGTGTCGAGTCGCGCCAGCAGGAGGTGAGCGAGTTCTCCCGTGCGATCAAGCTGCTGGCCAAGGAGCTGGACGTCCCGGTCGTGGCGCTCTCGCAGCTCAACCGCGGCCCCGAGCAGCGCACCGACAAGAAGCCGATGCTGGCTGACCTGCGCGAATCCGGCTGCCTGACGGCGGACACGACGCTGCTGCGTGCCGATACCGGTGCGCCGGTCACCTTCCAGGAGTTGCTCGACAAGGGGCACGCGGAGGTGCTGGTCTGGTCGCTCGACGAGCAGCGGCGGCTGGTCGCGGCTCCGGTTACGAACGTGTTCCCCTCCGGCATCAAGGCGGTCTTCCGGCTTCGCCTGGCCTCCGGCCGCGAAGTCAAGGCAACGGGCAATCATCCGTTCCTGACGTTCGACGGCTGGACCGCCCTCGACGCGCTGCGCGTCGGCGACCGCATCGCCATACCCCGCCGTATACCGGAACCGGTCGCGGCAGGGCTCGGCTGGTCCGAGCACCGGCTCGGCTTGCTCGCACACTTGATGAGCGACGGCTGCATGCTGCCGTCACTGCCCGTGCAGTACACCTCCGACGACGAGGCGAACCTCGCGTTCGTCGAAGCAGCCGCGGCTCAGGAATTCGGGATCACGCCGGGTCGCGTCGCACACGGTCGGTGGTCGCGCTCGTACCTCCCCCCTCCGCATCGACGCGGTCGTGGACCGCGGGGCCGGCTGCGCGCCTGGTTCCGCGAGCTGGGCATCGACGATCTCCGCTCTCACGAGAAGCGGCTGCCCGAGGCTATCTACAGCGCCAGCAACGCCGAGCTCGCCGTCTTCCTGCGCCATCTGTGGGCCGGTGACGGATCCCTCGGGATGCCCCCCGCTGGCAGCACATCCACCCGTAAGGCGTATTACGCCACGTCGAGTCGCGCCCTGGCCGACGGCGTCATGCAGCTGCTCGCCCGCTTCGGGATCGTGGCCCGCCTCAACGTCGTCAGGCAGGGACGACGTGGGCTCACCTACCACGTCGTCATCGCCGATGCCGCGAGCTTGCGGACGTTCTGCGAGGAGATCGGCGTACACGGACGCCGAAGTCACATCGTGGGGCGGCTGCTGGCGGCGCTGCGCGATCGACCCTCCGCGAGCAACGTCGACACGCTCCCGCGTGAAGCATGGCAGTTGGTGCAGGCGGAGCGCCTCCACGCCGGGCTGACGGAACGACAACTGCAGGCGGCAATCGGCACGCCGTACCGCGGCGCGAGTCTGTACCGGACCTGCCCGTCGCGGGAACGGATACAGCGCCTCGCCGACACGCTCGACTCGAACGTGCTGCGCGCCGCCGCGAGCGACGACGTGTTCTGGGATCACGTCGTCGACATCGAACCGCTCGGCAAACAGCCGGTCTACGACGCGAGCGTCAAGGGCTCGCACAATTTCGTCGCCGACGGGATCGTCGCGCACAACTCGATCGAGCAGGACTCAGATGTCGTGCTGCTCGTGCACCGTGAGGACCTGTACGAGCGTGAGTCGGCGCGCGCCGGCGAGGCCGACCTGATCATCGCCAAGCACCGCAACGGCCCTACGGCCACGGTGGCGGTGAGCTTCCAGGGTCACTACAGCCGCTTCAGCGACATGCCCGACTAGGATCCCTCCAGCGCCCGGCAACCAGCCGGCGAGTGGTGTCGTCACGAACAGCGCTTGACGGGCGTCGCCTGGCCACCTATGTTCAACCAGATGGTTGATTAAACGAACAGTTGAGGAGGAGGCCGCATGCGCAGAATCGTCGTGTCCGAGTTCATCACGCTGGACGGGATCGTCGAGAACCCCGAGTGGTCGATGTCGTACTGGAACGACAACATCGCCCAGTTCAAGGCCGAGGAGATGCAGCAGGCGGACGCGCTGCTGCTCGGCCGCGTCACCTACGACGGCTTCGCCGCGGCGTGGCCTAACATGATCGACGAGCCCGGCGGCAAGGAGATGAACGGCATCAGGAAGTGGGTCGTCACCTCGACGCTCGACAAGGCGGAGTGGAACAACTCCAGGATCTTGCGCGACCTCGACGAGGTCTCCAAGCTGGACGGCACACTGCTGGTCTACGGAAGCTCGGCCCTCATCCAGGGACTGATCGAGCGCGACCTCGTCGACGCCTACCGGCTGCTCGTCTACCCCGTGGTGCTCGGCGAGGGCAAGCGCTTGTTCGGCGAGGCCGCCAAGACGAAGCTCGACCTGGTCGAGGCGCGCGACGTCGGCTCCGGCGTCACCGCGCTTCACTACCACCGGAAGGCCGATGCCGACTGATCAGCTCAGCCGCACGTTCGCCGCGCTTGCCGACCCGACCCGACGCGCCATGCTGGCCCGCCTGGCCCGGGGGGAGGCGACGGTGAATGAGCTGGCCGAGCCGTTCTCGATCAGCCTGCAGGCGGTGTCGAAGCACCTGAAGGTGCTCGAGCAGGCCGGGCTGGTCACGCGCAGCCGCACCGCACAGCTGCGGCCGGCCCGGCTGCGGGCAGGCCCGCTGGCCGACGCCGCAGACTGGCTGACGTTTTACCGCCGGTTCTTCGAGGGCAGCCTGGATCGGCTCGACGAGCACCTGCGGAACATGCAGAAGGGACGCGCCGATGGTTGAGTTCACCATCGTTCGGGTGTTCGACGCGCCGCGTGAGGCGGTGTGGCGGGCGTGGACCGAGCCGGAGCAGCTCGCGCGGTGGTTCGCGCCGCGGGGGGTCAGCACGCCGGCCGACAAGATCCGCATCGATCTGCGCCCGGGTGGGGTGGCGAGCCTCGTCATGGTCGACGACGCGTCCGGCGGAGAGTACCCGAACACCGGCACGTACCTGGAGGTCGTCCCGTCGGAGCGCCTCGTCTGGAAGGACGACGGCTTCCCGGACGGAACAGGGGCCGGCACGGTGACCGTGACGCTGCGCGACCTGGGCGGCAAGACCGAGCTCACCCTGCACGCGGTGGCCGACTTCACCGAGACGGAGCGCGCGCAGGCCGAGGCCGGCTGGGGCAGTTCCTTCGACAGGCTCGCCGAGGTGCTCGCCGGCGGCTGATTCCCGCGATTGCGCAAGAATCGGCTGTCTCAGGACGGCGATTGTTGCGCGATCTGGGCCACTCGGGCGGCGCGGCCGTGCAGGTAACGTTGCTCGGGCAGGCTCGTCGTGCCGCGGGCCGCGGCGAGGTAGGCGGCTCGGGCGGCGCAGGCGTCGCCGGCCAAGTCGAGCAGGTGCCCGCGAACGGCGTCAAGCCGGTAGCCCACCGCCGCGCGCGCCGCACCGTCGAGACGATCGAGCAGGTCGAGGCCGGCCGCCGGCCCGTCCACCATCGCCACCGCGACGGCGTGGCTGAGCGTGGCCATCGGGTTCGGCGCGATGCGCAGCAGCACCTCGTACAGCTTGACGATCTGCGGCCAGTCGGTGTCCTGCGCGGTGCGCGCCTCGGCGTGCACCGCCGCGATCGCGGCCTGCACCTGGTACGGACCGAGCGGTGCCGCCGAAAGCGCCGACGACACCAGCGCCACACCCTCGGCGATGGCCCGGCGATCCCACAACGCCCGGTTCTGCTCCTCCAAGGGGATCAGCACACCACTGTCGCCGACCCGGGCGGCTCGCCGCGCCTCGTTCAGCAGCATGAGCGCCAGCAGTCCGGTCGCCTCGCCGTCGTCCGGCAGCATCCGATGCACCTCTCGGGTGAGCCGGATCGCCTCACGAGTGAGATCTGGGCGGGAAAGCGACGGCCCGGACGTCGTGGTGTAGCCCTCGTTGAAGATCAGGTACAGGACGTGCAGCACGGCACCGAGCCGGTCCACCCACTCCGTACGCCCCGGCATGGTGAACGCCGCGCCGCGCAGCCGCTGCTTGGCTCGGCTGATGCGCTGGGCCATCGTCGCCTCGGGGACGAAGAACGCCCGTGCGATCTCGGCCGTCGTCAGCCCTCCCACGGCGCGCAGGGTCAGTGCCACCTGCGACGGCGCCGACAGGGACGGGTGGCAGCACAGGAACAGGAGGGTGAGCGTGTCGTCGTGGTCGGCCGGCCGCTCGGCGTCGGCCGGCGGCGCGACGAATGACTCGGCCGACACGACGGCGGCCTCGCGGCGCAGCCGGGCCGATTCGGCGCGCAACTGGTCGGTCAGCCGCCGGGACGCGACGGTGATCAGCCAGCCCCGCGGCGACTGCGGAACCCCGGAACGCCATTGCGTGGCGGCCGCCAGCAGCGCCTCCTGCACCGCGTCCTCGCACAGATCGAAGTGTCCGTAGCGGCGGGTGAGCGCGCCCAGGACCTGCGGTGCCTCGCGGCGCAGCAGGTCCTCGATGGTCATACGTCGGCACCTGCCGTGTCCATGATCGGGCGCACCTCCATGGCGAAGTACTTGGCATCCGGCCAGCGCGCGGCGATCTCGACAGCGCGCTCGGGCGTCTCGCAATCGACGATCAGGTAGCCGCCCATCTGCTCCTTCGCCTCGACGTACGGTCCGTCAGTGACGGCCGGCACGCCGTCGCGTACCCGAACGGTCTTGCTCTGCGACGGGTCGGCCAGCGCCTGGCCGCCCACGAACTCGCCGGACTCCTTGAGCTCGTCCATGATCCGGTCGACGTCGGCGAAGAGCGCGTTGCGCTCGTCCTCGGGCAGCGACTCGTAGGTCGCCGGGTTGTTGTAGATCAGCAGCAGGTACTTCATGGCTCCTCCTGTCATGGGGTTGACGTCGGTTACGTCGGAGCCACCGTCACGACTTCGACACAAGGGGCGGGTCGAGCAGTTGCAGCGTCGCGGCGGAGGCGTCGAGCTCGGCGGCCACGCCGATCGGGTAGGTCTGATTCCGCCCGCCGTGTCCGACGTTGACCCAGCTGATCACAGGAACGCCCAGCGAGCCCAGCCGCTCGTCCAGGATCGCCTGGATGTCCTCGGCGGCGCCGCAGTTCTCGAACGTCCCCGCGACGATGCCGGCAACCCCGTCCAGGTAGCCGGAGCGCCGCAGCTGGGTGAGCATCCGGTCGATGCGGTAGTCGTCCTCGCTCTCGTCCTCTACCAGCCAGATGCCGCCGCGTGCGGGCCAGGACGTGTCGGTGCCCAGTGAGGCGGTCAACACGGTGAGGTTGCCACCGCAGGTGACGCCACGGGCGACGCCCGGCACTACAGTGCGCGCGCCCGCGAAACACAGCGACGTGGCGCGTTCCGGGTGCATCAGCGTCCGCAGTAGCGAGGCGAACTCGTACGTATCGAAGTAGCACACCATCGTGCTGTGTAGCGACGCCCAGCCCAGCCGGCGCGCCGCCGCCTCGAGGATCGCCGTCACGTCCGAGTACCCGGCGAGCACCTTCGGCGTGACACCGTCGAGAGCGTCCCAGTCGAAGGACGCAAGGGTGCGCTGCGCCCCCGAGCCGCCGCACGCGAACACGATGCCGGCGATGCCCGGGTCACGCAGCGCGCTGGTCAGGTCTGCCACGCGCAGCGCGTCGTCGCCCGCGAGGTAGTGGCGCAGCGTTCCGCGATCATCGGCCGACGGGTACACGACGGGTTCCAGGCCGGACATCCGCAATGCCTCGAGCCCGGCGGCGAGCCGCTCCTGGTTGGGCGGGCTGCTCGCCGACAGCACCGCGATGCGATCGCCCGGACGCAGCGCAGGCGGGCGCGTGAGCGACGCAATCATGCCGCACACCGTACGGCGCGACCGCGTGTGACAAGGACATTTGGTGTCTTGACGGGGCGAGCCACTCGATCTTTACTCGTCCTCATTGACTACACCAATCCGGGATAGCGATCTCGTCGCCATCTGTGCGACGTTGATCCGCTTCGACACGACTAACTACGGCGACGGCACGTCCAACGGCGAGCGGGACGCCGCCGACTGGGTGGCCGGGCAACTGCGCGACGCCGGCTACCTGCCGGCGGTCATCGAGGCGGAGCCGGGACGCGCCAGCACCGTCGTCCGAGTCGCCGGCCGCGACCGAGCCGCCCCGGCCGTGCTCGTGCACGGTCACCTCGACGTCGTTCCCGCTGCAGCGCAGGACTGGAGCGTCGATCCGTTCGGCGGCGAGGTGCGCGACGGCGCCGTGTGGGGTCGCGGCGCCCTGGACATGAAGGCGATGGA
>JBKOXO010000133.1:0-28421 GCA_046744105.1 Actinomycetota bacterium
GCACGACGGTGAACGGCTTGCCGGTGGCCGCGATCTCGTTGATCAGCTCCTGCTGGTTGCCCGGCAGGTCGAGGTTGCTGCGCGACGTGGCCTCGCCACTCATCTCCCGGGTCTCGCCGAGCGCGAGCACAACTTGGTCGGCTGCGTTGGCCGCGGCGACCGCGTCGGGGAAGCTCGTGTTCGGGCAGTCATTCGCGGGGTTGTAGTCCGGAGGCTCGGTGTTCGGCAGGTCGCAGGCCTTCGTGAATGTCGTGTTCGGATCCTGTGCCTTGATGCCGCTGTACAGGCTGACCGCGTCCTCGTCCCGGCCGGTGCCCCACCACGGGCCGAGCATGTCGTGCTGGTCGTCGCCGAGCGGGCCGATCACTGCGACGGACTTTGTCGGATCGAGGGGCAGCGTCGAGTTGTTGTTCTTCAGCAGCACCATCGACTTGCTGGCGGCGCTGCGTTCGGCGGCGACGGCGGCGGGAAGCAGCTGCGCCGCATCCGCCTTCGACGGGTCGACGTAGGGGTGCTCGAACAGCCCGGCGCGGAACTTGACCCGCAGGATGCGCCGCACCGCGTCGTTGATCTGCGGCAGGGTGATCTTGTGCTGCGCGAGCAGCTGCTTGCCGAAGTCGACGTAGTTGGTGCTGACCATCTCCATGTCGGTGCCGCCGTTGATCGCCGCCGCGGCGGCCTGCGGGCCGTCCGCCGCGATGCCGTGCCCGCACGGCCCGCTGTCCGGGTTCACCGGTGGGCAGGCACGAAGCTCGGCCACGGCGGTGTAGTCGCTCTCGATGAATCCGTCGAATCCCCAAGCTTGCTTGAGGATGTTCGTCTCGGTCTCGCGGTTCGCGCATCCGGGAACGCCGTTGATCGCGTTGAACGAGCACATCGCGGTCGCGGCGCCGGCGTCGATCGCAGCCTTGTACGGCGGCAAGTACATGTTGAAGAGCCGCTGCGTTGACATGTCGGTGGTGTTGTACTCGCGACCACCTTCGGGCTGGCCGTACGCAGCGAAGTGCTTGACGCTGGCGACGACCTTGTCCGCCGCACTGTAGTTGCTGCCCTGGTCACCGTGCACCCGGGACGCCGCCATGACCGAGCCGAGGTACGGGTCCTCGCCGGCTCCCTCCGCGATGCGACCCCAGCGCGGCTCGTGCGAGAGGTCGACCATTGGGCTGTACACCTGCTTGATGCCGGTCGCCGCCGTCTCACGGGCGCCGATGGTGGCGTCCGTCTGCGCCACGCTCGGGTCGAAGCTGCTGGCCTCGCCGAGCGGGATCGGGAACACCGTGCGGAATCCGTGGATGGTGTCGAACGCGAACAGGATCGGGATGTGCAGCCGGGACTGCTCCACGGCGACGTGCTGCAGCTGGTTGATCTTCGCCGGGTCCGTCAGGCTGAACACGCCGCCGACGCCTTTCTGCGCCTCGGCGGGCGTGGCCTGCCAGTCGGCGAGCAGCTGCATCTGCTCGAGCTTCTCCTCGAGCGTCATCTTCGCCAGCAGCGAGTTCACCCGCGCCTCGATCGGGGGCTGGCCCGCGGCGCTGGTCGCGACGACCCCGCCCCCGGCCAGCAGGCCGGCGCCGAGAACGAACACGGCTGCCACCGCGACCTTCCTACGCCGCAGGAACCCGAGATGCCTCATGACGAAACCTCCTTCGGATAACGTCGGCGTAGGGCGCTGCTAGTTGAGCCCCATGTCCTCCACGCCGAGGTAGGTGCGGGCCGCCCAGGACACCGGGTCGCTCGCGAAATGTCGTTGCAGTGCGCGGTCGGTCAGCGCGTTGTCCAGCGCCGCCATGATCATCGACTGGTCGAGGACGAGCTGGCGGTGCCCCACCGCCCCGGTGGTCGGGTTGATCGCGTCGAAGAAGCCGGTGCCGCCGTACCCGCCGGCGAACTGGGCCCGCAGCGCCACGATGTTCGCGTACGCCTGCTGCGGCGCGACGTCCAGCGCGAGGAAGGCCGCGTGTGGCGTCACGACGTCTTCGGTGGCGCAGCCGTGGCACTGCGACAGGCCGAGGTTCGGGTGCGACGCGTCGGCGCCGAAGCCGTAGTACGGAAATACCAGGCCCTCGACGCCGAAGCCACCGTACCCCCCGGTATCGTCAGCTGTGCTGGATGGGGACATCCCCCAGACCGGATAGTGCAGCTGTTCGGTCGCGTACTTGATCTGCACCTGAACGGTCCGCGAGTCGGCCAGCCCGAAGGTGCGCGGCCCCCACGACGTCTCGGGCACCACTTCGTTGGCCATCAGCGCCTCGAACATGCCGCCGGCGAATGTCGGGACGAAGGTCAGGTCCGAGCCGGGGTAAGTGTAGTGGCCCTCCCACACCGGGAATGCCTGGCCCGATTGCGGATCCGTGTACGTCTGCCACGAACCGGCCATCGGCCACTGGCCCTGCCAGGAGAAGTCGGGATCGGTCGCGGCGCAGTCCGGGAACGGCGCCGGCGGCGGCAGCTCGCGCCAACTGCGCCACCACACGTTGCCCGGCATCTGGTGCAGGCCCATGCCGAGGTACGCGGAGATCCGCGGGTCGCTGTAGAAGGCGCCATTATGGTAGTAGTGCGTCCAGTTGTCGCCCTGGTCGGGCGGCAGCCCGGCGTAGTAGCCGCCGAACATCTGGCCTGTCGGCTGGTTGCCGGGGATCGCCGGGTTGACGTTGCAGTGCGTCTCGGCGCGGCCGTCGTAGAACAGCCCGAAGTCCATCGGCGCGATCAGGCCGTCGAGCTGCCTGCGCAGCTCGGGCAGTGCCTGCCGGGCGACGATCAGCCCGGAGGCGTACCAGCCGTTGTCCACATTGGACACGAAGTAGCAGTTGTCGAACGTCGGCGTCGGCTCGGCGGCGCAGTCGATGTCGCCGGGGTTGCGGATCACGTGGCCGCTCGTCGTGTCGTACCACTGGAACAGGAACCCGTGGTCGCGCCGCAGCGTCGCCACCTCGCCGAGCGTCGCCCGGATCCTGGCGTCGGCTTCGGGCCGTGCGACAAGGCCAAGGTCGTACGCCGCGACGACGGCCCATAGGTACACGCCGATGTTGGACGCCGACGTGTACCGGCCGTACGCCGTGGGCGTGTCGCCGCTGAACGTGAGGTTGTCCATCGGCAGGTGTGTGGCGGGGTCGACGTCCAGGCTGTAGAAGCGCCAGGTGTCTCGTGCGATGTCGCGCAGCACCGCTCGCTGCGCCGCAGTCAGTCCGTGATAGCCGGCAACGGTGGGCTGAGGCGACGCTCCGGCCGCGACCGGGGACACCATCAGCACCGCGGCGATAGTGGCGATGAGCCTTCTCATCGCAGCCGCCTAGCTGAGCTCCAGGGCAACACGGGCCACCTCCTGGGGGAGAGCCGGCCTCTTACGTCACTCCCAGGCGTACTAGCGCGATTCGCACGCTGTCAACAGTGAGATGCCGATTGGCAGGCAGTTGCCCGGCCGTGGCACCAAGCACCCAAGCGAATCGGTCAGCGGGGCGACGATTCTCCGAGCGGCGGAGACGGTGGCAGGTCTTCGAGGAAGTCCGCGGACGGGACGAAGAACAGGTTGCCCGTGACGGCGGTGGAGAAGTCGAGGATTCGGTCGTAGCTGCCGGGTGGCCGGCCGATGAACATGTTCTCCAGCATCAGCTCGGTGACACTGGGGCTTGCCGCGTATCCAATGAAGTAGGTGCCGAATTCCCCGCTCCCGGCGGCGCCGAAGGGCATGTTGGCTCGCAGGATCTGCCGCTCGGTGCCATCGGGCTCGACGATGGTGGTGAGCGCGACATGGGAATTCGTCGGCTTGATCTCGTCGGGCAGCTCGATATCGGACAGTTTCGTGCGGCCGATCACGCGTTCCTGTTCTTCCACCGGCAAGGCGTTCCAGGCCCGCATGTCGTGCAGGTACTTCTGCACGATGACGTAGCTGCCGCCGGCAAAATCTGGGTCGGCGTCACCGACGATCACGGCGGCCTCTGCGGCCGGGCCGATCGGGTTCTCCGTCCCGTCGACGAAGCCGATCAGGTCACGTTCATCGAAGTACCGGAACCCGTGAACCTCATCCTGAGGTGTGACGGCGTCGGCCAGTCGATCCATGACCTGGGCGACGAATTCGAAGCACATGTCCATGCGACTGGCCCGGACGTGGAGGAGCAGGTCGCCGCGCGTTGCCACCGCCCGATGTTTCGCTCCTGACATCTCGCGGAACGGGTGCAGTTCGGCTGGGCGCGGCCCGCTGAACACGCGGCTCCAGGCGTCCGATCCCACCCCGGCCACGGCCGCCAAGCCCGCTCGCGGAATGCGGAACCCGACCGATCTCTGCAGCGCGGCAACATCCCCGAGCACGTCCCTGACCGCCGACTCACCGCCCGGATTCATCGTCACCACAAGGAAGATCGCCGCCGCGCTAAGCGGCGTGAGGACTGGCTGCGGCAACGGGCGGCTCATGAGACTCCTCCGCGCAGCACGGGGCCTAGGCCGGAGCGACGGGACGTCCGACGATCATCGATTCGAGTACGTCGGCCTGAAAGGTCTGCGCGGTCTGTGCATCCAGTTGGGCGCCGAGTGCGTCGAGGACGCGGGTGAAGAACGAGCGGGCGGCGGCGGCGAACACGACATCGGCGATATCAGCGTCGGACAGGCCGACCGCGCGCATACGGTCGATGTCAGCCGGCTCCACGAGGGAGGCGTCGACCGCGACCTTGGCAGCGAACTCGTACACCGCGCGGTCTTGCGGGCGCAGGGCTGCGCCGCTCGGGTCGGCCGCGATCGAGCGCATCGTCGCCTCGTCACCGCACTCGTCGCGCAGGAACTTCGCATGCGCGACCGTGCAGTAGGTAGAACGCAGTGCCCGCGCCGCCGCGATGGTCGCGATTTCGAAGCGTCTGCGGTCCATCCCGTCACGGATCGTGGTGTTGAGCGTGTTCCAGGCCTGGGCGACATCCGGACGTGCGCTGAAGGCAGCCGCGTAGTTGGGCAGGAAGCCCCACGCCGCAGATTGCTTTCGGTAGTAGTCGGCCACGGCGCCGGTGGCGTCCTGCTCGGGCACCGCGTCGATGAACACCGCGCCAGTGTCGCGCATCGAGCAGGCCGGGGAAAGCAGCCCGTGCTACTCGATGGCCAACTCGACCGGGATGTTTCCCCGAGTGGCGTTGGAGTACGGGCAGACCTGGTGTGTCGCCTCGAGCAGAGCCTGGCCGGTCTCGCCCTTCAGGTGTTCGGGCAGCTCGACACGGAGCGTGGCAGCCAGGCTGAATCCGGGACCTTGGGTCTTCCGCACCAGGCTCACCTCCGCAGTCACCGCGACATCGCGCGCGTCGAGACCCTTGCTCTTAGCGACCAGATCCATCGAGGTGGCGAAGCAAGCCGCCCAGCCAGCGGCGAACAGCTGCTCGGGATTGGTGCCATCGCCCGTGCCGCCGAGCTCGTTCGGCATGGCCAGCCGCACGTCCAGGCGCCGGTCCGAGCTCACTGCGCGGCCGTCGCGGCCCGACGATGTGGCCACGGCGGTGTAAGTCGGTTGCATCACACTCTCCTTCTATTGGGTACAACTAAGTCGTACACAACTTAATTGTGTGCTGTCAATCGGTATAGTTGCGCACATGGGACTCGTGCCTGACGATCTGGCCTGCTTTGCAGTACACGTCGCGTCCCGGGAGCTGGACAACGCGTACCGCCGAGAGCTCGGCAAGCTCGGGCTGACCTACCCGCAGTACATGACCATGCTGCTGCTGTGGGAGAAGGACGGCCGCAGCGTCAAGGAGCTGGGGGCGTCGTTGCGGTTCGAGTCCGGCACACTGTCACCCCTGCTGAAGCGCCTGGAGAGCTCCGGCCTGGTGACCCGCGAACGAAGCCGGGCCGATGAGCGGTCGGTGCTGGTTCGGCTCACGCCGAAGGGACGCCGGTTGCGTGCGCGCGGCGAGCAGGCCGTGAAGCGTGTGTTCGACACTCTCGACTACACCAGCGCCGACGTCGCGAGGCTGCACGGCGAGCTGCGCAAGCTCATCTCGGCGCTCGACGGTGCGGCTCATAGCACCTCGTGATCGCGCCCGCTGAGGGACATCGGCATGCCGACGGCGTGACTTGTGCACTCCGCGGGCAGGACGTTCGCCCCTGCTGAGCACCACGCCCAGTGGTGCACCGTAATAGCGGAGAGTTCAACCAATCCGAGGAGCTCAAGATGAAGCGCCAAAGGCTCGACCGCCTGATCGCTGCTGGGGGTATCGCCGTCGCGGCCGTTCTGGTCGCTGCCGGCGCGCTGCTCACCTGGGCCCACGTGTTCGTGGACAACCAGGTGCACAGCCAGCTGGCCGCCCAGAAGATCTACTTCCCGCCGAAGGGAAGCGACTCCCTCGCCGACCCGCAGATCGGTCCCTACCTCAACAAGTACGCCGGCCAGCAGTTGCTGACCGGCCCTCAGGCCAAGGCCTTCGCGGATCACTACATTGCCGTGCACGTCAAGGAGATCGGCGGTGGCCAGACATACTCGCAGCTCTCGGACAAGTCCCTGGCCAACCCGAGCGACCAGAAGCTCGCCAGCACTGTGCAGACGGTGTTCCGCGGTGAGACGCTGCGCGGCCTGCTGCTGAACGCGTACGCGTTCTCCACGATGGGCTACATCGCCTTCATCGCGTCGATCGTCGCCTTCGTGGGTGCCGGAGTGATGGCGGTGCTGGCCGCACTGGGCTTCGTCCACTCCCGCCGGGTTCCTGAGGAACCCACCTCACGCGGTGCGCCTGCCCAGGAGATGATCAAGGCCTGACTCCGCGACAAGCGCCCACGTTTCGACCCGTCGGCCTCGGCCGGCGGGTCGAACGTTTACTGAGCCGCGTCACGGCGAGAGCGCGGCGCGGGTTTCTCGCGCGATCTGCACGTCCTCACGGGCGTTGATCACGAGGGTGCGGGCGAGCGCGCCCTCACCGGTGATCTCACGGTCCGTGCCGTCGCCGTCGTTGCGGGCCGGGTCCACGGCGACGCGGAGATGGGCCAGTCGTTCGGCCGCGCGGTGCCGCACGCCGGAGGAGTTCTCCCCGACGCCACCGGTGAATACCAGCGCATCGAGGCCGCCGGCCGCCGCGGTCATCGCGCCGACGCTGATGACCAGGCGGTGCACGTACACATCGAGCGCCAGCACTGCGTCGGCGTCACCGGCTGCGGCGCGAGCCACCACCTCGCGCATGTCGGAGGTGCCGGCCAGGGCCATCAGGCCGGAGCGCTGCTCGAGAGCGCTGGCCACCTCGCGCGGAGCCTGGTGCTCATGCTCCTCGAGCCACAGCACCAGCCCCGGATCGACGGTGCCGGAACGGGTGGCCATCACCAGACCCTCGAGCGGGGTGAAGCCCATCGTGGTGTCCACACTTCGCCCGTCGACGACTGCCGCGAGCGATGCGCCCGCGCCCAGGTGACAGGTGACGATTCGACGGGCCCCGGTCAGCTCCGCCGCCCTGCGGGAGCAGTATGCGTGGGACAGCCCGTGGAAACCGTAGCGGCGCACGCCGTAGCGCTGCCGCCACTCCTGCGGCACCGCGTAGGTCGCCGCGGCGGGCGGGATCGTCGTGTGGAACGCGGTGTCGAAGCAGGCCACAGCAGTAACTCCGGGCAGCACCCGGGTCACCGCGTCCAGTGCGTCGAGCGACTTGGGCTGGTGCAGCGGCGCGAGGCCGGTCAGATCGGAGAGCCGCTTTCGGACGCGCTCGTCGATGCGGGCCGCGGCGGTGAAGTCCGTACCACCATGCACGACCCGGTGCCCCACGGCGTCAGGTGCGGGCCAATCCCGCAGCGCGCCTGCCACGTCGCCGTCCGCAGGCAGGTCCGCGGCTGCAACGACCGCGTCGTCGCCGTCGAGCAGGCGCAGCTTCAGGCTGGACGATCCGGCGTTGACGACCAGGACGTTCACGCCCGCTCCGGCCACACCCACTCGGCGATTGCCGGGTCATCCTCCCCGTGCTCGCGGGTATACGCCCGCGCGGCCAGCCGTGCGTCAGCCATCTCCTGGCGCAGCGTGGCGGCGCGGCTGCCCAGCCCCGGGACGCGGTCGATCACGTCCATGACCAGGTGGAACCGATCCAGGTCGTTGAGCATCACCATGTCGAACGGCGTGGTGGTGGTGCCCTCCTCCTTGTAGCCGCGCACGTGGATGTTGTGGTGGTTGGTGCGGCGGTAGGTGAGGCGGTGGATCAGCATCGGGTAGCCGTGGTAGGCGAAGATCACCGGCTTGTCGGCCGTGAACAGCGCGTCGAAGTCCCGGTCGGACATGCCGTGTGGATGCTCGATTTCCGGCTCCAGCCGCATGATGTCGACGACGTTGATCAGCCGCACCTTCAGCTCCGGCAGGTGCTGCCGCAGCAGATCCGCCGCGGCCAGCGTCTCCAGGGTCGGAATGTCGCCCGCGCACGCGAGCACCACGTCGGGCTCGCCGTCGGTGTTGCTCGCCCACGGCCAGATGCCCAGCCCGCGGGTGTTGTGCGCGATCGCCTCCTCCATCGTGAGGTAGGTCAGCGCCGGCTGCTTGCCGGCAACGATCACGTTCACGTAATGCCGGCTGCGCAGGCAGTGATCGGCTACCGACAGCAGCGTGTTCGTGTCCGGCGGCAGGTACACCCGGACGATCTCGGCCTTTTTGTTGAGGACGTGGTCGATGAAGCCCGGGTCCTGATGGCTGAAGCCGTTGTGGTCCTGCCGCCAGACGTGCGACGAGAGCAGGTAGTTCAGCGACGCGATGGGCCGGCGCCAGGGGATGTTGCGGGTCGTGTTCAGCCACTTGGCGTGCTGGTTGAACATCGAGTCGATGATGTGGATGAACGCCTCGTAGCAGTTGAACAGCCCATGCCGGCCGGTCAGCAGATACCCCTCCAGCCAGCCCTGGCACAGGTGCTCGGACAGCACCTCCATCACGCGTCCGTCCGGGCCCAAGTGGTCGTCGCCCGGCACGGTGGTCGCGTCCCAGACGCGGTCGGTCACGTCGAAGACGGCCGCGAGCCGGTTCGAGGCGGTCTCGTCGGGCCCCATCAGCCGGAACCGGTCGGGGTTGCGGGCGATGACGTCGCGCAGAAATCTGCCGAGCACCCGCGTGGCCTCGCTGGTTTCGACCGCCGGAAGCGGCACGTCCACGGCGTAGTCGCGGAAGTCGGGCAGATCCAGTTCACGCAGTAGCAACCCGCCGTTCGCGTGCGGGTTGGCACTCATTCGCCGATCGCCCTCGGGCGCGAGCGCCCGCAGCGCCGGCCGCAGCGCGCCGTGCTCGTCGAACAGCTCCTCGGGCCGGTAGCTGCGCATCCACTCGTCGAGCAGCTTGCGGTGCTGCTCGTTGGTCCGCGTCTCGGTGAGGGGCACCTGGTGGGCGCGGTAGGTCCCCTCGACCTGGACCCCGTCCACCTCATGCGGGCCGGTCCAGCCCTTGGGCGTGCGCAACACGATCATCGGCCAGGTGGGGCGAGGCCCGTCACCGGTACGGACCGCACTCTGGATGCCGGCGATGTCGGAGAGCGCGCCGTCGAGCGTCGCGGCAAGCTGCTGGTGCACGTCTTCCGGGTCGTCGCCGACGACGAAGCGCGGCGCGTAGCCGTAGCCGCGAAACAGCGCCGCCAGCTCGTCGTCCGGAATTCGCGCCAGCACCGTCGGATTCGCGATCTTGTAGCCGTTCAGGTGCAGCACCGGCAGCACGGCCCCGTCGCGGGCGGGATTCAGGAACTTGTTCGAATGCCAGCTCGCCGCCAGCGGGCCGGTCTCCGCCTCGCCGTCGCCGACGACGCACAGCACGACCAGATCGGGGTTGTCGAACGCGGCGCCGTAGGCGTGCACCAGCGCATAACCCAGCTCGCCGCCCTCATGGATCGAGCCGGGCGTCTCCGGTGCCACATGACTCGGGATACCGCCCGGGAACGAGAACTGCCGGAACAGCGCCCGCATCCCGTCCTCGTTCGCGGAGATGTTCGGGTAGACCTCGCTGTAAGTGCCCTCCAGGTAGGCGTTCGCCACCAGGCCTGGCCCGCCATGGCCCGGCCCCGTTATGTAGATGGCGTTCAGATTCCGGGCCCTGATGGCCCGGTTCATGTGGGCGTACAGCAGGTTCAGCCCCGGGGTCGTGCCCCAGTGCCCCAGCAGGCGCGGTTTGATGTGTTCCGGGCGCAGCGGCTCGCGCAGCATCGGGTTGTCCAGCAGGTAGATCTGCCCCACGGACAAGTAGTTCGCGGCGCGCCAGTACGCGTCGATCGATGCCAGTTCCTCTGCGCTCAATACCTGATCGGGCATATGCCACTCGGCTCCTCGGATCCTCGGCTCACGTAACGGCTCCATGCACAGTCTTCACGACGGGCTGGAGCCCGTACACCCGAAGATCGTGCCGCTACGTCAAGGGCGTCCCGGTGGCAGCGAGCGCGAACCACGCGCCGCCGGGGGCCAGCGTGATGGGCTTGCCGTGTGCGTCGATAAGCCGTGTGCCTTCGCCTACCGCCGAGCGGTGCCAGGTACCGTAGATGCGCCGGCCGTTGCGGAACACCGCCACCTTTCCCCGGCCGATCGTGTGCGTGACCTTGGCAGGGCTGCCCGACTGGTCGATGTCGCCGAGGAACGTCGTGATCTTGCAGAACTGCACGACGACGTTGGGCGTGGCGATCACCTTGCCGTCTGCCGCCTTCTGGACCACTCCGTCGATCACCCGGACATAGCGGTGCCGCTTGCCGTCCCAGGTGAATACGACGCGGGTCGCGCCGACCCGGGTGGCAACGGCGGTGCCGGCGACGGATCCGGCGTTGGTCACCTTGCTCGACCAGACCAACCCGAAGTCCTTCGCCTTCGGGCCCTTCAGCCGCGCTCCGATCTCGGCCAGGTTGGCGGTTAGGTTGAACGGCGCGGACCGGTTCGGGTCGCGCGCGAAGCCCGCGTCACCCCGGTCATTGATCGCGGTGCGCAGCGGGGAGGCATTCAGCGGCTTCAACTCACCGAGCGAACCACCGGACGCCACGTAGGCGATCGGCCCGAACTGCTGGGCGATCTCCGGGTCGCCCACCCGGGTGCTGCGGACCGGCTCGACGGTGGGCAGCTTCGTGTCGAAGACGGCGAGCAACCGGGTCAGGCCGCCTTCGACCTGCTCGATGTAGACGATGTCGGCGGCATCGATGCCGGCCTGCGGGCGGCCGGCCGCGGTGTCGTCGATCTTGACAGCGACCACCGGGTTCTGCGACGGCGCTCCCCCGGTCAGCGGGTTGATCGGCGGGAGCGCGGGGGTCGAGCTTCCCGGCGGCGCTGCCGGCGTCGTCGTTTGCTTCGCATGGTGGCTACTCGTGCACGCCGCGAGGGCGAGCACACATGCCGCACCGGCGGCTACTCGTACAGCAATCATGACGAGGCGCCAGGTTACGCTCCGAGAGTTGCTCACCCCTCATCGGCCCGCGCTGCCCACAGCCGCCCGGGCGCGCGCAACCTTGATGGCGGTGGCCAGGGTCTTCGCGTCGTAGGCGCCGTAGTGCCGCTGGCCGTTGATGAAGAACGTGGGCGTTCCGGACACGGCACTGAGATCTGCCGACTCGACGTCCTGGGCGATCCGTGGGCTGTGCACGTGCCGTTTCAGATCGGCGTGGAAGCGCTCGCGATCGAGGCCCAGCTCCTCGGCGTAGCGCAGCAGATGGACGGGCCGCAGCTCGTCCTGCCTCGTCAGCAACAGGTCGTGCATGGGCCAGAACGCGCCCTGGGCGGCGGCCGCCTCGGCGGCCTCGGCGGCGATCTGCGCCTGTGGATGAACGTCGGTGAGCGGCAGGTGCCGCCACACGAATCGCACGTCGGCATCGACCAGCAGCTCGCGAACGGCAGTTTCCGCCTGGCCGCAATAGGGGCATTGGAAATCGCCGTACTCAACCACCGTGACCGACGCACTCTCCGGCCCGCGGATGTGGTCGCGGTCCGGGTCGACCGGCTCGGCCAGGTCGACGAGGCGTTCCGCATCGCCGAGCAGGGCGCGGGCCTTTTGGATCGGCGGCAGCCGCGAGGTTATCCGCAGCACCGACCAGGTGAGAAGCGACGCGACGACCGCGGCGGAGAGGATGCCGACCTTCGCCTCGGCGAGTTGCTCGCCACGAAACGCCAACGTGGCGATCAGCAGCGCCACCGTGAACCCGATACCGGCGATGGTGCCGGAGGCGAGAACCGCTGCCCAGCCCACGGGTGGACGCACCCGTCCGCGACTCATCCGGCTGACCAACCAGGTCGCGCCCACCACGCCGAGCGGCTTGCCGAGGACATAGCCGAACAGAATCCCGAGGGTGATCGGCGTGGTGTACGCGTGGGCGAGGAAGCTACCGTCGACGTGGATGCCGGCATTGGCCAGGCCGAAGAGCGGGACGATGACGTAGCTCGTCCACGGGTGGAAGACGCGCTGGAGCCGGGCGTTCGGCGACAGGGTGGACGTCAGACCCGTGCTGGCAGCCCTGGCCAGTTCCGGTGTCGGCTGCTCGCGGAACAGCCGGAACAGCCCGGTCGCCTCCTCGAGATCGACGCGGCTGGGCGTGTACGCCGTGGCGGTCAGGCCGATAGCCAGCCCGGTGACGACCGGTTCAATGCCGCTTGCGAGCAGGGCGCCCCACATCGTCAGACCGAGCAATGCGTACGCGAGCGGCACATCGACGTGCAGGGCGAGCCCGGCGATCCAGACCAGGAACGCGGCGACGGCGATCAGCACCTGTGCTACGTCGATGTGATCGCTATACGCGAAGACGATCACCAGCAGTGACACGAGGTCGTCCACGACGAACACCGTCACCAGAAACGCCCGCATCTGCCCGGGAACACCACGTCCCACCATGGCGAGCAGTCCGAGCGCGAGCGCCGTGTCGGTCGACATCGCCGCCCCCCAGCCGTGCCCGCCGGAGCCTCCGGCGTTGACGGCGAGGTAGATCGCGATCGGCACGACCAGGCCGGCGGCACCGGCCAGCAGTGGCAGGACGACCCGCGGCCGGTCGCGCAGGTCACCCAGGTCGATCTCGCGGCGCGCCTCCAGGCCCACGACCAGGAAGAACAGCGTCATCAGGCCACTGTTGATCCAGGTCCGCAGATCGCGCGTGACCCCGAAGCGGCCAAGGTGAATGGAGAGGTCGGTACGCCACACCGACTCGTAGGAGGCCGCATCGACATTCGACCAGATCAGCGCGGCGACGATCGCCGCGACCAGTACCGCCGCGCTGCTCGCCTCCGTCCGCTGGAAGATCTGCAAGGGCGCGGAGATACCCCTCCTCCACGGCGTTGCCTGGACGCGCTCGCGCACCAGGTTCGCGGCCATGGGCGGTCACCTCTGGATGCGGCGTCGAACAGGTCATCCACATGGTCCCAGACGGCGCGAGATTCGCGCGCACGGAAAGGCAGTGGGGCTGTACAGTCGAGCAATGGACGAAGTGGACGCACTGGCTGAGCAGCTACGCATCAGCGTCGACCGGCTGTCCCGTTCGGCACGCCGTGCGCAGGCGCTACCGCCCGGCGAGGCAGCCGTGCTGGGCGCTCTTGATCGCGACGGGCCGCAGACGATCGCGCGGCTGGCAGACGAGCGCGGGGTACGCCACCAGACCGCCGCCAAGATCGTCGCCCAGCTCGAGGCGGCAGACCTGGTGACGAAGCGCAGCCACCCCGACGATGCGCGGATGGTGCAGGTGCGCCTGACCAGGCGCGGTGCCGCCACCCTGCGCCGGGACCGCGCCGCCCGCGCGTCGTGGCTGGCCGACGCGATCAAGACGCAGCTCAACGCGAGACAGCGCGCACGCCTCGACGAGGTCGCTGAGGTGCTCGGTGCGCTCGCCAGCTACGAACCGGAGACCTGACGGCCGGTGAACTGAGTGGCTGCGAGGATGGCAGCCATGACCGCCGCAGTCGCCAGCATCGACCCGCGTACCGGGCAGGTCGTCGAGACCGTCGCCCACGAGTTCACGCCGGATGAAGTCGACGCCCGATGCCGCACCGCTGCCGCGGCGGCCGTTGCCCTCGAGGCCGCCGGTCCGGCCGGCCGCGCACGCGTGCTGCGCGCGATGGCGGACGAGCTGGAGGCGGACGCCGACGCGATCGTGGCGCTGGCCGACCGGGAGTCTGCGCTGGGCAGCACCCGGTTGCGCGGCGAGCTTGCCCGCTCGAGCTTCCAGCTGCGGCTGTTCGCCGGCGTGCTGGACGACGGCGGCTACCTCGGTGTGACCATCGACCACGCCGACCCCCACGCCACGCCCGTGCCTCGCCCGGACCTGCGCCGCATGCTCGCCCCGCTCGGCCCGGTGGCCGTCTTCGGGGCGAGCAACTTCCCGTTGGCGTTCAGCGTGCCCGGCGGCGACACGGCAAGCGCGCTGGCCGCCGGTTGCCCGGTGGTCGTCAAGGCGCACCCGGCACACCCGGGCACCGCGCAGCGCTGCGCGCAGGCGCTGCGTGCGGGAGCCGTGGCGGCCGGTTTGTCGTCGGACGTGCTCGGCCTCGTGCACGGCGGGCAGGCCGGCGCGGACCTGGTGCGCCATCCGGCGATCCGCGCTGTGGGGTTCACCGGCTCGCTAGCAGGTGGGCGCGCGCTGTTCGACCTGGCCGCCTCGCGGCCGGAGCCCATCCCGTTCTACGGCGAGCTGGGCAGCCTCAATCCCGTCGTGGTCACCGCGGCGGCGGCCGCCGAGCGCGCCGACGAGATCGCCGCCGGGCTGCTCGCGTCCTACACCAACGGGGTCGGCCAGTTCTGCACCAAGCCGGGCCTGGTGTTCCTGCCGGCGGGCCCTTCCGGGCGGCGCATACGGGACGGGCTCGCCACGGGCACCCGCGAGTACCACCCGACTGCGATGCTCGCCGAACGCATCCGCGACGCCTACCGCGCCGGCGCAACCCAGCGGGCGACACTGCCCGGCGTGGACGTGCTCGCCGAGAGCGCCGCCCCGGACACGACGGGGTTCCTCGCCCCGGCCCGGCTGCTCGGCGTCCCGGCGCACGTACTGCGCGACGACGCCGTGCGGACAACGCTGTTCGACGAGTGCTTCGGCCCGCTGACCGTCCTCGTCGAGTACCGCGACCCTGCGCAGCTCGGCGAACTGCTCGCTCAGCTGCCCGGATCGCTCACCGCCACGGTTCACGCCGGCGCGGCCGAGACCCCGACCGCGCAGCTTGACGTGCTGCGGCAGCGCGCCGGGCGCATCGTGTGGAACGGTTACCCGACCGGGGTCGCCGTCACCTGGGCAACCCAGCACGGCGGGCCGTACCCGTCGTCGACCGACTCGCGGTCCACGTCGGTCGGCGCCGCCGCTATCGAGCGGTGGCTGCGCCCGATCGCATACCAGTCCACGCCCGATGCGATGCTGCCACCTGCCCTTCAGGAGGCGAACCCGTGGCGGCTACCGCGCCGCGTCGACGGTGTGCTCCAGGTGCCCTAGGAACCCGCAGCGCAGCTGTATAGCTGGTCACGCCAGCGCGACGCCGGACACGTCACGGCAGTAATCCAGCAGCCTGTCCTGCAGCCCCGGGTCTCGCACGGCCGGGTGCACGTCCGCGGGCCGCTGGTGGTAGTAGTAGCCACCGCTTCCCTGCGCCGCCGCATCGTCGCTTACCGCCAGCCAAGCCTGCGTCCGGTGAGCCTGGTCCAGGTCATCCGGCGCGCCGGGGCCACCCATGCGCGTCGCCACCCATCCAGGGCTGACGGCATTCGAGGACACGTCGGGCCAGCGCCGCGCGACGCCGAAGGCGAGCAGCATGTCGTGAAGCTTGGTGTCGGAATAGGCTCGAGAGCCGTTCCAGCGGCGCGCGGTCCACTGCGGATCGTTCAGGCTCGGATCACCGCCGAGGTGCATGCCGGAGCTGAGATAGACCAGCCGGTCGGGCTTGTGCATGAGTGCGGTGAGCACGTATGGCGCGAGCACGTTGACTGCCCAGAGTTGCGACAGGCCGTCGACGGTCTCGACCCGGCGCGGTTCCTGGTATCCGAGCCCGACGTTGTGGATAACCGCATCGAATCGTCCTCGGTCGTTGGCCTGACCGGCGACGGCGCGCATGGCGGCGAGCGTCGACACGTCGCCGATCAGCACCGCCTCGGCTTGCGGCAGGGCGGCCTGCGTGTCCTTGGCGCGTGCCTCGCTTCGTGCGTGGAGCACGACGGCGTGGCCCTGCTCCACCAGCAGGCGGCCCACCATCAGGCCGAGCCCGTCGGCAGACCCGGTGACGAACACTCGTGCCATGTCTCCTCCGCGGAGGCCGCTTCCCGCCCATGGCCATTTCAGCACGTCGACGGGAGAGTCGGCTCATGGACGACGGCTCGGTTACCGCATTTCGCGACGCGTCTCGGTTTCTGGTAGAGGCAGTGCACGCCGTCCCGGACTCGGGATGGGATGCACCCGGGCTCGGCAGCTGGAGCATGCGAGAACTCGTCGCCCACGCGAACCGCGGCCATACGACGGTCGAGGAGTACCTGCTTCGTCCGCAGCAACCGCAGCCGCCGGGCAGTGCCTACTTCAGCGACGAGGCGATCGCAGCACGCGGCCGCGAAGCGGTCCGTGCTCTGGGTGACGACCCGGCAGGCGCGGTCGCGGCGGCGTCGACCGCAGTGATCGCGCTGATCGAGCAGAGCCCGCCGGAGGCGAAGATCGGCAGCCCAGCGGGAACCATGACGTTGGCGCAATTCCTCCCGTCGCGCACCACCGAACTCACCATTCACGCACTTGACATCGCTCGCGCCGTCGGCGCGGACTTGCCCGCGCCGCCCAGCGCGCTGCGCGAAAGCCTCATGTTCGTCGCGCAGCGCGCCGCGGGCAGGTCCGGGCAGGACGTGCTGCTCGCGCTGTCCGGCCGGGGTCAGCTCCCGGCCGGTTACTCCGTTTACTAGTTGAGCTGGTGGGGCAGGCCGAACCGCTCGAACGTGTCGCGGAGCCGTTCCGGGTCGAACGGTTGCTCGGGGAATCGCACGTAGGACTTCGCGTCGACGGCGTCGGTAGCCCGCACGATGAAAGCGGTGACGTCGCCGATCAGATCATCGCGCACGCTGAGCACGTTGAGCGCGAACGGAAGATAGGCGCCGGCAGGTTCGTCCCACGCGTAGAAGGCGAGCGCAGGCTGCGCGTTCGCCTGGGTGAGCACGGTCTTCCAGCGCCAGGTGCCGGAGAGGGCGTACTTGCGGGCCCAGGCCACGATCGAGTCACGCGGGGCGTACCAGGTGGCCAACGGCGGCATCGCGAACGTAGCGTCCTGCACGAGCAGTGCGGCGAACGCGTCGACGTCGCAACGCTCCCACGCATCCACGTATCGGCTGACAAGATCGCGCAGACCATGATCGCCCAGCATGCGCAGGCTCGCTTGCTGAGTGCGGGCCGGAATCCGCGACGACACCACTGCCCGAGCGCGTTGCAGCGCGCTGTTGACGGATGCGACCGTCGTCGACAGCATCTCCGCGGTCTGCTGCGCGCTGAATCCGAGCACCTCGCGCAAGATCAGTACCGCGCGTTGCTTCGCGGCCAGATGTTGCAGCGACGCAACGAACGCCAACTCGATGCTTTCGTGCTGCTCGTAGCGTGCCTCTGGGGTCGCCTTGCCCTCAGGGATACCGATCGACTGGTCCGGGTAGGGGTCCAGCCAGACGGACTCGGCGACCGGAGCCCCGGGCGGCGCGTCGCGCTCGGCCGCGGGTCCGAAGTCGTGCGGGAGAACACGCCTGCGCCGCCGCGCGAGCTCGGTCAGGCACACGTTCGTGGCGATGGCGTACAGCCACGACCGGGCCGACGTGTTCTCGCGCAGACCTGCCCAGCCGCGCCAGGCACGCAGCAGCGTCTCCTGCAGTGCGTCGTCCGCGTCGTGCACCGAGCCGAGCATTCGGTAGCAATGCGCATGCAGCTCGGCTCGGTGCGCTTCGACGATGCTCGCGAAATCGCGACCGCCTTCGGGGCTCATGATCAGCGCTGCTCCACGATCATCAGCGTGTGTCCGGTGGCATCGCGGAACCAGAACAGCGGCGGCACCGGGTCACCCATCCGGGACACCTCGGCGTCGACGTCAACGCCCAGCGCCTTCAGTTCGGCGTGGGTGGCGTCGATGTCGTCGGTGGTCAGCGTGATCCCAGTGTGCATCGGCGTGACGTCGCCGCCGTCAGGCGGTGGCGGTGCCAGCGCGATGCCGGTCGAGCCCTCCGGCGGATAGACCTCGACCCAGCGGTAGCCGCCGGCGAACGGGATGTCGGTCCGCTTCTCGAAGCCCAGCGACTCGTAGAACTCGATTGCTCCGTCCTGGTCCGGTGTCGGAACGCAGACCAGACTGATCGTCCCGATGCGGGTTGCCGTGCTCGTCATCCTGACCTCCTGGAAGTTGTAACGGCAGCACGTAAGACTCGGCACCCGCCGGCAACTCATCGGTCGTTGAGCACGCCGGCCGCGATCCGGCGGACCCGGTCGGGGTCGCCGATGCCGTCGATCTCGGTGATCTTGCCACCCACAACCGTGAACGCCAGCACGGAGTACGGCTGTCCATGAAGGGTGATGACCGCCGCGCCAGGTCCATGTCCGGCCGCGGGCCGTCGGCGCCGTTGACGCGTCGCCGCGCCCGGCTCGCTAGCTGCCGCGGAGTCGGCCAGCAGCGCCTCCTGCTCCGCGTCGAGGTCGCCGTCCGGGACGACGACCGGATCGGGAAGGTGCCCGCCGAACAGATCCTCGTGGCGGCGTCGGCGGGAGCGCAGCAGGTGCAGGCACTCCCGCGCGACCACCGTCGTCAGCCACCCGCCCAGGTTGTCGATCTGTTCAGCGTCGGATTGAGACAGGCGCAGCCACGCGTCCTGGACGGCATCGTCGGCCTCGGTCAGCGAGCCGAGCATTCGGTGGGCCACCGCCCGAGCCGGGGTCGGTGGTGCTCGAAACGCTCGGCCAGCCACTCGGTCTCGTCCACCTGTCACACCATCCCCTCGTCCGGGCTCATATAGGTGAACCTCGGGAGACGACGCATGTGACGAGACAGAGACGGAGCACCAGATGGGTTAACCCAGTGGTCGAGGCTCGCGGGATCACGAAGCGCTTCGGCGATGTCGATGCGCTGACTGGGCTGGACCTCGTCGCCGAGGCCGGTCAGGTCACCGCGCTGCTCGGCCCGAACGGGGCGGGCAAGACGACGTTCATCAGCGCGGTGGCCACCCTGTTGCGCCCGGACGCCGGCGAACTGCGGGTTGCTGGCATCGACGCCCGATCCGAGCCGCGCCGAGTGCGCCGACTCATCGGCCTGGCCGGCCAATCGGCATCTGTGGAACCGGCGATGACCGGGCGGGAGAACCTGGAGTTCGTCGGGCGCCTGTTCGGACTCGATCGCCGCAGCGCCCACACAGCGGCGCGCGCCGTCCTCGAGACACTGGATCTCACGGACGCCGCGGACCGCCTGGTGCGCACCTACTCAGGCGGACTGCGCCGGCGGCTGGACCTCGGCGCCAGCCTCGTCGGCCGCCCCAAGCTGCTGTTGCTCGACGAGCCGACCACCGGTCTGGATCCACGCAGCCGCATGGAGCTGTGGGATGCGATCCGCACTCTTGTGGCCGACGGCACCGACGTCCTGCTTACCACGCAGTACCTCGAGGAGGCCGATCGGCTGGCCCGGCACATCGTGATCGTGGACCACGGCCACGTCATCGCGGCCGGCACGCCCGACCACCTCAAGAGCCTCGCCGGCCGCGATGTGCTTGCGGTGCGCCCCCGCGCGGCCGGCGACCTCCCCGCCGTCGAGGATCTGCTGCGATCCGTCACTACGGAGGCACCGCAGATCGACCTCGACACCTCGACGGCTTCCATCGCCACTGACCGCGGCGCCGACGACCTGGCCGTTGTGGTGCGCCTGCTTGCCGAGCGCCGCATCGCCGTCGAGGACATCGGATTACGCCGCCCGTCACTCGACCAGGTCTTCCTCACCCTCACCGGCCGTCACACCGAGCCCGTGGCGGCAGCCTGATCCCAGGAGTTTCGATGACCACCCTGACCGCAACGAAAGATCATGTCACCCCGGCGCCGGTCCCGGAGGCCGGCGCCGGCTTCCCCACCGCCACCGCGCAGACGGCCCGGCGCACGCTCCTCCAGTTCGTCCGCAACCCGCAGCTCTTGGTCATGCCACCGGTCATGGCCGCGTTCTTCCTGCTCATCTTCCGGTACATCTTCGGTGGCGCCATCGACACCGGCGGCTCCGTCAGCTACGTCGACTTCCTCGTCCCGGGCTTCCTGGCGCAGACCGTGCTGTGGAACGGAATGAACGCGCCAGCCGGCGTCGCCGAGGACGCCGCGTCCGGGGTCTACGACCGGCTCCGCTCACTGCCGATCCCGCGAGCCGCGGTCATGGCGGGTCGGGCCTTCGCCGATTCGGCCCTCAACGCCTGGGGCCTGGCGATCACCGCCTTACTCGGCTTCGCTGTCGGCTTCCGCACCCACGCCGACCCGGCCGCGGTGATCGTCGCGTTCGCACTCATCCTGGCCGTGATCTACTCGTTCAGCTGGCTGTTCATCAGCCTCGGGCTCGGCACCAGCAACGCCCAGGCCGCCCAGGCCCTGTCGTCGCTGATAGTGGTCCCGCTCTCCTTCGTGTCCGGAGGCTTCGTACCGATCAGCTCCATGCCCGGTTGGATGCAGGCGTTCGCCGCCAATCAGCCGATCACGGTCATCATCAACGCGGTACGCAGTCTCATGCTCGGCGGGACTCACGCCGCCGGCGTCGGCCACACCACGACGTACTGGGTGCTGCTCAGCCTGGTCTGGTGCGCGGGCATCCGCGTGGTGTTCGGCACCATCGCGGTGACGCGGTTCGGCCGCACCCGCTAACGCGCACCCGCTAACGCGCAGCCGCGGCCCCTCGTCCGCGGCCCCTCGTCCGCAAGTTGTTCGACCTCGCGCGGCAAATACCGCGCCTAGGGTCGAACAACTTGCGGAGACCTCGGCTCAGGAGCGGACGAGGCGGGCGATGGCGTCCGAGGCCTCCTTGACCTTGGCATCGGCCTCGGCGCCACCGGCGCGGGCAGCGTCGACCACGCAGCTGGCCATATGCTCGTCGAGCAGACCGAGCGCGACCGACTGGAGCGCCTTCGTCGCGGCGCTCACTTGAGTGAGGATGTCGATGCAGTACTTGTCATCCTCGACCATCCGCGCGATACCGCGGACCTGCCCCTCGATGCGCCGCAGCCTCTTGAGGTAGGCGTCCTTGTTCTGCGTGTAGCCGTGCACGCCGTCCAGGATACCCGGCGGGGGTAGTGTGCCACGACCACCGAGGCGGCGCCGGCAGGAAAGAAAGGTGAATCCACAGCTGCGCTGAGCGCGTGTCGTCCCTATCGTGAATACACCGACGGATGCGACCGTGGGGGCGGCCATGAGTGAGCGAGCATCGCAGGCGCGCAGCGCCGAGGAGCACAGCGAGCGGGCCGATGAGCGCTGGCGCGAAGAGGCAATGTCATGAGTGGGTTCGGTATCGATCTCGGCACGGCGAACACCGTCGTGTGTCAGGTGCGGCGCGGCATCGTCCTGGACGAGCCGTCGGTCATGGTGGTGCGGTCGGGCGCGCGCGGCAAGCGGCTCACACCGCTGCTGCTCGGCCACGACGCGCGGGCGCTGACCGGTCGCTGCCCGGTCGGCCTCGCGACTCTGCGGCCGCTGCGCGACGGGGTGATCGTCGACCTCGAGGCGGCGCGCGCGTTCATCGTCGGCATCCTTAGCCGGGTCACCGAGCACCCGTGGCAGCGCATTCGTCCGCGTGCCGTTATCGGCGTGCCGGCCGGGGCGACCGCGCTGGAGCGGCGCGCGCTCATCGAGGCTGCCGACGAGGCCGGCATCCGGCGGGCGCGGCTGCTCCCCGAGCCGATCGCGGGCGTGGTCGGCTGCGGCGTCAACCCATTGGAGCCCCGCTCGCACATGGTGGTCGACGTGGGCGGGGGCACCTCCGAGGTCACCGCGTTCTGCTTCGGTGGCGTGCTGGCACACCGCTCCTGCCGGGTGGCCGGCGACGAGATGACCCTTGCCCTGTACCAGTACCTGCGCGCCCAGCATCAGCTCGTGGTCGGCGAGCTCACCGCCGAGAGCGTGAAGTGCCATGTCGCCACCGAACCCAACACCTCGCTGGTTGCCCAGGGCATCGACGCCAGCACCGGCCAGCCACGGCTGGTCACCCTCAGCGTCGGCGAGGTGGTGGACGCGATCCGTCCCACCGCCGACACGATCATCTCCACGCTTGCCAGCTGCCTGGAGGACCTGCCGCCGCAGGCCGTGGACGACATCCTGGACGACGGTGTGTGGGCATTCGGCGGGGGCACCCTGCTGCGTGGATTCGACAAGCTGCTCGAGGATGCGTTCGGCTTCCCGGTCCGGCTCGCCGAGCGGCCGCTCACCTGCGTGTCCGAGGGGGCGGCCACCTGCCTGGTGCACCGGGAGATCCTCGACGCGTTCGACGAGGACTTCGCCGAGGTGGGCTGAGCTTTCAAAGTTGTTCGACCGCCGACGCGTCATGGCGCGCCAACGGTCGAACAACTTCAGTGGTGCGCCAAGTAGTAAGCCAACGCGGAGCGGACTACTTCGCTGGAGGGGTGGCCGTTGCCTTGGCCGCGGATGAACGTCGTCGCCTCGACGCGCGGCGCGTCGATCGGGGCGACGGCGGACATCCAGGAGTCGAGGCCCTCGCCGCCGGCGCTCGGGTCCTCCGCGGTGCCGGTCTTGCCGCCGGCAGGCACCGGAAGAGACGCCAGCAGCGTCGCGGTGCCCGTGGTGACCGCGGCCCGCATGCCGGCCCGCACCGGACCGAGGTCGATGCCCAGCCGACGCGGCGCCGGCCAGGTCAGCGGCGCGTGGCCGTGCCCGAACGACAGTCCCAGGTGCGGCGTGACCAGCGCGCCGGTCGCCACCCCGGCCGTCCACCGCGCGTCCTGGAGCGGTGTTGTGGTGAGGTAGCCCTGCCCGATGCCGAGCAGCACCGTGGAGCCGGGATACCACTGGTCGCCCAGGGCCGCCGGCGTGCCGAGGTAGCCGCCGGACTCGCCCGGCAGGTCGATCCCGGTCGGCTTGCCCACCCCCAACGTCCGGGCCATCGACACGATCTTGTCCGCGCCGAGCGCCCAGGCCAGCTTGTAGAAGTAGACGTCGTTGGACCATGCGATCGCCTGCTCGAGGTTCTGCGGCGGTAGCGCGCTCCAGTTGTGGAAGGTGTGCCCGGCAAGCGTCCAGGCCCCGCCGGTCGGGACGACGTCCGCGGGCGACCAGGTCCGGTGCGCCATGTTCGCGGCGGCGACGACAAGCTTGAACGTCGAGCCCGGCGGCGCAGCGAGTTGGGTGGCGTGCTCGAGCTGCGGATTGCCGGGGGCACTCTCGAGAGCGGTCAGCCCCTCCTCGTCTACCGGCGGGCCGAAGAGGTTGTCGTCGTAGGACGGGTCGCTCGCCATCGCGAGCACCTGACCGTTGCGCGGGTCCATCACAACGGAAGCGCCCTCACTGCCGCCCTGCCGCACGGCGGCACGCAGCGTAGCGGCAACGTGCCGTTGCAGGCCCAGGTCGATCGTGAGCCGCAGCGACGTGCCACGAACGGGCGAGGTGTAGGACGCCAGAGCGACGGGCGTCCCGGCCGGATCGACATACACGCACTGCCGGCCGTCCACCCCGCGCAGGATCGTGTCGTACTGCTGCTCGAGGCCGGCCCGTCCGACGACCGCACCGAGCGCCAGCTCCGGCCAGCGCTGCATGTCAGCCTGCGTGGCGACGCCGGACCAGCCGAGCACCGGCCCGAGCAACGCGCCATACGGGTACGTCCGGTGAGCCGTCGGGACGACGAGCACACCGGGCAGGTGTGCGGCCGCGACCCGCGACCCGGCCGACGGTGGCAGCGTCGCGACGGGCACGATCAGCTCGTCCGAGCCCGACACGGTGCGCCGTAGCGTTGACGCCGACTGTGCGACCAGCGGCGCGAGGCGGCCCAGCACCGACCGGGACGCCATCCCACGCACCGCCCAGACGTCGTCCTCCGGCGTGTTGACGGCAAGCGGCACGCCGTTCCGGTCGGTGATCACCCCGCGCATTGCGGGCACCGTGACGCAGCGGGTCATCTGGTCCAGCCCGGCTGTGCGCAGCGAGGGGCCGCGGTTGTGTTGCAGCTGCCACGCGAATCCCACCATCGCAACGAGCGAAGCGGTGGCGGCCAGGGCCGTGAACCGCACCAGGCGGGGATGGGTGCGGCGCCATCGCGGGACCAGCCACAGCTCGCGCCGCTGGGCGTCGGCGCGCAGCGCGAGGACCATGCCGACGGCCGCGAGGTGTACGGCGACCGCGGTGCCGCCGTAGCTCACCAGCGGGAACGGCACACCCGCAGTCGGGACCAGGCCGAGGTTGGCCCCAACGGACACGCCCACCTCGATGGCGATCAGCGCGGCGAGCCCGGCTGCGGCGAGGGAGGCATCGCGGGTGCGCGCGTGCCGGCTGCACAGCGCGATCCGCCAAATCACGGCGCCGGCGGCGAGGACGGCCAGTATGCCGGCGCGGATGCCCCACTGCTCTACCAGGCTGGCGTAGGCGAGATCCGTCTCGCGAGAGGGCAGGTACTCGGCCAGCAGGTGCTGGAACGGCTCGCCGGCCAGACCATTGGAGCCGCCCCACGCCAGCGCGATGTGCGCCTGGAGGATCGTCCACCCGGCGCCACTGGACGAGCCGGAAAGGAACGCGTGCATCCGCTCGAGCTGATACGGGCGCAGCAGCTGCTCGGCGAGCGGCGCGGCCAGCCCGGCTACCAGGGCGAGCGCGGCGATCGCGCGCAGCGGGATACGCCCGAGCACCAGCATCACCAGGGTCAGCCCGGCCAGCACCGTGGCCGTCGACAAGTCCGGCTCGATCACAACCAGCCCGATCGGCACGGCGGCGAGCGCCAGCGCCGCGGCGAGCCGGCGATACCACGGGCGGTCGGTTCCCAGCACCCGGGCGAGCACGAGCAGCAGGCCCACCTTGGCCAGCTCGGACGGCTGCAGGGTGAACGACCCGACCGTCAACCAGCGGCGCGCCCCGTAGCCCAGATCGCCGGCCGCCACCACCACGAGCAGCAGGAACACGCTCGCCCCATAGCTGGCCCACCCCAGCCAGCGCAGGCTGGCCGTCCGGCAGCGGCGCAGCACGCAGAAGAGCACGATTCCGCCGGCCACCACGGCGGCCTGGTGATCGGCAAGCGACGTCGCGCCCAGCGCCCGCAGATTCGCCAGGCCCAGCGCCACGAGCACGGCCAGCCCGCCGAGCGCGACGAGGTCGGGTCGGAGCCGGGGGTGCTCGACCGGGTAGCTAGCGCGCTGCCACGCCCACTCAACACTGAGCATGGCCGGAGGGAACGGTCACTGGCGCCGACGCAGCCCGCACCGGTGCGGTCGTCATCGCGAGAAGTGCCACGGACCGTGTCTGTGGCAGCGCCACGCTCGTCGTGGTGTAGATGTGCTGCCAGCTCGGCTGCGCGACCATCGAGCCCCCCGCAACGTTCGTGCGGGAACCGGTGCACGGATCGACCAGTACGAACGTCCACGTCACGTGTTTGACGTCGTCGTGAGCCGTGATCTTGATGGTCACCTTGACCGGACAGCTCGCGCCCGGCTGGCAGGTCTCGACCGGGGTGACCACGATGGCGTCGACGAAGCCGGCGCTACGCGGGGCGACGGCAGTTGCGCCGGCGGGCGCGGTCGAGTGCTGCGCCGGGCTCGGCGATGCCGGCGGCGGGGGCGATGTGCGAGACGACGATGCCGGCGGGGCGGCCTCGTGCCGGCGGTGTGATACGGCCAGGACCGCGGCCCCGGCGGCGGCGAGCACCAGAACCGTACCGGCCGCGACCAGCCATCGCCGCGGCACCGGCGACCGGGTGAGTGGCTGCCGGTTCTGAGGCAAGCGGGGTGGCAGCGGAGTGGCGGCCACGACCCCTCCGGGCGGGCGACTGCTCGCCCCCACCAGGCTGCCCAGCTCGTCCGCGACCCCGGCAGTGTCGCCCAGCGCATGCTCCAGCTCGCCGGCGGTCGCGGCAGCATCGGCGATCGGCGCGGCCGCAAGCCGTTCTAGACGGTCGAGGAGCTCGCCGCGTCGCGCGGCAGGGCGATCGGCGTTGCGGACCAGGGCAGCGACGAGCCGCCGCGCCGCCGCGAGATCCGCAGCCGGCCTGGCGTTCGTCTCGAGCGCCCAGTCGGACAGCTGGACGGTCCCGTCCCGGTCGACCAGGACGTTGCCGGCGGAAAGCCGCCCGTGCGCTCGCCCTGCGGCGTGCAGCGTGGCAAGCCCGGCCAGCGTGCGCGCCGCGATGTAGGCCGCCTGCGCGGAGCTCAGCGTCACCAGCCCGAGCAGTCGGTGCACGGACGTGCCGTCGACGTGCTCGGACACCAGCCACTCGGTCCCGCCGAGATCGGCAATGCCGATCACCGGTACGAGCAGCGGATCCTGCACGGCGCCGGCGGGCGGCGCCGTCACGGCACGAGCGACCACTGGTGCGCCGTCGAGTTGAGCCAGCCACGTGGACCGGCTCAAGCTGCGCACCAGGGTGAGCGGACCTACAGGAGAGGGGGCCATACCGACCACAACTCAGACTTCAACGGGCAACGACGTCACCTAGTATGACCCTGATCGTCAAACCTGACTGTCCACTGTGGACAGCCGCGGCAACGTTGTCGGTGCTCCGTGGTCGACTTGTGAAATGACTCTTAAGTACAGGGCCACTGCGTTCGCAGCGCTGCACCGGCCCGGCACGCCCCTCGTCCTCGCCAACGCCTGGGACGTCGCCAGCGCTCGTATCATCGCGGCGGCCGGCGCCCCGGCCATTGCCACCACCAGCGCCGGTGTGGCCTGGAGCCTCGGCTATCCGGATGGCGACGCCGTCGACGTCGACCGCGCCCTCGATGTGATCGCCCGCATCGCGACGGCCGTCGATGTGCCGGTCACCGCCGATATCGAGAGCGGGTACGCAGCCGACGCAGCGGGTGTGGGGCGCACGGTCACTCGGGTGCTCGAGGCGGGCGCAGTCGGCATCAACCTCGAGGACGCCGCCCCGCCCGGCGGCGATTCGCCGCTACGCCCCACGGCCGAGCAGGCAGAGCGCATCGCCTCCGCCTATGCCGCCGCCCAGGCGCAGGGTGTCGAGCTATACCTCAACGCGCGCACCGACGTCTACCTGCGTTCGGTCGGCGATCCCGCCGGGCGCCTACAGGCCACCCTCGAGCGGGCGGCCGCGTATGTCGAGGCGGGCGCCAGCGGGATCTTCGTGCCGGGCATTACCGAGCCGGCGACCGTCGCCGAGCTTGTCAACGGCATCGCGGCGCCGGTGAACATCCTCGTCGGCCCGGGGGCACCCCCCGTAGGGCAGTTGGCCGCGCTCGGAGTCGCCCGGATCAGCACCGGGTCGTCACTCGCAGCGGCGGCCTACGCCGTGGCCCAGCGCGCCGCCCATGAGCTCGGCGGTCCCGGGACGTACGAGGCACTGGCCGGCGAGCTCGCCTACGGTGCACTGAATGCGCTGTTCGGGTAGGCGCGCAGTTCCCTGCCCTCGTCATCAAGGACATGCCCGGCATCGCAGACAAGCCGGGCCCGGACCTCGGCGCCACACTCGGCGTGCTCGACGGAAAGCGGCGGGCCGGCGGCAACCGGCCGGTACCGGTCGCCCCACTGCATCAGCGCGATGAGAGCGGGCTGGAGCGCGCGGCCGGCCTCGGTCAGCCGGTACTCGTGCCTGGTGCGCGCGCCGGCATCGCGGTATTCACCCCGGACGAGCACACCGGCGGCGACCAGCGCGTGCAGCCGGTCGGCCAGCACCGCCCGCGGAGCGCCGGTCGCTGCCCCGATCGCGTCGAACCGGCGCACGCCGAGGAACACCTCGCGCAGCACGAGCAGCGACCACCGTTCACCGACGATCTCGAGGCTGCGGGCCACCGAGCAGACACGCGGGCCGTTCATGAGAGGAGTATGACAGCTGGGTTCGTGAATCGAACCCAGCCTGGTAGCGTCCGCGACGTGACGGCCGAGACGGTGTGGGGCGTGCCCCGCAAGAAGACGATCACCTGGTACGACCCGCTGACCGCCGCCGAGCAGGGGGGCGCCATGCCCGGTATCGACCACCTGCGTGCTATACGCGACGGCCTGCTGCCGCCCCCGCCCATCGCCGCGCACTTCGACCTGCAGGTCGTCAGCGTCGAGCCCGGCGACGTGACGTTCACATGCGTGCCGGACGAGTCCGCATACAACCCGATCGGCATGGTGCACGGCGGGCTGGTGTGCACGCTGCTGGACTCGGTCACCGGCTGTGCCGTGCAGTCGACGCTGCCGGCCGGCGTCGGGTACACCAGCATCGAGATCAAGGTCAACTACCTGCGCCCGGTGCACGCGCACAGCGGCGAGCTGCGCGCCCGGGGCCGGATCGTCAAGCCTGGGCGCCGCGCCGCGTTTGCCGAGGGTGAGGTCCGCGGCCCGGACGGCAAGCTGGTTGCCACTGGGTCAAGCACCTGCCTGGTCGTGGACCGCTGAGCGTCAGGCGGCGGGCCCGGCGTAGCCCGCGGC
>JBKOXO010000081.1:0-9109 GCA_046744105.1 Actinomycetota bacterium
CGTCGCGTCGGTCGACGAATCGTGCAGCTCGGAGAACGACTGCGCCTCGGTCGTTTCCAGCGTCTCGGAGTCGATCACGGTCGACGACGCGGTCCGCTCGACGACGGCTACCTGCTGCTGCTCGCCCGGCGCGAGCGGAAGCGAGTACACGAGGTCGCCGAGTGCCAGGCCGAGCGGCGTCCACCGCTGTGCGAGATGAACGACGTATCCGACGGCCAGCGAGCCGGCAAGCGGCGTGCCGCCGAACATTCCGCCGGGGGGCAGCGAGAGGCCCGCGCGGAAGCCATCGACGGACAGCGGCCGGGAGATGGGCACGCGCTCGACCAGCCCCAGCTCGATCTCCTGCTGCGCGCCGGGCAGCACGAGCGCGGGATTGATCGGTCCGTACGCCGGCAGTTCCGCGCGCTTGACGTTCACCGCCCCATGCACCAGGTCGGCGGGAACGCGAAAGGTGAGCGTGGGGGCGACGACGGCAGGGTCGGACAGGCGGAACAGCACGCTGAACGGGAAGCGGTCCGATGAGGCATCGCGGCCGAAGATCATGGTGCACTCGTCGTCGCCGAGCGAGACGGCTGGTGTCGCACTCGGTTCGTCGGGCGCAGCGTCGTCCCGGTCGAGATCGCCGAGTAGGCCGAGGAAGTCGAGCGGCAGCGGCGCGAGCGACTCGTCCAGCTCGATGGGCGAGAGCGCCCCGGTGCCGGGCAGCAGGTCGAGCGCGACCCTGGTGGTCCCGTTCGCCCCTTGCACCAGCAGGCCGGGAAAGGGCACCGCCACCTCCCGCAGCCGCGGCGGTAGCTGGATCAGGAAGCTGCCGTCCGTGGCCGTCGTGGTGCCCACTGCCTCGGCTGCGGGAAGTTGTGCCGCGTCGATGCTGACCCGCAAGCCGGCGGCCGGAAGACCGCCCGGCAGCAGCAGCCGGCCGAGGACACGCGGGGGACGCTGGCCGGTCGCCGTCGCCTCGCGCAGCTCGTCCGACCGCAGCAGGTCCATGATCGAGTCGGTGATCCGGGTCTGCGCCCGCAACTGCGAGACCACCAGCTCCCGCGCCAGCTGCAGAATGCGCCGATCGTCGCGCGTGCCCTGCCAGAGCGGCGAATCCGGGCCGATCGTCAGGGGAGTGCTTCCGTTGCTGACCTGGTCCAGCACAGCCGACGCCAACTGGCCGTCGCCGGTCGGAGGGCGGTTCGTCGATTCTTCGGGCACGATGTGGCCTCCCCACGCCTTTTCTCATCGCAAGGAGGCAAGACGAGCCCCGCTGATACCTGCGCGTGCCGGAAGTACCCGCAGCGGCAGTGCTCGTCTCGGCGGGTTACCGGGTGTGCGGTCGGCTCCCGGGTTCCTGGTGCGGCACGGTCTGCACGGTGGGCACGGTCCACGGCGGGACGGTGGCCGCTTCCTGTTGCTCGAGGGCGAGGAGTGGCGCGGGATCAGGCAGCGTGGGGAACGAGGGTTGCCGTGCCCGAACCGCGGTCGTCTCCCAGACGTCGCGCCGGGAGCCGACGGCAGCCACTGCGAGTCGAGCCACGCCACGGACGGCCGCCGGTCGTTCAGGATGTCGTCGGCCACGTCCGAGGGAGACTTCGGCACCATGGCGTTGTCGTGCAGCGGGTCGCCGGGCTGCGCGTCGAGGTACTGCTGGAACCACCCGGGAGTGGTGCCGAGCGGATTCGCCACGTAGTACCGCCAGCTGGCACCCGCGGCCTGCAGCCGCTCCGGGTAGCTGGTTCACCGGAACGGGGTGGGCACGGCGTTGCTTACCGCCGGCCAGCCAGCCCGTCCGGGTCGGCCGTGCCGCTAAACGAGATCACCCGATTCGGATGCGTCGGCCCGAATACCGAGCAGAAGTAGCGGTCGCACACCGTGAAAGCGTCGGCCAGGGCGTAGTGGAACGGCAGGTCCTCGCGGGTGTAGTAGCCCCATGGCCAGCGGCCCGACGACCGGTCCGTCGGCGGCCCAATGCGCCGGCATCCAGTTGTCCATCCGCCCGCCGTTCCACGACTGGTGCTGCGGACCCCAGTTCTGCGTGGTGCTGCGGGTGGAGATCGCATTGGTGGTCTTGGTGTCGAGGTGGAACGGCAGCAGCCCCGGGGATCCGTTCGGACCCCCGGGCGCCGCTGCGGGCGGCTCAGTAACCGCCGCCCCCGCCGCCCCCGCCGCCGCTGTAGAGGACGAGCAGCGTGATGACGATCGCGGCGATGACCACAATCGCGACGGTGAGCCAGACCTTTGCCTGACGCGAACCAAGACGGAGTTGCATGACAACCATCACCTCAGGTGCATATCGGTGCATCACGTCCGGCTGTGAGCTCAGCCGGTCCCCCTACTAGGGAACACGGCATCAACGCCGAATCGGTTCACGGCTGAGCGAGTTCACTGCCTCGCACCCCAAGGCTTCGCAGCTCTATGCAGGTCATGCCGTCCGGCGTCTTCCACCGGAACTCCGCCGCACATCGGGGTCAGGCCGGCGGCCGGCATCAGAAACACGTGCCCGACCAGGCAGCGCAGTGAGACGTGCTCGATCGGCCCGTCCGTGCTGCAGAGGTGCATGCGCCGGACGACCTCGGCAGGCTGCCCACAACCGGGACAGCACACGATCTCCATCGGTTCCCTCCCTGCCAGTGGTACGTGTGGCCGTACCGTTGACAGGAGAGAGGCTGGGCGCGCCTGATACACGCCGCGGGGGCACGCCCCACGTCGGCGGTTTGCGGAGAGTCGCCGTCGCTGCCTGTGGCAGAGTCAGGGGATGGGCTCGCCGCTGGAGGACTTGCTGTCTCGCCACGTCGAGGCCGGCACGATCCCCGGTGGGATAGCGCTACTGGGTGCTGGGGACGGCGTCGAGCTGATCAGCGCCGGCGTGGCCTCGATCGGCGGCCGGCCGATGCCTGTGGATGCGATCATGCGGATCCAGTCGATGACCAAGGTGATCACGGCCGTCGCGGCGCTGCGTCTGGTGGCGGCCGGGCGCCTCGAGCTTGACCAGAGCCTCGTCGAGTGGCTGCCGGAGATCGCCGACCGGCAGGTGCTGCGCACTCCGGCAGCGGCACTGGATGACACCGTTCCGGCCCGCCGCGCGATCACGCTTCGGCACCTGCTCACCAACACGTCCGGCTACGGCATGGTCATGGACGCGTCGCCGCTGCAGCAGGCGATGGCCGGCAACGGCACCGAGGCCGGCCCGGAGCCGCCCGGCTTCGGGGCTGACGAGTGGCTACGTCGGCTGGCAGAACTCCCACTCGCCTTCCATCCGGGAGAAGGGTGGCGTTATCACCACTCGTTCGGCGTGCTGGGCATCCTCATCTCGCGGGTGACAGGTCGTCCACTCGGCGAGCACTTGGCGGAGGACATCTTCGGCCCGCTCGAGATGACCGATACCGCGCTGTGGGTACCCGAGGACAAGCTGGACCGCCTGCCGGCCGCCTATCGCCACGGCGAAGCGGGGTTGGTCGAGACGGAGCCGGCAGGTGGGGGCTTCTACGCAGGGCCGCCTCCGTTCGACGTCAGCCATGGCGAACTCGTCTCCACAGCGGGCGACTTTCACCGCCTTGCCCGCATGCTTGCCGATGGGGGCGAGGCAGACGGGCAGCCGATGATCTTGGCTGATCACCTGAGGCAGATGACCAACGACCAGGTGCCGGCGGCCTGCAAGACCGCGGAGAGCTTCTTGCCAGGGTTCTGGGATGGCATGGGTTGGGGTTTCGGCGTGGCTGTGCAGACCGAGGGACGCCACCGCGGCCGGTACGGCTGGTCCGGTGGGCAGGGCACCGACTTCTTCGTCGACCGCGACGGCACCGTCGGGATCCTGCTCACGCAGGTGGAGATGGGTAAGCAGATGTGGCCGCTGCTCGCGGAGTTCCAGTCACTGCACGAGCCCTTGTGATCGCCCTGCCGCGTCACGTTCCTGCGCCGCGCCCCGTCATATGCGTGGACGCCGGAATTCCGTTGGATGCCGAGCACTCGGCGATCGACCCGCTGCTGGCCGCGATCGATACGGCGCTGGCCGACCGCGAGTCCGGCCCGCAACGCCTGGGCGAGCTCAGTGATGCCCTCGCCACCGGGCTGCGCGATCACCTCGACCACGAGGAGGCCGAGGGCTTGGCGCTCATCGACGCGACCGTCACCGAGGAGCAGTGGCTGGCGTTCGGCGTCGAGCACGGCAAGCGGATCGCGGGCGACGTGCAGCGGTACATGCCGTGGGTGCTCGAAGGTGCGTCACCGGAGGTCACCGCCAGGTTGCTCGGCCAGCTGCCCCCGCCGCTGCAGGAGGCTTACCGCAACGAGTGGCAACCGGCCTACGCCAAGCTGACGCTCTGGCCCTAGTGTCCGGTCGCCTGCGACTAAGTGCAGGGTGGCGTCGGCGTTGACCCTCGTGATCAACTCCAGCGATCCGGGGGATTGCGGTTTCCTCACTGCGGTGTGAGCAGGACAGCGCGGCCTCCTGCGGCCCAGGCGAGGTGAAGATCGTCGGGATTGGGGTTACCGGCCTGGTCGACGGCGATCTTGTTAAACCTGGCCCACTGATGGTTGTCGCGGGCCATGGCGGCGTAGTGCTCGACGACGCCGGCCTCGTCGGTGAGGACCCGCACGCCGGCGCGGCGCCGCTTGCCCGCCAACCGGATATCCACCGGCTCGCCGGTGCGCAGATTGCGTACCCAGGCGAACTCCGTTCCGATCAGGATGGTCCCGTCGCGGCGGGCGTAGGCGACTGGGACGGCGTAGTGTCGTCCGGACTTTCGGCCGATGACGTACACGGTGATCAGGCGCTTGCCCACCGCGCGGCAGAGCAGCGGGGTGCGGAGCAGTGCCCGGATCACCCGGTTCACTAGGCCCTGCAGGGCCATCTTCTGCGCCCTGCCGCCCGGCGTCGGTTGTTCGCCGGCCGGTGGATTCGGCTTAGTCATCGCGACTCCTTTCGAGACAGCCGGAACCATTCCAGCTCGGGGGCTGTGGAACCTGGCGCACGGTTGACCGGTATCGTCCGCTGGCCGCCGTTCGCCGTGCCTGTTGTGGCGTCGATGAGCCACCGGCCCAGGTGCGCCTCGAGCTGCTGGGGGTCCCATTCTTCGAGGCGGAGCGCCACGTATCCGTCGGGCCGCAGCATTAGCAGGGTCGGTTGCTCGATGCGGTACTGCTCCTGGAAGCTGCCGTCGCCGTCGAGCAGGGCGGTGATGCGGGCGTCGGGGTGTGCGTGGGGAGCGGGACCGGCGGTGACCCGGTAGGCGTGCACGTCCGGGTAGCTGGCCAGGAGACGGTCGACGTGGCCCTGCCGCTGGTCAGCCTCGGGCCCGTCCGGGCCGGCGAGGATGAGGGAGAACTGGTCCTCGCGCAGCGCCTCGAACAGCTGGATAGGCCGGTTCGCGCCGTCGTACAAGGTGACATCAGGCGCACGGTCGCCCTCGACCGGCGCTGGCGGCATGCCGTTGGGTGAGCCCGTTCGCGCGCGTGCCACGTAGGAGATGTCGAGCTGGGACAGGGACCATTCGATTCGGGTGCGGGTCTTCGAGCGGGACAGGATGAGTGGGAGCAGTCGCCGACGGGCGAGCACCAGGCCCTGGTTGTGCAGCAGCGTCAGGCGGGTGAAGAAGGCGGTGCCACGCACGGTCCGTCGCGCCGCCTGCCGGCGTTCGGTCGGATAGGAGTCGAGCAGCGCCGGGTTAGCTCGGCCGGCGCAGGTGAGGGCGAGTTTCCAGCCGAGGTTGGCGGCGTCTTGGATCCCGATGTTCATGCCCTGGGCGCCGACGACGGAGTTGACGTGCGCCGCGTCGCCGGCCAAGAACACCCGGCCGACGCATTTTCGATCGACAGCGCGTTGGTTGATGCGGAAGCGGCCGGAGGCCTGGATCTCGGTGATGCCCGCCACGGACGGGCCGCATTTGTCGAGGGCGTGCTGCACCTCCTCGAGGGTGACCTCGCCGGTCGGCGCCTCGCGTTTCGTATAGGCGATCGCGGCCCGGTGCAGCCCGCCGCGCATCGGGAAGAAGGTAATGAACTCGCCGGTGTGTAAGAAGGCGAACAGTTCGTCGTAGGGCAGGTCCCACTCCACTCGCAGGTCCGCGACGGCGAACCGCTCCTCCAGTGCGTTGCCCTCGAACCGGACGCCGAGCGCTCCCGCACGGTGCTACCCGGCCCGTCACAGCCGAGGAGATACCCGGCTTCGACCTGTTCGACGGCGCCGTCACCACGGTGGAGTACCGCGCGTACGTGGTCTTGCTGCTGCTGGAAGTCGGTCAGTTCGACGCCGCGTTCGACCGTGGTGCCGAGTTCGGCGAGGCGCTCGACCAGCAGGGCCTCACTCTGGTTCTGCGGCAGCATGAGGATGTACGGGTACGCAGTGGGCAGGGTGCCGAGATCGAACGAGGCGATGAGGTGTCGCTCGCTGAAGATGTTGAACCGGCGCACCGGCAGGCCGCGCGAGATTGCCCGCTCGGGGATGCCGAGGCGATCCCACAGTTCTAGGGTGCGGGCCTGCGCGCCGAGCGCCCTGGTCTCGGCGCTGGGCTGTGGCGCCCGATCCACAATGCGTACCGCGACGTCCCGGCGGGCCAGCTCGGCCGCCGCGGTGAGCCCGGTGGGTCCGGCGCCGACGATCAGCACCTCAGGTCGAAACGTCATGGCCGCGGAGAGATTTCATGATCGACAGGGTAGTCGGCATAACCGCGCCGAGCCCGGTGACGGCATGTAGCCCGATCTGGGTGGACGGATCGGTGACCAGCATCGCCCGCCACCGACGTCGCACCGAAGGTCACCAGCCCGGACAGCAGGACGCCCTTGCGCCCGAACCTGTCGCCGAGCGTGCCATGGGCAGCGACAAGGGCGATGCGTCCGAGGAAGCCATGTCATGTCCATCGACGCCGCACGCTCGTAGCCTCTGCAGCTGTAGAGGTACCAAGGACAGCGGACGCTAACACGGAGCAGGTCAGGTCTCGCCGCGACGCGTTGGCCGATGCTGCGAGCGGCGCGCGACTTGCCCGACGTTACCGAGGCCGTCGGGCCGCACCTCGGCATTGACGAGGTCGCTGCCAGCATCGCCCATGTCTGGACGCAGCTACTCACCGCGGGAATCGAGCACGTGCGTGCTCGGTTGGAGCTCGCCCTCGAGGCCGCCCGTCAGTCTGAGCTCGCCCATGTGATGCACGGCCGCGATCTCCGCGGCCAGCCCGCGATCCCCGACCTCGCGGCTGGGCCGCCGCAGTGCCCGCCCGGCGGGGGCGACCGTTAGGCCGACGATCTTGGCTGCTCCGGTTGCGGCGCGCTAGTCTCGCGTCAGCACGTGGTTGTGCCTAGGGTTCCGCCGACCGTCCGTCGGGTGTCACACAATCAGGACGGCTCGGGGCTGGACCGAGCGGCGCCGGGGCAGGCCGCAGCCAGCGGTCGGGCCGCACAACTTACGGGATAAAAGCCCTGAGGTCTTCATCTGTCGTGCCCGACAACGGGGCACCGACCGAAGGAGCCTCCCCGGTGCCTCTCGCCGTCGCCGTCAGCCACTCGGCGGTCCCAACCGCGGTCCTGATATCAGTTCTGCTCGCCGCTGCGCTACACGCCGTGTGGAACGCTGTCGCACACGCGATCACCGATCGCCTCGTCGGGTTCGCGCTGATCGGCATAGCCGTCACTGTGTGCGGCGGGCTGGTGGTGTTCCTCGCGCCCTCGCCTGCGACTGCGAGCCGGCCGTTCATCGCTGCGTCGGCGGCGGTCCACGTGGCTTACGCCCTGCTGCTGATGCGAAGTTTCGAGCTCGGTGACTTCAGTCAGGTGTACCCGCTCGCGCGGGGTACCTCACCGTGGCTGGTCGCGATCGCAGCCGCAGTGGTCGCGCACGAGACGCTGACGGCGTCGCATCTGGCAGGCGTGGTGCTCGTGTCAGGTGGTCTAGCAAGCCTCGTGCTGGCCGGCGGCTGGCCCACCCGCGCGGAGGCGCCAGCGATTGGTGCGGCGCTGCTCACCGGCGTGACTATCGCCGCATACACCACGCTCGACGGCATCGGTGTCCGCGATTCCGGCACTGCCATCGGTTACGCCGGCTGGCTGTTCCTCGCCCAAGGTCCGTTCTTGCCGCTGATCGCTGCGTACACGCGACGAGAGAAGCTATGGTCGCAGGCACGGCGGCACCTGGTTTCCGGTCTCGGCGGCGGAGTGCTCTCGATGGTGGCCTACGGGCTGGTGCTCTGGGCGCAGACGCGCGGGGCCCTCGCTCCAATCGCGGCGCTGCGCGAAACCAGCGTGATCATCGGTGCGGTGATCGGCGCCGTCGTCTTCCACGAACGGTTCGGTCGCTGGCGCATCGTCGCCACGGTCCTGGTCGCCACCGGAATCGTGATCATGAATACGTAACACGCGAGCGCGCGGCGGTCGGTGCGGCCGCGACACAAGCCAGCCTGGCCGCGAAGACCCGCAGCGGCGAACGTGCTCGCGGACGCAGCCACCGTAGGCGTGCTGTGCCAGGTCGCGGCCAGCGGTGGAGTAGGTCGGCATATCCGCCACTGCCCGTGCCGCGGGTCGTCACCGGGGCGAGGGGCATGCCCCCGGGCCACCGACGCAGATTTGTCGGGGAGCGGGTATAGCGTGCGGCAGGTTCAAAGCTTCCGGTACTCAGGGAGATGGGGCGGGCGGGGCATGGCTCGTTACGCGGTTGCGCATCTGGACGAGATCGAGGAATTCAGCGACGCAGGCTGTCACTATCGGCCGATCCGACACCACTTGGGCATCACGGCGTTCGGCGCGACAGCTTGGACTGCCGGTGCGGCGGGCGACCTCGTCATCAATGAGCACGACGAGGACGACCCCACGGCTGACCAGGAGCTCTTTCTTGTGCTGCGCGGCCACGCAGTGTTCGAGCTTGACGGTGATCGGGTCGACGCGCCGGCCGGAACTCTCGTTTTCGCCCCTCCCCGCACGAAGCGAATGGCCTCCGCCGAGGAGGAAGGAACGACCATCCTCGCGCTGGAAGGTACGCCGGGAAAGGCGTACGAGGCTCGCGGCTGGGAACTCTGGGCTCCGCTCGCCCCGCTCTACCAGGCGGGCGAGTACGCCGAGGTCGCCGACCGTCTAGCCGCCGTGGTCGCGGTTGCTGCGCAGTACCCCATGTTGTTCTTTAACCTCGCCTGCTGCGAGA
>JBKOXO010000021.1:0-21170 GCA_046744105.1 Actinomycetota bacterium
GCGCGGAGTAGGCGATGCGGTACATGGGTGCGGCGAACGGGCTCCAGTGGTTGATGGAGGAGATGATCAGCTCCGGCTGCTGCACCCCGGTAACGCCGGTGATGTCGTAACGCACGCTCACCGGCCGCCCTACCGGCGTGACCGGTGCGACCGCCGGTGCGGGCGCCATCGCGTGGGTTCCGTCGGTCGGGCCGAAGGTGAGCGTCTCGTCCGTGCTTGCTAGCACGTGCTCGGGGCCAAATCGCACCTCGGCGACGACCGTCACGTCACGGCTTCCCGTCGACACGAGCGGCTGCCCCGCCGCGGCGAGCAGTTCGGCTGGCGTGACCCGGATGGCCGGCGTCGGCGAGGTGAACTCGGTACTGCCCACTCGTAGTACGTACTGCAGTGGGGCGTGCTGGGGCAGGCTCGTTGCGTCGATGCCGAAGGTGATCGGCCCGACCAGCGACTCGCCGGTCGGGTTGCCGAGTTCGTCGTCGGGGCCGGTGAGGTCGATCGCGCCGGGATCGGTGTTCTCGACGAAGTTCGCTCCGGCGTCGCCGATCGTGACGCGGTGCGCCGTGGAGAGCCGCACGATGGCGGGCGCGCTCGGCGCCGGAGTGAGCAGGGACTCGACGGCCCGGGTGATGTCGATCTGCGGGCCGACCTGTAGCTGCCGGTCGACCTGGGGTTGGGTCGGGACGTCGCGGCCGGACTGCTCGAGCAGGCGGCGTACCGCGCCGGGGGTCAGTGGGTGCCCGGTGGCCTTGCCGACCTGCAGCAGGTCGGCCACCGCGGCGGCGGTCATAGGCGTGGACGCCGACGTGCCGCCCGCTAGCACCGTGACCGCGTCCGACGCGGTGCAGCTCCCGAACTGCAGGCAGGTGTGCTGCAGCGCCGGGATGTTGTCGCTGGGCGCGGAGACGTCCACCCGGGTGCCGAAGCCGGAGGAGAACGCCGTCATTCCGTTCAGTCGGGTCTCGGCGAACGTGCCGGTGCGCGAGAGCGGGCCGCCCCCTTGCGCCGCCGATCGTGTCGTCGGTGGTGGTGCCGCCGACGTCGATGGCCCCGGAGTCGGGCACCCCGCTCGGAGTGGTGCTGCTCGCGTCGTCCGCGATCGACGTCCGCGCCACAAGGTCGGCAGGCTCGGTCAGTGCACGGAGAAACCGCCGTCGACGAAGATCGCCTGCCCGGTGACGTATCCGGACGCCGGGCTGGCCAGGAAGACCGCCGCTCCGGCGAAGTCGTCGGCGACGCCGTTGCGTCCCACCATCGTCCTGGCGGCCAGCTCCGCCACGCGCTGCGGATCGGACGACAGCCGGGCGTTGAGCGGCGTCATCACGAAGCCGGGCACGAGCGTGTTGCTGGTGACCCCGTGCCGCGACCACGCCTCGGCCTGCGACCGTGCCAGCGACTCGAGCCCTCCCTTGGACACGCCGTAAGCCCCGCTCTGCACGAACGCGCGGTGCGCTTGCTGGGAGCTGATGTGGATGAGCCTGCCGTAGCCGCGCTCGGCCATGCCCGGCGCGAACCGCTGGCCGAGCAGGTACGGCGCGTCGAGGTTCAGCGCCATCGTGGCGTCCCAGACGTCATCGGCCAGCTCGCCGAGCGGCGGCCGGAGGTTGATGCCGGCGCTGTTGACCAGGATGTCGGGCTCACCGAACGGCTGGGCTGCCATCTCTGCGGCGGTGCGCACGCCGTCGCGGGAGCTCAGGTCGGCGCTCACCCAACCGGCACGGCAGCCCGCGACGGTCAGCTCTTCGACGGTCGCGGCCAGCTCCACCTCCCGGCGGGCCACGATCACCACGCTGGCCCCGGCCCGGGCCAGCGCCGTGGCGATCGCCCGCCCGATCCCGGAGCTGCCGCCGGTCACCACGGCCACCCGGCCGTCCAGCGAGAACAGCTCAGACAGGTACGCCCGCGAAGTCATCCCCGCACGATATGTGGACGCCCAGGCCCGCAGCAGCGGGCCTGGGCGAGTAGGCGGACAGCTGGCGGATCAGGCCGGGACGACGACCTCGGACTCAGACACCTCGGTCACGTCGCGCTTCTTGACGTTGATCAGCACCAGGGCGGCCACGACGGCGACTATCCCGAAGATCGCGGCCACCAGGAAGCCCTGGCTTGCGCCGTGGGCCTGCACCGCATGGAACGCGTCGACCGCGGCCTGATCGGCGTACGCGGCCGGGGAGGCCGGCTTGCCGCTCTGCGAGCTCGCGATCAGCTCCTGCAGGTGCTGCTGCGAGGCGCCGGCCAGATCACTGACCTGCGACTTGCCCTCGCTCTTCGACGCGCTCGCGAAGGCGGTGGCGAGCACCGCCAGGCCGATCGAGCCGCCGACCTGCTGGCCGACGTTCAGCAGCGCGGACGCCAGGCCGGTGTCGGTGTTGCTCACCTTGGTGACCGCGACGACGGTCAGTGTCACGAACGCCAGCGCCATGCCGGCGGCCATCACCATCATCGGCGGGAAAACGCCCGTCCAGTACTTGGTGCTCGTATCCACCTGGGCGAACCAGAACAGGCCGACCGTCATGAGCGCCGAGCCGATCGTGACCAGCGGCCTGGGCCCGACCCGGGGCAGCACCCCGGTGGCGATTCCCGAGCCCACGATGAACACGACGGTGAACGGCAGGTACGAAACGCCGGTCTTCAGCGCGCTGAAGCCCATGACGCCCTGGATGAAGAACGTCATGAAGTAGAACATGCCGAACATCGCGGCTCCGATGATCAGCATGATCAGGTAGGAACCGGCCCGGGAGCGGTTGGCGAATATCCGCATCGGCATCATCGCGATCGCCGAGCGCGACTCGTAAAGCACGAACACGCCGAGCAGCACGACACCGGCAGTCAGCGATGCGACGGTCGTGCCGTCGCTCCAGCTGTGGTTGGCCGCGTTGATGAAGCCGTAGACGAGGGCCACCATGCCGGCCACCGAGAGCACCGAGCCGAGGATGTCGAACTTGCCGGTCAGCCGCTCGGACGAGTGGATGTAGAGGGAACCGCCGATCATCAACGCCACGCCGATCGGCACGTTGACAAACAGCACCCACCGCCACGTGGCGTATTCGGTCAGCACCCCGCCGAGCAGCAGCCCAACTGCGGCCCCGGCACCGGACACTCCGGCGTATACGGCGAAGGCACGGTTGCGTGCCGGTCCTTCCTCGAACAGCGTCGTGATCAGCGACAGTGCGGTCGGTGCCGCGATCGCGCCGCCGACGCCTTGGACGACGCGGCCGACCAGCAGCAGCTCATACGTGGTCGACAAGCCGCCGAGCAGGCTGCCGAGTGAGAAGAGCCCGAGCCCGAGGATGAACATCTGCCGCCGCCCGAGAATGTCGGCGGCTCTCCCGCCCAGCAGCAGCAATCCGCCGAACGCGAGCGTGTAGGCGTTGATCGCCCAGGTCATGTCCGTCTGGCTCTTGTCGAAGTAGCGGCCCATCGACGGCAGGGCGATGTTCACGATCGTCGCGTCGAGCACGACCATGAGCTGCGCGCCCGCGATCAGGAACAGCAGCATCCCGGGATGGACCGTGCGCCGCGCAGTCTTGCGCGACTCGGCGGCGATGATCTCGCCTTGTGCTGTGTCTGTCACAGATAGCTCCGTAAGTCTCGTCTCGTGGTCAACAACACTGGTAGAGAACGCCGACGTCTCCTAAGCTGAGGACAGTAATCGGGAGCCAATAGGGAACGCAACCGTTTTCTATCGGGTAGGCTCAGCGGCATCACAGGAAAGGTTCCGAGACAGTGACTGCACTCATCGCGCGGCAACGCAAGCGGGGGGCGGAGCTCGAGGACGCGATCCATGACGCGGTCTTCGCCGAGCTGGCCGATGTCGGCTACGCCGGGTTCACGGTCGAGGCCGTCGCGGCGCGGGCGAAGACCGGCAAGGCGAGCATCTACCGCCGCTGGGACACCAAGCAGGACCTCGTCGTCGATGCGTTCCTCGCTCGCTACGGCGGCCCCGGCGACATCCTCAACGAGATCCGCTCCGACCCCAACGCGACGACCCGCGAGCTCTTGGTGAGATTGGCCACGCGCATCTGCGAGGTGTCCGACGTAGCCGGCGAGGTCATGCGCGCCGTCGCGTGCGAGGCCACCCGCGACCCGGATCTCGCCTCGGCCGTCGACCAGAAGGTGCACTGTCCCAAACGCGCGGCGTTCGTCGAGTTGTTGCACCGGGGCGTCGAACGCGGCGAGGTGCGCCCGGACGCAGCCTGCACGCTGTACGCCGACATCCTGCCGGCGATGCTGACGTACCGGATGGTCCTGAACAACCAGCCGGTCACGGAGCACGACGCGATCGAGATCGTCGACCACGTGATGCTGCCGCTGATCGCACCAAGCTAATCCGCGCCGATTGTCCCGCGGTTCCCAGCCACAAGGGGCGGAACCCGCGGGCCACGGCAAGCGCCTGACGGCGCGCCGGGCGCGGGCTCTTCGCGCGAGCGCTCATCGCAGCGGCAGGAGGCGCACCGTCCAGGACGCCGGCGCGGCCCGCAGCTCGTAGCGCGGTAGCACACCCGGCCCGCACGAGGCGGTGCCCAGGCCGTTCTGGGCAACGTCGATGTTGAGGTACAGCTCGTCGCGGGGCACCAGGTCGCTGGGATGCCGGGCGGCGTCGAGGTCCTCGCTGGTCCACCGGCGCACCGTCAGGTCGAACGTGGGCGCACCCTCGATGCGCACTCCGCCGTCCGGGCCGGAGAGCTCCGCCCAGCGGACGAGCCGGCGGTTGCCGTTCTCCTGCGGGAACGCGTAGGGAGTCTGCAGTTCCTCGACGCTACGGCGGAACCGGCCTATGCGCAGGGCCCGAGTGCTGTCCGGATACGCCTCGCCCGGCCCGCCACCGAACCACTCCACCTCTGCGATGCTCGCCGGCAGGGCGAGGCGCACGCCGAGCCGGGGGAGCGGCACCGGCCATTCGCCGTCGGGTTCGACGTCGACGGTGAGGACGAGCGCCGCGCCATCGGCGCGCCACCGGTAGGTGGCGAGCATCCCCAGGTCGGTCGCGGCCGGGGCCACGCGGGTGCGCAGCACGAAGTCGTCGTGGTCGATCACCCGGTGCGTGAGCCGATCTAGGCCGATCGCCCGCCAGGGCGCCGCGAGCGAAGGCCCGAACACCGCACGGTCGTTGTCGGTGGGCGCCCGCCACAGGTCCAGGCGCGGCCCGCGCACCGGCAGCGCGCCGACCCGCGTCAGCATGCCGCGGTGGAACAGCGCCGCGTCGGGCCGGCCATACGCCGAGGTACGGACGGGCGCGGCCGTGATCTGCCGCTGCGCGAACGCGATCTCGTGCCCGGCAGCCGCCCACGGCGTGTCATGTGCGAGCACCGCGCGGACGGTCAGCCAGCTTTCGGCCTCGGCGCGGGTGAGCGCCGGCGCGGGCACTCGAGCCGTTTCGTGTGGGCCGATAGGCGCAACGTCGAGTTCGCCGCTCTCAATGGGCACGCCCTCGACCTCGTGCGTCCACGGGAATCGTAGGTCGGCAGTGTCGGCGAAGTCGTGCAGGTTGCTCAGCGCGACTTCGTCGTCGTGCAGCGTGAGCCGCACCGGCGCGATCACCGCCTTCAGTTCGACCAGCCCGGGCGATGGCGTGCGATCGGCGAATAGCAGCCCGTCTATGACGAAGTTGCCGTCATGCAGCACCTCGCCGAAGTCGCCGCCGTAGGCGAAGTATCCGGGCCGGCGGATCCCATGATCGATCCACTCCCAGACGAACCCGCCCTGGCAGCGCGGGTAGGTCTCGAACAGCTCCTGGTACTCCAACAGCCCGCCCGGGCCGTTGCCCATCGCATGGGCGTATTCGCACAGCAGGAACGGCAGCCCGCGCCGGTGCGCGTCCAGTGCCGGATCGTCGGTCGCCGGCTCCTCGTAGCGACCGATCGCCGCCACCTCGTCGTGGGCGGCGTACATGCGGCTGTAGACGTCGACGTAACCGCAGTCCGGATCGCCCTCGTAGTGGATGGGACGGCCCGGGTCGCGCTTGTGCACCCACGCCGACATCGCCTTGAGGTTCTGTCCCGTCCCACTCTCGTTGCCGAGTGACCACATGATCACTGAGGGGTGGTTCTTGTCCCGCTCGACGGTGCGCCGGATGCGGTCGAGGTACGCCGGATGCCACCGCGGGTCATCGCTCGGGTTGCCGCGCCAGTCCACGACGGCGAACCCGTGCGTCTCCAGGTCGCACTCGTCGATCACGTAGAGCCCGTACTCGTCGCACAGATCGAGGAAGTCCGGGTGCGGCGGGTAGTGGCTGGTACGGACGGCGTTGATGTTGTGCTGCTTCATCAGCCGGACGTCGGCCAGCATGTCCTCGGCGGTGACGGCACGGCCGCGATCTGGGTTCCACTCGTGCCGGTTGACGCCGCGCAACAGCACCCGCCGGCCGTTGATGGTGAGCAGTCCGTCGCGGACCTCGATGGTGCGAAACCCTATGCGCAGCGCTATGCGTTCCCCGCCCGCGGCGAGCGTGCCCTCATAGAGATGAGGGACTTCGGCCGACCAGGGTGTGACGTCGGCGACGCGATGCGGCCCGCCGGCCGGCACGTCGAGCAGCCCGAGCGACGGCACGGACAGCAGCGCCGGCACATCGGGCTCGACGCGCAGCGTTCCCGCCCCGGTGACGTGGTCGTAGTCGGCATGGACGAAGAAGTCGTCGACAGCACCCACCGGGCGGGCGATCACCGTGACGTCGCGGAAGATGCCGGACAGCCACCACATGTCCTGATCCTCGAGATAGCTGCCCGGCGACCACTGGTGCACCCGCACCGCCAGTTCGTTGGCGGCGCGGCGCAGCAGTGATCCGACGTCGAACTCCGTGGTGAGCCGACTCCCGGTCGACCAGCCCAGCTCGGTGCCGTTCAGCCAGGCTGTCAATGCGGAGTCGACGCCGAGGAAGCGGAGCACCGCGGCGCCTCCGGGCCAGCCCGCCGGCAGGTCGAACGTGCGGCGGTACACGCCGGTCGGGTTGTCGTCCGGCACGTGCGGCGGGTCGATCGGGAACGGATACCGCACGTTCGTGTAGGCGGGCGCGCCGAAGCCAGCTAGCTGCCAGTGACCCGGAACCTCGACGTGCGTCCAGCCCGCCTCCCCGGCCAGGCGGAACTGCCAGGCGCCGTTCAAGTCCAGGCGGGCGGCGTCGGAGGCCGCGTGGGCTCGCGGTGCGCGCCCACCGGCGCCAGGTGCAAGGCTGCCCAGCGGTCCCATGGTCCGTGAACCTACTTGGACTGCCTCGGTGAGTAGGTTGGAAACCAACTGCACCGACCGACGCCGATGCGAAGGGACGGACAGGCTATGACGGGTACCACAGCCCCGCAGGCAGTACAGACGCAACGCGAAGCAAAGCCTGACTACCGCTGGTGGACCCTCACGGCGGTCAGCCTTGGCATATTCATGCTGCTGCTGGATATCACGATCGTGAATGTCGCGTTGCCCGACATGCAGAAGGACCTGGGCAGCAGCTTCTCCGACCTGCAGTGGGTCGTGGACGCCTACGCGCTCACCCTCGCCGCGGTGCTGCTGACCAGCGGGTCGCTGGCCGACCTGTTCGGCCGCCGGCTGCTCTACCTGATCGGGGTGTGTGCGTTTACCGTGGCGTCGCTCCTGTGCGGCGTGGCAACCGGGACGCTGTTCCTGCAAATCGCGCGCGGTTTCCAGGGTGTCGGCGGCGCGATCATGTTCGCCGTGTCGCTGGCCCTGCTCGCAGACGCCTTTCGCGGGAAGGACCGGGGGATCGCCTTCGGCGTGTGGGGCGCGGTCGCCGGAATCGCCGTCGCGATCGGCCCACTCATCGGCGGTGCGCTGACGTCGGGCCTGTCCTGGCGGTGGATCTTCTACGTAAACCTGCCGATCGGCGTCATCGTCCTGGTGATCACGGCGCTTCGGGTGAACGAGTCGAAGGATCCCAGTCCGCGCCGCCCCGACTGGTTCGGCTTCGTGACGTTCACCGCGTGCCTGGCGTTCCTCGTATTCGGGTTGATCAAGGCCAGCGACCGCGGGTTCACCGACTCGCTCGTGCTCGGCTGCCTCGCCGCCGCGGCCGTGCTGCTCGCCGTGTTCATCGGTGTCGAGATCGTGAGCCGACATCCGATGTTCGACCTGGGCCTGCTCCGCAAGCCCACGTTCACCGGGGGTTCCATCGCCGCGTTCGGTATCTCCGCGTCCCTGTTCTCGATGCTGCTGTATCTGACGATCTACCTCCAGGACGTGCTCACCTACACGCCGTTCCAGACCGGCCTGCGGCTGCTGACCGCCACCGGTGGACTGTTCGTGGTCGCCGGCATCGCCGGCCGGCTGTCGTCGTTCGTGCCGGTGCGGTGGCTGATCGGGCCGGGGCTGCTCATCATCGGTGCCGGGCTGCTGCTGATGCGTGGGCTCACCGCCGGATCGCAGTGGACGCACCTGGTTCCGGGGCTGATCGTCTCCGGGGTGGGTGCCGGACTGGTCAACCCGCCGCTTGCCTCTACCGCGGTCGGCGTCGTCCCGCCGCGGCAGGCCGGCATGGCGTCGGGCGTGAACTCCACCTTCCGGCAGGTGGGCATCGCGACCGGCATTGCCCTACTCGGATCGCTGTTCGCCAGCCGGGTGGCCAGCGCCGCCGCCGACGCGTTTGCCAAGGTGCCGGGCATCGGCCCGCATGCGGCACAGATCAAGGGGTCGCTGACGAATGGGGAGCTCGGCAAGACGCTGCTGTCGCTGCCACCGCAGCAGCGGCGCCCGGTTGCCGTCGCCGCGCGCTCGGCGTTCACCACCGGCCTCGATCACATCCTGCTGGTCGCCGGCATCATCGCCCTGGTCAGCGGCGTCCTGTCACTGGCACTCATCCGCACCCGCGATTTCATTCATGCGGAGAGCGTTCCGGGGTGATGTGCCCGGCCGTCGGCCCGGTGGACGCCGGTCCGCCGAACGTGCAGGCTGAGTCGGATGGACGACTACGAGCGGCATGAGACGGACGCGCAACGGCTGGACCGCAACTACGCCGAGTTACTCCAGGAGCTGCGTGTCGCCCAGACCGGCGTCCAGATCCTGTTCGCGTTCCTGCTGACGATCGCCTTCCAGCAGCGCTTCACCATGCTGAGCTCAGTGCTACGTGGCCTTTACGTGGGGACGTTGCTCTGCTCGGCAATCGCAGCAGCGCTGTTCATCGCGCCGGTCGCCGTGCACCGGGTGGTCTTCCGGCGTCACCTCAAGCAGGAGCTGGTCGGCTGGACCGGAAGGCTCGCAGCCTTCGGGCTGGTGTTCCTCGCGCTGGCGGTGCTGGGCTCGGTGCTGCTGATCGTCGACGTGGTCTCCGGCCCGGTGGCCGCGTGGATCCTGACCGCCCTGCTGGCGTGCGTATTCGCGTGGCTGTGGTACCTGCTGCCCTACCGCTGGCTCACCGAGCACGCCCGACTGCCGGACGAGGCAGACGACAGTGATCGAGTTCGCGGGTAGCACACTTCGTGAGCAGGCTGGAGGCCTAGGATCGGCTCGCTAGCCCGGGTCATCGACGTATCCCGACGGAGGAGCTGTGACACGTCCCGACGACGATCGCGAAGTCCCCGAACACGCCGGCCAGGACGACGACGCGCAGCTGCCCGAATTCGAGGCGCCGCTCGAGGCAGAACCCGCGGACGCGTTGGAGCAGGCACAGGAGGTTCCTGACGACGACGAGTACCGCTCGTCCTGAGGCAGGGCTCTCACAGGCGGCCGCGAACGTCGCTTTCAAGTGATGCACGCATGATCGCGGCGGTGATCCGCGACAGGTCGTCCGTGCCGACCGCAGAGGCGAGCGCACGCGGCGTGCTGGGCACGCCGAGCTGCTTGGCGACCGTGGCCACCCGTTCGCCCACGTACGGGCGCACCCAGAGCCACGCCGCCTGCACCTCGCGCAGGAATATGTCGATGCCCACAGGGCCGATACCCGGGACGTCGGAAAGCAGCGCGCCGGCCTTGCCGATGTCCTTACCGGCTGCGTCCGCGAGGCGGCGCAGGTCGCCGCCGTAACGCTCGATGAGCAGCTCTGCTCCGTGGCCGAGGCGGGTCGCGGTGCTCTCGTCGTAGCGGCGGTAGTGTCCGCGGCCGAGGGCGTCCACGCGCTGCTGCCACGTCGCGGCGCGCATGCGCTGTGCGGTGGTGTAGCCGGCGGCGCGCAGCTCGCTGGCGGCCGCTACCGCGATTGCAGCCGAGATGCGGGTGCTCAGCAGCGACGAGAGGACGAGCAACTGGTACAGCGGCGCCGGTCTGTCGGCGAGCCGGATGCCCGCCTGCTGCGCATAGGTCGTTCCCGCCACCTCGAGTAGCCGCTGGATGCGATCGCCGCCGGGCATCGTCTCCAACGTACGCCCGGGGAATGTGCGCCGCGGAAATAACCGGCCGGGACCGCTCGTTAGACCACACGTCCGATCCGGATGCGTTCCCGGGTCCCAAAAGAGAACCGCCGCCGCGGACGATCGTTCGGCTGAAGCCGCGGCGTGCCCAGCGCCGTGAGGCGACCGCACCGGATCGGACCTACGAACTCAGGCACACTTGCCGCATGAAGGGTGACCGCGTCGAGATCGTGATCGATGCCGGCGACGGTGTGCGGACCTACGAGATCACTGCCACCCGGGCCGGCCGACGTGTGGAGATCAGCCAAGGTCGCGGCGCCGTCGAGGTCACGGAGGTGACCCGACGCGGAACGCCGGTGCGCACCGCCCGATTCATGGCGTCGCGGGTGCTCGCCCTGGTCGAGCACCCGGCCGCCTCCTAGGGCATCGCGCCGCTGCCGCCACCGCGAAGTTGTTCGACCTGCCGCGGCTTATACCGCGCTGAGGGTCGAACAACTTGGGGCGGTGGAGATGTGGGTTACGGGCTACCGACGTGGTCGCGCCAGGAGTGGCGTGGCTCGTAGCCGAGTACGTCTCGCGCGCGGTCAATCGCGAGCAGCGTGCCGAACTCGCCGACGTCGCGATTCAGCGGCACGCCCGGGAACACCTCTGCCAGCAGTCCGGCCGATGGGCGATCCATCACGGTGTCCGCGGCGGCAATCACAAAGGCGGGGCTGCCCGCGACCGTGTCTGCGGGTGCCGCCAGCGCCAGCCGGCATGCGGCGGCGACATCCCGCTCGTCGACGTAGCCCCACAGATTCCACTTACGCAGCAAGGGATCCTGCCAGAACGAGGGGAACAGCTCGTAGTCGCCGGGCTGCATGATGTTGGAAAAGCGCAGCGCCACGAAGGGAATCCCAGACCACTGCGCGAGGTGGCCGGCGACGGTCTCGCTGGCGACCTTCGACAGCGCGTACGTCGTCGTCGGGAGCGGATAGTGCGCCTCGTCCACGGGCGCATACCGCGGCGGGACGTCGAACGGGAGACCCAGCGTCGTCTCGCTGGATGCCCACACGACCCGGCTTAGGCCGAGCATCGCGGCGGCGCTGAACACGTTGAAGTTCATCGTCGTGTTCGCGTTGAACGTGACCGCCGGGGGATCGATCCCTGGCGCCGGGATGTTCGCCAGGTGCACGACGGCATCCGCCCCGGAAAGCGCCTCCACCGCCTGCCCGAAGTCGGTGAGGTCGGCGCGCAGCATGCCTTGGTCGCGGTCCGCTCGGGTGACGGCGATATCGGTGCTCACAACGTCGTAGCCGTGCTCGAGCAGCTCGCGCACCACGGCCCGGCCGGCCTTGCCGCTCGCCCCCGTTACGCAGATGCGAACAGACACAGTGTCAGGATGTCATCGGCACCCAGGGCAGCGTCAGCGGCCCCGCGGCCGGCAGCCCGAGCCGGGCGGCGAGCCCTGCGAACGAGCCCCATCCCGTCCAGCTCAGCTCGGCGCCGGGGCTCTCACTCGACCGGGGCGGGCGGATCCGCTCTATGGGCGGCACCGCTGGGTAGCTCACCAGGTCGACCTCGGCGGTCGCCGGGATACCGGCCCGCTCCGCGGCCAGTTCGGCGGCCTTGTCCAGCCCGCCGAGCACGTCGACCAGCCGCCGTTCGCGGGCGTCCGCGCCCGTCCATACCCGCCCGCGGGCCACCGCGTGCACCTCGTCACGAGACATGCCGCGGCACGCGGCCACCTTCCCGACGAACATCTCGTAGACACGATCGAGCCAACCCGCAAGCGCTGCCTGTTCCGCCGCACCGTAGCGCGTACGGGTGCTGAACATCCGGGCCAGCTCGCCGATCGCGACGCTGTCGTAGCTGACGCCGAGCCGATTCCACAGCCCGTCCGTGACGAGCTTGCCGGCCACCACCCCGATCGAGCCGGTGATCGTCGACGGCTCGGCCACGATCACGTCGGCCCCCATCGCGACGTAGTAGCCGCCCGACGCGGCGAGGTCGCCCATGGACACCACGACCGGCTTACCGGCCACGTGGGCCTGCTGCACTTCGCGCCAGATCGCGTCGGACGCAACGGCAGAGCCCCCCTGGCTGTCGACCCGGAACACGATCGCGTCGACGTCCTTGTCGCGCGACGCTGCCCGGAACGCCGCGGTCACGGTATCCGAGCCCATCCGGTTTCCGCCGGGACGCCGCCCGCCCTTTCCGGATGTGATCGGGCCGAGGCCCCAGATCAGCGCAACAGTGCGCGCCTTGCGCACCGCGCGCGGGGCGGGCACCGGCGGGTGCGCATACCGCGAGACGTAGAGCAGCTTCGCCGACTCGCCGGCCCGCCTCCGTACCTGGGCGTACAGTTCGTCGCGGTAGCCCACCCGATCGACGAGCCCGGCGGCCAGCGCCTCCTCGGCGGCGACCGGCGCCTGGTCGACGAGTTCGCGCACCTGCGTCGCCGGCAGCCGACGCCCGCCCGCGATGCCGTCCACCACCTGATCGACCACGGACGTCGCAAGTTGTTGCATCGCCTCGCGGTGCGCGTCGGAAAACGCCGAGCGCAACAGCACGTCCGCCGCATTCTTGTACTCGTAGCGCTGCTCCACTTGCGGCTCGACCTCGAGGTGGTCGAGCGCGCCGCGCAGGAACGGCGTGCCCAACGCCAGACCGCCCAGCGTCACGTCCCCGCTCGGCTGAAGCCAGATCTCGTCGAACGCGGTCGCGACGTAGTAAGGCACCAACCCGGGGCTCCATTCGCCGAAGGACTCGGCCCAGGCGAGTGCCGGCTTGCCGTTCGCGCGGAACGCGAGCACCGCGTCGCGCAGCTCCTGCGCCCGGCCGAACCCCATCCGGGAGGGGCCGACCTTGGCCACGAGCATCGCAACGCGCTCGTCCCGGCTCGCTTTGCGCAAGCCGGTCAGCACGTCCTTGAGCCGGGCCTGCCGGCGTTGCAAAAACGCCGATACCGGATCGGTCGGCATACCTTGGGCGAGCGGCTCGGTGAGATCGAGTTCGAGGATCAGCTGTGCACGCATGTTAGGACGCTAGCTCGGCCAGCCCGGCTGCATCGACAACGTCGATCAGCGCGTAGCGCACCACGACCAGCCCAGCGTGTTCGAGGTCCTTCAGCACCTTGTTGAGCGAGGGGCGCCGCACGCCGAGCATCGCGGCCAGCGTGCGCTGGGGAAGCCGTACGACCGCCCCGACCGCCTCGTCGAGCAACAGCCGCGCCGCCTGGGCGACCAGGGGCTGCCCCAGCAGCGCGGCGACCCGGTGTTGCGTGCCGGCCAGTCGCTGCGCTGCACTTCCCATCCAGCGGCGGGCGAGGTCCGGATGCGTGCGCAGCAGTTGCTCGAAATCGGCGTGCGCCAAGAAGAGGCAGCTGCCGTCCTGGCTGGCCCGTGCCGTATAGGGCGCCGGCATATCGAGCAGCAGTGAGATGTCGCCGTCGACGTCACCAGGCCCGAGCGCGCCCACTACCGCGCGGCGGCCGCGCGAGCTGAGAAGCAGGTCGTAGCGTCCATCGCGCACCAGCCACACCCCGCTTGCGCGCTGCCCGGCACGGAAGAGCACCCCGCCCTTCGCGACATGTCGTGGGACGCCGCCAAGCGTGGCGAGCTCGCTCGCCGACAGCGGCGCCGTGGCGCCCCTGCCGGCGCTGCGGGCAGCCCAGGCGGCCTGGCGAATCAGCACCTCGAGCTGGCGTTCATCGGCGCTGAGGAGCTGGAGAGCATGGCTGAGCGCTGACGCGTGCGGGCTTGCCACGCGGGCATTCTGGCACCGCGCCGACGCTCAGCCGGCGACCGGCCCGACTACATGAGTGCACGGGTCGATCCGGTCGGCCAGCCGGGCACGCCGGCGGGCCGAGGCGCGCAGGAACGCAGCGAACGCAGCGCGCAGCCGCGGCTCGGGCGGCGCGGGCTCCGGCACCACGGGCGCGTCGGGCAGTGCCGATGAGGCGACGGAGGCGGTGTTGCGGACGGCGATGTCGGATGCGATAGGCAGCATGGCTGAACCTCTCTAGTTGGGCACCGGTCCGGTGCTGGAACGGATTACGAGTTCGGTGGGCAGTACGACGCGCTCGTCGGTGCACGTCGGGTCGAGCAACATCCGGCCGAGCATCCGGCCCTTGTCGCGGATGGGCTGGCGCACTGTAGTGAGCCCTGCCGCGTCGGCGGCGGGGATGTCGTCGAACCCCGTGACGGAGATGTCGCGGCCGGGTTGTAGGCCCCGTCGGCGCATCGCCTCGATGACGCCGAACGCGAGCACGTCGCCACCCGCGGCGATGGCGGTGGGACGATCCTGGCGGTCGAGAACGAACTCCGCGGCGGCGAGCCCGGACTCGACCGAGTTGTGGCCGCCACTCACGAGGGTCACCCGGGCGCTCGCGCCGAGGCCCTCGCGCAGCCCCCGCGCGCGCAGCCGGGCATTGGTGTAGAGGACGGTCTCGTCCGTAATCTCGCCGGGCGTGTCGGTTGCCCGGCCGGCGTCGAGGACCACCGCGACGTTGGTGTGGCCCAGCCGGGCGAGATGCTCACCGACGGCACGCGTGGCGCCGACCTCGTCGATCACCACGCGCCGCCCGGGCACGTCGTCGTCGGAGTGCGCGAAGGGCAGGCCGCGGCTGGCGATCACGTCCAGTGCGGGGTGGCCCACGTCGACGCAGTAGGCGGCGATGCCGTCGACGACGGCATCGCGCACCGTCTCGACGGACTCGCGTAGCACGTCGGTATCGGTGCCCGGGTCGTAACGGGGCAGCGGGATCAGCAGCAGGCCGGTGCGGGTGCGTTCCGCGACCTCGGCCAGCCCGGCCAGCAGTCCCACCGCGAACGGGTCCGAGAACGCGTAGGAGAGCTGCTCTGTGAGCAGCAGCCCGATCGCGCCGGCACGGCGGCTGCGCAGCGACCTGGCGGCAGCGTCGGGACCGGCATAGCCGAGCTCGCGTGCCTTGGCGAAGATCCGCTGGCGCACCTCGGCGGAGAGCTGCTCGGGCTTGTTGTACGCGTTGGACACGGTGGACGGCGATACGCCGGCGGCGGCGGCGACATCCTTCATGGTCGCGCTGGCGGGCATGGCATCCACTTCCTCTGCATCGATTTACTAAATCGTTCGACTAGAACGATACAGAGCCCTGGTCCACGATGCTAGGCGTTTTTGCATGTCCCAAGGTTCGCGAAGTGGCCGGCCGTTCGGAAGAACATCTCCAAGGGGATAGGGCCATATCGCCTTGGCAGTGAAAACGAAATCACCGATGTCACCGTTCATGTGGCCGCACAGCTCGTCCCGTGGGTGGGGCGATAGCCTGCGGACATGTCCGACGACTGCCTGTTCTGCAAGATCGCCGCGGGTGAGGTAGCGGCGAGGAAGGTGCACGAGGACGACGAGACGCTCGCCTTCGTAGACCTGAACCCGCAGGCTCCGACCCATCTGCTGGTGATCCCGAAGCAGCACATCGCTGACGTCCTCGAGCTGGCCAAGGATGCGGACGCCGGCGCTGCCGTGCTGCGTGGCATCAAGGCCGCTGCCGAGGCGGCGGGTCTTTCCGACTTGCGCGTCGTTTTCAACACCGGTGCGCAGGCCGGCCAGTCGGTGTTCCACGTGCACGCGCACGTGCTCGGCGGTCGCAGGATGCAGTGGCCGCCTGGCTGATCGCCGGTAAAGTGGGATCGCCACATCTATCCGGCCTCAGCTCGGAAAGTAGGAACGAACCCGACTTGTCAGACGCCCATTCCAGACCTGAGCGCGTCTCCACCACCCTCGTCGTCCCCGGCGACCAGGCGATGGTCGCGCTCCTTGGTTCCCGGGACGAGTTGCTCCGGGTCATCGAGAAGAGCCTCGACTCCGACATCCACGTTCGTGGCAACGAGATCACGATCACCGGCGACCCGGCAGACAACGCCATCGCGGTACGCCTGTTCGAGGAACTGCTCGAGCTCATCAGCGCGGGCCAGCACCTGACTCCGGACGCCGTGACCCACGCCGTCGGCATGCTGACCGCCGACACCGGCGAGCGGCCCGCCGAGGTGTTGAGCCTCAACATCCTGTCTCGGCGCGGCAAGAACATCCGTCCCAAGACGCTGAACCAGAAGCACTACGTCGATGCCATCGACAAGCACACCGTCGTATTCGGCATCGGCCCGGCGGGCACGGGTAAGACCTACCTCGCTGTCGCGAAGGCAGTGCAGGCCCTCCAGGCCAAGCAGGTCACCCGCATCATCTTGACCCGGCCGGCCGTCGAGGCGGGCGAACGGCTCGGCTTCCTGCCCGGCACGCTGTTCGAGAAGATCGACCCGTACCTACGTCCGCTGTTCGACGCGCTGCACGACATGATCGAACCCGACTCGATCGCGAGGCTCATGCAGTCCGGCACGATCGAGATCGCGCCGCTGGCCTACATGCGCGGCCGGACACTCTCCGACGCGTTCATCATCCTGGACGAGGCGCAGAACACGACTCCCGAGCAGATGAAGATGTTCCTGACCCGGCTCGGCTTCGACTCCAAGATCGTCGTCACGGGGGAGGTCACGCAGATCGACCTGCCTGGCGAGACGCGCAGCGGCCTCAAGGTCGTTCGCGAGATCCTCACGGACATCGACGACGTGCACTTCGCAAATCTGACCAGCAACGATGTCGTGCGGCACCGGCTGGTCGGCGACATCGTCGATGCCTACGCGCGCTATGACGAGCACGCGCACGGCCGTACGGCGCCGCCGCAGCACGCCAAGCCCCGTCGCTGAGGCAGCGATGAACGCTCGCGCGAAGAGCCAGGTGGCACAGTGAGTATTGAGATCAATAACGAGTCGGGTGTCGCCGTCGACGAGCGGGCCCTGGCAGACCTGGGGCGCTATGTGCTGGACGCCATGCATGTCAGCCCGCTGGCCGACCTCTCGGTCGTGTTGCTCGATGCCGAGGCCATGTCGGCGCTGCACCTGCAGTGGATGGATCTCGACGGCCCCACCGACGTGATGGCCTTCCCCATGGACGGCACCGACGAGCACCTCGACCACGGCGATCATCCCGGCTCGGTGGGCGACGAGCGGGCGGCGCCGGCCGCCATACTCGGCGACGTGGTGCTGTGCCCTGAGGTCGCGGCGCTGCAAGCCCGCGAAGCGGGACACTCCCTCGAGGCGGAGCTGCACCTGCTCTGTACACACGGCATCCTGCACCTGCTCGGATACGACCACGGCGACGCCGACGAGGAGCAGGCGATGTTCGAGCTGCAGGCTCGCATCGTCCGTGGCTGGGCCGCGGCGACCGGCCGCGGTCCCATACGCGCCCCGCTGCCGGGCACCGGTGGCGAGGTGCGCGACTCCGGTGGGCGGCGGTGACCGGCGCCGATATTGCCGTTCTAGTGCTGGCGATCTGCCTGGTGCCGCTCGGCGGGGTGTTCGCCGGAATCGACTCGGCACTCGCCACGGTGTCGGTGGCCCGGGTCGACGAAATGGTGCGCGAGGGACGGCGCGGTGCCCGGAAACTGCGGCTGCTCGTCGCGGATCGGGCCCGGTACACGAACCTGCTGCTGCTCCTGCGCGTCACCTGCGAGCTGACCGCGACCGTGCTCGCCACCATCGTCGCGCGGGCACAGTTCGGCGGACGGTGGCCGGTTGTGCTGCTCACCGTGGTGGTCATGGTGGTCATCTCATATGTGCTGGTCGGGGTGGGACCCCGCACGCTCGGCCGCCAGCATCCGTACCGAGTTGCGCTCGCAACGGCGGGCATGGTGCGCGTGCTGGGCCGGGTGTTCGGACCGTTAGCATCGCTGTTGATCCTGGTCGGCAACGCGCTGACGCCCGGACGAGGCTTTCGCGAGGGACCGTTCTCCTCGGAGGTCGAGCTGCGCGAGCTCGTCGACATGGCCGAGCAGCGCGGAGTCGTCGAGCACGGCGAGCGGGAAATGATCCAGTCCGTCTTCGAACTCGGCGACACGATCGCCCGCGAGGTGATGGTGCCCCGCACCGAGGTGGTGTGGATCGAGAGCACCAAGTCGGTACTCCAGGCGCTCGCCCTGGCGCTGCGCAGCGGCTTCTCGCGCATCCCGGTGATCGGCGAGAACGTCGACGACATAGTGGGTGTCGTCTACCTCAAGGAGCTGGCCCGCCGTGCCCAAGACGCCGAGCGCGCCCGCGCGACCCGCGTCGAGGAGGTCATGCGCGCCCCGGCCTTCGTACCCGAATCCAAGCCGGTGGACGAGCTGCTGCGTGAGATGCAAGCCCACCGCACGCACATCGCCATCGTGATCGACGAGTACGGCGGCACCGCCGGGCTGGTCACCATCGAGGACATTCTGGAGGAGATCGTCGGTGAGATCACCGACGAGTACGACGACGAGAGGCCGCCCGTCGAACGCCTAGACGCCGACACCGCGCGGGTGACGGCGCGGCTGTCCGTGGAGGATCTTGCCGATCTGTTCGACGTCGAGCTGCCGGAACGTGCGGACGTCGAGACCGTCGGCGGATTGCTCGCCGAACGGCTCGGCCGGGTGCCGATTCCGGGCGCGACTGCGCGCGTCAACGGCCTGGAGTTCGTCGCCGAGAGCGCGGGCGGGCGGCGCAACCGCGTCGACACCGTGCTGGTTCGCCGCGTGCAGCGCCCGGAGCCGGAGGAGGAGGCGGAGGCGGCGCCATGAGCGAGCTTGACCCGGAGGATGTGAAGCTGGCGACGCTGGCGCGTTCGGCGCGGGCGCGCACCGGCTCGGCCGCGGGCGCTGCCGTGCGCGACACGGATGGGCGCACGTATGTCGCCTCCAGTGTGGCGTTGCCCTCGCTGCGCCTGTCGGCGTTGCAGGTGGCGGTGGCGATGGCCGTCTCGTCCGGTGCTCTCGGACTCGAGGCGGCGGCGGTGGTCGGTTCCGTGGCCGACGAGGACGGTGCCGCGGCGCTTTCCGACCTGGCACCGTCTGCGCCGATCTACCGCCTGCCGGAGTAACCCCGGCCGTAGCGGTCGTCCAGCCGTGCCTGGCGCGCCTGCTCCGGTGTCTGGGTGGTGGGCGCCTCGTCGTCGATCTCGCCGGTCGGGTGACCGGCCTCGGCGCGTGCCATCACGATCGGCGCGGCCAACGCCAGCCCGGCGAACAAGAACCACTGGATGACGTAGGCCAGATGCTGAATCTCTGGCACACCGCCGGCCGGATTCGACAGGTCGGGTGGCGGAATGGCGACGAGCCCAGCGGTGCCGGGTTGCCCGGGTATCAGGTTGCCGTAGCCGTCCAGCACCGGCGTGCCGAGGCGTGCGGCCTGCTCGGCGGCGTTGATCGACTCGGCCTGCCCGCGCGCCAACTGCGCCGCCTTGTCCGGAGATGTGCTCGGCGGCCAGAGGCGCACCGTCACGCTCACTTCGCCGGACGGCGGTGCCGGCGCGGTGATCGTCGCGGACGGCCCGGTGATGAAGCCGCGCACCACGAGCAACGTCGCAGCGCGCATGCGCAGCGGCGTTACCACCAGGTACCCGGTGTCGTCGGTGATCGTCTGGTTGCGCAGCAGCGACTGGTGGGCGCCGTCGTAAGCGCCGGTCGCCGTGGCCTGGCGGAACTGCACGGCGGTACGGCTCGGCGTCGGCGCGGCGCCGACCTTGTGCAGCAGCGCGGTGACTGCGACCGGTGCGGCGTGCGCATTGCGGCGCAGCGTGATGTTCGTATCGTGCTTGCTGGACAATCGCGCCATCTGCCACACACCGAGCAGCACGCAGATCACCGCGACCAGCAGCATCAGCGCGCTCAACCTCGCGTATCGCGGTTGCCACAGGACGCCCAGCACGGCCATCACGGTACGTCGCATCTGCGGCACCGCGCCGAGTACCCTGCCCCGGGGCGCTTAGCTCAGCGGGAGAGCACTCGCCTTACAAGCGAGGGGTCACTGGTTCGATCCCAGTAGCGCCCACCACGTTGCCCATTGTGCGAATTGTGGTGTCGTCGGCGGCTGCTGGTTCGGTGTCGTCGCCGACGATCTGGATCTCCTCGATGAGGGCCTTGTGCTGGGCGAATGTGCCGTGGTCGTGGATCTCGGCGATGAGGTCGGCGAACGCGTCGAGTTCGTGGTCCGAGGGCATCGCTGGCGCCTCGGCGAGCCGCTGGACGAGTTCCTCGCGCCGGCCTTGTAGCCGTGCAGTCTTCGCCCTGAGCGCGGTGAGCCGGTCTTGCAGGAGTCCGGGTCGAGCGTGGCGTACGCGACCTCCCGCCGGTCGTGCCGGAAGCCGGTGAATCGGCGAACATCCCGGCAAACGCCGCTCACGCGTTCCGCAGCGCCGCGGGAGTCCGGGCGCGAGGAGCGGCTGCGGCGAGCCATCGCCCTTGCGCCGGAGTACGGCATGGAGGCCCTACTCCCGCCCGAAAGGTAGACGGGTGCTATCGCCGGCGGCGAGGCGCGGCCGAACGGGGCGGCGCCGAACGCATGTGCTCGCGCACCGGCGAGAGCAGGTCGGCCAGAGCCTTGACGTCCTTGCGCGACAGCGGCTGGAAAAGCTGCTGGCTGATGACCTCGGTGTGGCCGGGGAGGACCTTGGCCAGCAGCGCCCGCCCGGCATCGGTGATCGTGACCGTGATGCTGCGCTCGTCGTCCGCGGACGGGGTTCGGGTGACCAGGCCGGCCTTCTCGAGCAGCCCCGCCTGATAGGTCAGGGCGCTTCGGCTGTAGACGACGCCGTCGGCCAGGTCGGTCATGCGTTCGCTGCCCGTCGGCGAGTCCAGACCGAGACGAGCCAACAGCTGGAACTGCACGTAGCTGAGGTCGCCGACCTCACGCAGCTGCTGCTCGACCGCGTGCCGAAGCAGACCGGCCACGTCCATGAGGGCGAAGTACGCGCCCAGCTGAACGGCATCCAGGGACGACGGCGGGGTGTCGGGCATGACACAAGGTTATCACTTGCTTCATCTTCGAAGCACTTGCTTCATCTTCGAAGCACTGCTACGTT
>JBKOXO010000213.1:0-11830 GCA_046744105.1 Actinomycetota bacterium
CACTTCGAGAAGTATCCGGAGCTGCACGACCTGTTCAACCGGGCCACCAAGGCGGCCGGAGCCGCGGGCGGCAAGGGCAGCGTCGACCCAGCCGAGGGACAGAAGCTGCTCGATCTCATCGCCGAGATCGACAAGATCTTCTGGGAGACCAAGAAGGCGTGAGCGATGACGGCGGGGCCGGCTCTGCTGCGGAGCCGGCCTTCGTCGTGTCCGGACCCGTTCCGGACACCACTGCGCTCTGGCTCATCCGCCACGGCGAGACGGAGTGGAGCCGATCCGGTCGGCACACCAGCCGCACCGACCTGCCGCTGACAGCACGCGGCGAGCAGCAGGCGATCGCGCTCCGCGAGATGTTTTCCGGTGTGCTGCCTGCCCGGGTGCTGTGCAGTCCGAGGCGCCGTGCCCTCCACACCGCCGAACTGGCGGGTCTCACCGTCGACGCCATCGACGACGATCTCGCCGAGTGGGACTACGGCGACTACGAAGGGCTCACCACCGCCCAGATCCGTGCGCAAGTGCCGGGCTGGTCGCTGTGGACACATCCGCTACCTGGTGGTGAGACGTCCGCGCAGGTCAGCGCGCGAGCCGACCGCGTGTTGCGCCGCACGCTGCCCTACCTGGACAACGGACCCGTCGTACTCATCGGGCATGGGCACATCAGCCGCGTCATCGGCGCCCGCTGGATCGGCCTGGCCGCGCTGGACGGGCAGCGGCTTGCGCTAGGCACGGCAGCGCCGTCCTTGCTGAGCGGCGAACACGGGACCCCGGTCGTGCAGCGATGGAACCTGCCGAACCCGGAGGCGTGACGCTCGTCACGAAGGCGGTTCCCGGTCGAGGGCTTTGCGGGCAGCGGGTGTGAACAGCAGGTAGAGCACGGCCAGCGCGCTGACCATGATCGGCGCACCGAAGGCCATCAGGCCGGCCTGGAAGCCGAGACTGTAACCAACCGGCAAGGCGAGCAGTTCGATCACGACGACCGGTGTGCGGGCCGCCCAGCGCAGCGCGAGCAGCCCCCGCGCGCACGAAGCCAGCACCACCGCGCCCAGTAGCGCGAATGCCGCGCCGAGCAGGGCCCGCGCGACGCTGTCCGGGTGCCCGACGGCGGTCATGACGACAAGCACCGCTGCGCCCACCGCGAACGCGAGGCCCTGCAGGGCGACGATCACGACGGCGGCACGGACCTGGGAGGGCACCCGATCGGTGCCGGGCTGGACGGCCATCGCCACCAGCCTAGAACCCGGAAGGCGACCACCGGGCGATGAGCGCTCGCGCGAAGAGCGTGCGCCCCGCGCGTCGCGAAGCGACGCTTGCGCGGCGGTTGGCGAGCCCGCCCTCGTGGCGGGCGAGTCAATCGCCCCGGCGCACACATATCAGAGCGGATGAGATCATGCGAACATGCGCGTGGTCGTTGTGGTGAACCCCCGCGCGACCGCGATGTCCGAGCGTCAGCGCGATGTGCTGGCGCATGCGCTGGGCAGTGCCTCCGAGCTGTCGATCGAGCAAACCGCCAACCGTGGCCATGCGGCGGCACTGGCGTGCCGGGCGATGCGTGACGGCGTTGACGTGGTTATCGCCCTCGGCGGCGACGGGACCGTCAACGAGGTGGCCAACGGGCTGCTCACCGACGGGGTCCATGACACAGTGCCCGCGCTCGGCGTCGTCCCAGCCGGGTCCACCAACGTGTTCGCGCGCGCATTGGGCATGCCCAGCAACCCGATCGAAGCGACCGGCGCGCTGCTCGACGCCTTGCGGCACGGCCGCCGGCGCGCCATCAGCCTGGGGCGGCTGGAGGAGCGTTGGTTCACGTTCACCGCCGGAGTGGGCTTCGACGCAGCCATCGTCGCGGGCGTGGAGAAACAACGCCGCAAGGGAAAGCGCTCCACGGCTCTGCTCTACGCCCGGGTCGGCGTCCGCGAATTCCTGCGCGCCGATCGGCGCCATCCCATGTTGCACGTGGAGCTGCCCGACGGCAGCAGCGTCGACAACCTGTACTACGCCGTCGTCGCCAACTGCGATCCGTGGACCTACCTCGGCGATCGGCCGCTGCGACCCACCCCGCAGGCGTCGTTCGACACCGGACTCGACCTCTACGCGCGGCGCAGCATGGGGATGGCGAACGCCGCGTACGGGCTCGCCCAGATGCTGCGCAAGAAGCCGCGGGGCAGGGGTGGTTGGGGGGTGTACCTGCACCATGACCTGCCCGGATTCGTGCTGCGGGCGGACGAGCCGATGCCGGTGCAGGTTGACGGTGACCTGCTCGAACCCCGCGACAAGATGCAGTTCTGGTCGATCCCGCAGGCGCTAAGTGTTGTCATCTAGTCCCATACGCCGCATAATGTCGTCTGTTTGTAGGGATCGCGGAAGTTCCGGCGGGTCACCGCTTGCCGGCTGGCGCGGATTGGGCAAGGCTTGTTGCGGGCGGGGTCTCCAGCGGAACCCCCGCGGAGTGCCAGTGTGCGCCGGCGCGTGCACAATACGCGCTCTGGCGTGATCTCGCCCGCACCGTTCAAACAGGCCTTGAAGCACGACCTAGCTCGTGAAAGAATTCACAAGCACGGCGGTGGCGATGATGCCCCCGCCGTCGCACGAGGTAGAGGAGAGATAGACCAATGGATTGGCGTCACCGCGCGATTTGCCGTGACGAGGACCCGGAGCTGTTCTTCCCCATCGGAAACACCGGGCCTGCGTTGCTGCAGATCGAGCAGGCCAAGGCCGTGTGCCGGCGTTGCCCAGTAATCCAGGATTGCCTGGCCTGGGCTCTCGAAAGTGGCCAGGACGCGGGGGTCTGGGGTGGTCTCTCCGAAGACGAGCGCCGGGCGCTGAAACGCCGCCGGGCACGTACTCGGGCAAGGACGGCCTGACCGTAGCGTCTACCCCGCAGTAGCCGCCCGGGGCCGCGTCAACGACAGCGTCACCTGAGCCTGGGCACCGCTTCGTCCGTCATTGCGAGCTCGCAGTTCAAGCGAGCCGCGTAGTTCGGTGGCGACGAGCGTGCGCACGATCTGCAGGCCCAGGCGGTCGCCTTGATCGGGCGCGAATCCGGGCGGCAGGCCCACCCCATCGTCACTCACGGTTACCGTCATCCGTCCGCGTGAGCGCGACGCGCCCACGTCCACCGTGCCGCCCTCCCGTCCCGGGAAGGCGTGCTCCACGGCGTTCTGCACCAACTCGGTCAGCACGAGAACGAGCGCAGTCGCCGTCTCCCCCGGGATCTCGCCGAACGTCCCGGTCCGCTGCAACCGCAGCCTGCCTGCCGAACCGGCCACGTCCGCCAACATGTCGAGCAGCCGGTCAACCACCTCGTCGAACTCGACCACCTCGTCCACCGACACCGAGAGCGTGTCGTGGACCAGCGCGATCGAGCTGATCCGTCGCATTGACTCCTCGAGCGCGGTGCGTGCCTCCGGCAGGGCGACGCGGCGGGCCTGCAGGCGCAGTAATGCCGCGACGGTCTGGAGGTTGTTCTTGACGCGGTGGTGGATCTCGCGGATCGTCGCGTCCTTGCTCATGAGCTGGCGGTCCCGGTTGCGTACCTCGGTCACGTCGTGCATCAGGATCAGCGCACCGAGCACCTCGCCGCGCGGGTGCAGCGGCAGCGCCTTGAACGCGACGGTCGCGCCGCCACCGTCGACCTCGAGCCCCGTCGGGTTGCCGCCATCGATGGCTTGCTGGACCGCCTGGGCGAGGTCGCTGGCATCGAACGGGTCGTCGGCCACCGTACTGGTCAGCATGTCGATCGGCTCGCCGAGGACGTTGCCGGTGACGCCCAGGCGCCGGAATGCAGAGAGGGCATTCGGGCTGGCATAGAGGATCGTGCCGTCCCGCTCCACCCGCAGCAGCCCGTCCCCGACGCGCGGTCCGGCGCCCTCCTCAGATTCTCCGGCCGGGCCAGGAAACGTGCCGTCGGCGACCATCGCCGCGAGATCGGCGGCGCTCTGCAAGTAGACCAGCTCGAGCTGACTAGGGCTGCGCACGCTGGCCAGGTTGCTGTCCCGGCCCAGCACAGCGATCACCTGGCCGCCGACGCGCACCGGGACCGCCTCGCGGCGGATCGGCAGATCCCCGTCCCAGTCCGGGTCCGCTTCCCGGTAGATGCGCCCCTCGCCGAAGGCGATACGCATCGGCGTCGCCCGGCTGCCCTGGATCACGCTGCTCACCTGGTCGTGCACGTACGCGGTTGGGCCGGTCGTTGGCCGGCACTGTGCGGCGCACAGGAACGCGCCGTCCGCGATGGGAACCCACAGCAGGAGGTCGGAGAACGACAGGTCGGCGAGCAGTTGCCATTCCCCCACCAGTCGCTGGAGGTGGCCTACCTGGCCGTCGTCGAGGGACGTGCGGGCTGCGAGCAGATCCGAAAGCGCTGACATCACCGATCAGGGTATTCGGCAGCCCGGAAGCCGCTATCTCCCCAACGGAGCACTTTGGGCCAATCTCTACGCCGCCGTCGTGTGAACGCGAGCTGAACGACACGTATCTCTTGGAGGTCCAGTTGTCGAATCCTCGTCCGGCGCCGCTTCCGATGTGGGTGCGCGTCGTCGTGTCACTGCTGCTGATCATCCCCATCGTTGCGCTGGTGGCGGTCCCGACCTACTCGAACGCCACCCCGGAGCTGTGGGGATGGCCTTTCTTCTACTGGTATTCGATCTTGTGGATGTTCATCACGACGGCGCTGTGCGCCACCGCGTACGTTCTCGTGGCCCGCACGCGGCGTAAGGGGGGCTCGCGATGAGTCTCGCGGCGGGGCGGCGTCGACGGGGTCGCGCTCGGCGTATTGGTGTTCTTCTTCGCGCTCGTCACGGTGGGCGGATTCCTAGCAGCGCGCTGGCGGCGCCCGGCGTCGATGGCGAGCCTTGACGAGTGGGGGTTGGGCGGGCGCGGGTTCGGGACCGTCGTGACGTGGTTCCTGCTCGGCGGTGACCTGTACACCGCATACACGTTCGTCGCGGTGCCGGCGGCGATGTTCGCCACGGGCGCGGTGGCCGGGTGGTTCGCTGTGCCGTACACGATCATGGTCTATCCGCTGATCTTCGTTTTCATGCCGCGGATGTGGTCGGTGGCGCATGCGCGTGGGTATGTCACCCCGGCCGACTTCGTGCGGGGACGCTACGGCTGCCGAGGGTTGTCATTGGCCGTTGCTCTGACCGGGATTCTTGCCACGATGCCCTACATCGCGCTGCAGCTCGTGGGCATCCAGGTGGTGATCGACACCGTCGGGCTGGGCGGATCCAGCAACGCATTCCTGCGCGACCTGCCGCTGATCATTTCCTTCGCGGTGCTCGCCGCGTACACGTACTCCTCCGGGCTGCGTGCGCCTGCGCTGATCGCGTTCATCAAGGACACCCTGGTCTACATCGCGATTATCGCGGCGATCGTCTATGTCGCCTGGAAGATCGGGTTCGGCCCGACGTTCCACGCCGCCGAGACGAAAATGAACACCCCGACACCCTCCGGGAAGCCGACCGGCGTGTTCATTCCGGGCAACGCCAATGCGTACTGGGCCTTCGCGACACTGGCGTTCGGCTGTGCGATGGCCCTGTTCATGTACCCGCACGCGATGACGGCGACGCTGTCGGCCAAGGGCCGCAACGTGATCCGCCGGAACGCAGCCATCCTGCCGACCTACTCGCTGATGCTGGCGTTGCTGGCGATCCTGGGCTTCGCAGCGATCGCCAAGAAGACGCCGATCTTCGGCTCGGACGGGTACGCCAACCCTCAGCTGGCCGTGCCGCACTTCTTCGCGCAGGTGTTCCCGTCGTGGTTCGCAGGCGTGGCGTTCGCCGCAATCGCGATCGGCGCGCTGGTCCCTGCCGCGATCATGTCGATCGCGGCGGCCAATCTGTTCACACGCAATATCTATACGGCGTTCATCCGTCCCAATGCCATGCCGCACGAGGAGGCGCTCGTATCGAAGATCGCGTCACTGGTCGTAAAGTTCGGGGCGCTCGCCTTCGTGCTGTTCATGGACCGGCAGAACGCGATCAACCTGCAGCTGCTGGGCGGCGTGTGGATTCTGCAGACGTTCATCGCGATCGTCGGTGGGCTGTACACCCGCTGGTTCCACCGATGGGCGCTGCTCGTCGGCTGGGCAGCCGCGATGGTGTGGGGGACGGTGGTCGCCTACAACCAGAAGGTGCCGAACACGAAGGTCAAGCTAGTCGACGGCAAGCCCGTCACCACGACGCACGGGCAGCGCCATTTCGGCTCGTCCGTGGCGAACTTCCCGTTCACCCACGTCACGATGTACATCGCCATCTCGGCACTGGCCATCAACATCGTGGTGGCGGTGGTGCTCACCATCGTCCTGCGCGCGGTCAAGGCGCCGGCAGGCAGAGATGAGACCGGGCCCGATGACTACTACTCGGATGCCGCCGCACCCGAGGTGGCGCGCGTGGAGGAGGCCGCGCCGGCGTGATCGGCCGGGATCAGTCGGGGCGGTACTCGCTGTGCGCGGCTTCGATGGTGACCTCGGCGAGGCGAATCCGGATTCGCATCCGCAGGCTGTCCGGGGCGATATCGCCGCCGCAACAGCGGGCGATCAGCGACTTCACGTCCTGCTCTAGGCCGTAGTGACGCAGGCACGGTGCGCACTCGTCGAGGTGCCGGCGGATCCGGCTCGTCACCGCAGGATCGGACTCGTCGTCCAGGTAGCTGAACACGTCGCTGAGGACGTCGTCGCAGTCGATACCGCCAGGGCCGAAGCTCAGCCCGCTCATGATTCACCCCCGACCGCGGCGGTGGAGCCGGACGGGACGAGGCCGCGCTCACGCGCGTAATCGGCAAGCAGCCGCTGCAATTGGCGGCGGCCCCGGTGCAGCCGGGACATCACCGTCCCGATCGGCGTACCCATGATCTCGGCGATCTCCTTGTACGCGAAACCCTCGACATCAGCGAGGTACACGGCCAACCGGAAGTCCTCCGGCAGCGCCTGCAGCGCCTCCTTGACGTCGGAGTCGGGGAGGTGGTCGAGTGCCTCCATCTCGGCGGAACGCAGGCCGTCTGAGGTGTGTGATTCAGCGCGCGCGAGCTGCCAGTCCTCGACGGTGTCGGTGTTGGCCTGTTGCGGTTGGCGCTGCCGCTTGCGGTAGTTGTTGATGAAGGTGTTTGTCAGGATCCGGTAGAGCCACGCCTTGAGGTTGGTGCCCTCCTGGAACTGGTGGAATGCCGCGAATGCCTTGACGAAGGTCTCCTGCACGAGATCTTCGGCGTCGGCCGGGTTGCGGGTCATGCGCATGGCCGCGGCGTAGAGCTGGTCGACGAATGGCAGCGCGTCGCGTTCGAACCGCGCACGCCGCTCTTCAACCGTCTCTTCAGGCACTGCGCTCCTCTCGCCGTCTCCTACGGAGGATACGGCTCCGCCGGTAGCTGGCAGCGCCCGGATCGTCACGTCCACGGCGGGCTGCCACGCTGGCCAGTCACGTATGGTGTTCGCCCGCAGGACGGCTTCGGCCACGATCATCGCCCTTCCCTTCGCTTAGAGGAGGAACTGCCGTGGTGACCGGCCGCATTCCCATAGGCTCGCCGTCGTGGCCACCGGGACACCCGCGACCGCGCTGCTGGCGCGCCAGGGGGTCGCCCACACGTTGCACCCGTATCCCCACGATCCGCGAGCAGACAGCTACGGGGAGGAGGCGGCCACCGCGTTGGGCGTGGACGCGCGGCGACTGTTCAAGACCTTGATCGCCTCGATCGACGGGCGCCTGGTGTGCGCCGTGGTGCCCGTGTCCGGCCGGCTCGACCTCAAGGCGCTCGCCGCGGCGTCCGGCGGCAAGCGTGCCGTGATGGCCGACGCAGCAGCCGCCCAGCGCGCGACCGGTTACGTCCTTGGCGGAATATCGCCGCTCGGCCAGAAGACCCGGCTGCCCGTGGTCGTGGACGCCTCGGTGCTGGAGTTGCCATCCGTGTTCGTGTCGGCGGGCAGACGTGGGCTGCAGGTCGAACTGGCGCCCGGTGACCTGGTGCGGCTCACCGCCGCCACCACGGCCTCGATCGCGACATGAGAGCATCCGAGGCCATGACGACCCCGTTCGCGCTTGAGCGCACCGACATCGACGGCCTGCTCGTGATCCGCATGAGGCAGGTCGGCGACGAACGCGGCACGATCCGGGAACTCTTCCGCACCAGCGCGTTCGCCGACGCGGGCATCGCAGCCGGCCCATGGCTGCAGGTCAACGCCACGGAGACGAACCAAGGGGCGATTCGGGGTCTGCACGGCGAGGCGATGACCAAGCTGGTCGCCATCGTGCACGGCGAGGCATTGGGCGCGTACGTCGACGTGCGGGCCGGCTCGTCCAGTCGCGGCAAGGTAGTCACGGTGCCGCTGGCCAAGGGCACGCAGGTGCTCGTGCCGGCCGGTGTCTGCAACGGCTTCCAGTCGATCAGCCCAGGCACGTCGCAGTACCTGTACTGCTTCGACGCGGAGTGGGTGCCCGGCATGCCCGGGCTCGCAGTGAACCCGCTCGACCCGGACCTCGGCATCGTGTGGCCGCTGCCCGTCGACGTCACCGACCGGGCGCAGCTCTCGGCGAAGGACGCGGCGCTACCGCGGCTGCGGGACGTGCTCGGATAAGAACCTGCCGACCGCGTCTCGTATCGTGCGCGGGTCCTTCTTCAGCGCGTGCGTGTCGCCGGGGATGACGACGAGCTCGCGCCGCGGATCGGGCGGCGGCATGCCGAATGCGTCGCGATCGCCCTGCACGACCAGCACCGGCACGGTCACAGCGTCTAGCTCGGAAAGCCGGCTGCGCTCGGGTTTGCGCGGCGGATGCACCGGGAACGCGAGCGCGACAACGGCAACAGCCCCTGATGCGGCAGCCGTGCGACACGCCACGCGGGCGCCGCTGGAGCGTCCACAATGGACGGCCGGCAGTGCGCCGAGTTGCTCGTGCAGGGCAGCGGTGACGGCTAGCCACGCCTCGTCCAGACGTGGGGCCGGCGGTGGCGTGCGCCGTCCGGCCACACGGTACGGCTGGGTGATGCGCGCGACGACGTAGCCGGCGGCGAGTGCGCCGGTGCGGGCGGCACGCACGTCGGGGCTGTCGATTCCGCCTCCGGCGCCGTGTCCGGCGAAGAGCACGCCGACCGGCTCGCCGGCAGGCCGATCGATGTCGGCCCAGGCCGGCCCGGCGGGCGTCTCGATGGCGACGCGTGTCATGAGACGCCAGCCTACGGAGCCACCGGCCACTCGGTATCGCTCATCGACCTCCGCAGCCGGGACGGGTCGCCCGTCGGACTTGCTCCGGCGCGGCCGAAGGCGGTCATGGTGGTGACCTCCCAATACGCGGGCACGTCGAACTCGGCGGCCAGGCCGACCCGGTCGAAAGCCCGGAACTGCCGCGCGAACAAGCCCAGCGCCTGGGCCTGCACGATCATGTGCGCGACGGCCTGGCCCAGGTCGTACAGCGCGAATTCGGAGTAGTCCCAGTCGGTGTCTTCGACGAAGCGATGACACAGGTTGCGACGAGGAGGACGCGGTTAGGCCGATACGGGGATCGGCCGGTCGCTCACGACATGCTTCATGACGAGCGTGGAGGTCAGCCGTTGCACGCCCGGCAGGGCAGCCAGGGTGTCGTCCTCGAGGTTCGCGTAGGCGTTGAGGTCGGCGGTCACGACGCGCAGGAGGTAGTCGGGATCGCCGAACAGCCGCTGTGCCTGTACGACGTTCGGGATCCGGGAGACCGCCTCCTCGAAGCCGAGCAGCGTGTCGCGATCCTCTTGATGCATGGTGACGAACACCAGGGCCTCGAACGCGAGCCCGACCGACTCGCGGTCCACGACGGCGCGGTAGCCGGTGATCACGCCGCTGCGTTCGAGCTCGCGCACCCTCCGATGGCACGGCGACAGGCTGAGCCCGACCTTGCCAGCCAGCTCGGTGATCGTGAGCCGTCCGTTCTCCTGCAGCTGAGCAAGGATCTGCCGATCGATCCGATCCATAGGGAAGAGTCTTCCACGCATCGCGGGCCGCCTTGGCGGATGTTAGGACCATCTTCTGCGTCATCCGCAATAGCCTTTGTCTATGGCTGACGTGCTGGCGTGGCTGGAAGGCCGCGCGGACGAGATGGCAGAGCTGCTGATCCGGCTGGTGGCCTGCGAGACGGAGAATCCGCCCGGGCGAGGTCTCGCCGACTGTGCCGACCTGCTGTACGAGGAAATGGACCGGCTCGGCCTTGCGCCGGAGATTCTCGAGCTCTCGCCGGCGGGCACGCTGACCGAGCCGCGCATCGTGCGCGGCACCGCCGGCGGCGGTGAGCCGCTCGTTTACTTCCACGGGCACTTCGATGTCGTTCCCGCGCAGAACCGGGCCCAGTTTCGCGCGATGCGTCGGGACGGGACGATCACCGGCCGGGGCACAGCGGACATGAAGGGCGGCATCGTCAGCATGCTGTACGGCGCCGCCGCCGCCCACGACCTCGGTCTGCTCGATCGCGGACGCATCGTCACCCACCTGGTCTGCGACGAGGAGACCGGCAGCTTGGTCGGCTCCGGCCAGCTGCGCGAGCGCAACCTGATCGACCCGAACGCGCTCGCCATGCTCACCGCCGAGCAGAGCGGCGAGGTCATCTGGAACGCCGCCAAGGGTGCGCTCTCGCTGCGCGTGGACGTCCGTGGCCGCCCGGCGCACGTCGGGCAGGCTTTCCAGGGCGTCAACTCCTTCCTGCACATGCTTGCGGTGGCGCGGCCGCTCGAGGGATACGTCCAGGAGATGCGGCGCTGCGGTTCCTTGGTCGTGGTCGGTGGCCAGTCCGGGGGCGGCTCCAACTTCAACGTCGTGCCGGAGCGGACCTGGTTCACCATCGACGGGCGCTTCAACCCCGAGGTGGACCTGGACGCCGAATTCGCCCGCATCGCCGCCATCGTCAGCGACGCCGCCCGCGCCGCAGGCGCCGACGTGTCCGTCGAGATGACCCAACTCGCGCCACCGGCCGACACCCCGGCCAGCCACCCAGCGGCCACGCTGCTCGGCCGCTGCGTCGCCGAGGTGACCGGACGCCCGGCCCGGTTCGAGCTGTGTGCCGGATGCCTCGACACCCGCTGGTACGCCCAGCTCGGAATCCCATCGTTCGGGTTCGGGCCCGGCCGCTTCGACGTCTCGCACGGCCCGAACGAGTACGTGGACGAGGCCGCGATGCGCCGCGTTGCCGCCGGCTACGCCCTCTACGCAGGACGGCTGCTGGCCGCCCGCTGACTGGTGCGCGGCAGGCTGACCAACCCCGCACCGCAAGATCACGCGGTCAGCCCTTTGTCGCAGCAAGCACCAGGAACACGGGAAACCGCGCCGCCTCGGGACGCGAGTCGGCCCAGTCGGCGGGCGGTTTCGGCTCCGCCATGGCGGTGACGCGCAGTCCGTGCCGGACAAGCGCGTTGAGGTAGGTCGACAGCATCCGATGAGTAGCGCCCACCTGTCGGCGCAATGACGATGCGGCGCCGGTCACCGCCCAGCGTCCCTCGGAGAAGTACGACTGGTCAGGCGGCCATGAGCCGGACACGGATCCGGCTCCCGGAAAGCACGGGTGCACGATCGACGCGACGAACCGGCCGCCCGCACGCAGTGCCCCGCTCACCGAGGCCAGCGCCATGGCGAGGTCGTCGATGTCCGACAGGCCGAAGTTGCACACTGCAAGATCGAAATCGCCCGAGCCCAGCGCCAAACCGCTGGTGAGATCGACATGGTGATACTCGATGTTCTGCGGGTCTGATCGCTCGATCTGTACAGCGACGGCGAGCAGCTTGCGTGAGATGTCGACGCCGACGACCCGAGCGCCCCGACGAGCCAGTGCACGCGCGACACGACCGTGCCCGCAGGCAACGTCCAGAATGCTCGATCCCTCGACTG
>JBKOXO010000141.1:0-4611 GCA_046744105.1 Actinomycetota bacterium
CGAAGAACCGTTGCGAGATAGGGATGATCCGCTCCCGGCCGCCCTTCCCGCAGGCGATGAACAGCCGCCGCTGCGCGACCTGCACATCGCACAACCGCAGCCCGAGCACCTCGCAGCGGCGCAGCCCACCCAACACCATCGCGGCCACCATCGCCCGATCCCGGTGCGTGCGCAGCGCGCCGGTCAACGCATCCACCTCGGCCGGCGACAGAATCCGCGGCAGCCGGCGCTCCACGCGCACCAGCGGCACCCCCTGCCGCGGCCGCAGCCGCTCCCGCCGAGTCGGCAACCCACGCGGCACCGGATTCGCCGAGACATCACCGCGTGCCTGCAAGAACGCGTAGAACCCCGACACGATCGACAACCGGCGGCGCACCGTCGCCACCGACACCCCGCCCGCACCACCGGGATCGATCGCCTGCAACACCCGACCAGTGCCCACCCGGCCGCTGCGCTGCGCGGTCACAAACGCCAGCACGTCCGCCGTGGTCACCTTCGTCGGCGCCTTGCCCACCACCGACAAGAACACCTTCAGGTCATACGCCGCGGCCAGCACCGTGTTCGCCCGACACCGGCCAGTCAGGAACCGCAGATACTCATCGACCAGCCGCACCCTGACCCACACCCGCGACCCGCCAGGCGAATCAGGTGATCGACCGACCCGGACACGCACCGTCGTCATCACACGGGCTCCCTTCCAGCTCCGGCCACCCGGTCGTCAGGGTGGCGCAATGAGCGGAAGATCACCCACATATCAAGCATGTCCGCGCGGATCGGAGCGGGCAGCAAGATCGATCTCGGCGCCGACCACTGTCGGCTGCTCCCGACCCGGAGCCGGGAGGGGCTGTTGTCGGTGGGCGCCGCTCAGGCCCCGACCGGAGGCGTGCGTCCTGACGGAGTCGGTCGTCTTGTCCTAGCTGTTGGTCTGGCACCACATGTAGGTGCTGGTAGACGCCGGGCTGCTGCTGCTGACCTGTGAGCAGCTGGCAAGTGGGCCTGCTAGCGGCTGGTTCCCGGGGCGATGGGCTTGCTGGCCAAGGTGCTGTCGTTGGCGGTGCCGGCTGGGGTCTGACGCGGTCGGCTTGCCGCCTGCCGGGTCGCGGGCATGCCCAGCGGGGCTGCGGCGTGCCGGGTGCTGCCTGCGCGTTCGGCGGCGGCCTTCTTCTCGGCGAGCAGCCGCAGGGTCAGGTCGATGCCCTCGATTTCACCGATCCAGCCTTCGTGCTCGGCGCGGCGGCGCCGGTCACGCAGATCCCGGTCCAGTTCGACCAGACGCGGCAGCATCTTCGGATCGACGTGCAGCACCGGGCATCGGACGCAAGCGTGCTCGTGCTGGCAGGGCGTGCCGTAGGGGCGGCCGCATGATCCGAGTTCGACCTTGCGGCGGTCGAAGTGCTCCTCGAACTCGGCCCACTCCACCTGCGTGGGCGTCGGGTACTCGTCGGTCGGCCGTTGTGCCCCGCGGCGGGCTAGGAAGTCCTGGTAGTGGCGGATCAGGTCCTCCTCGAAGACGGCGACGTAGCCCTGGGTGGTTTGTAGGTCGAGGTGCCCGAGCAGCTTGGCGCCGATGTGGATCGGCAGGCCACTGTTGACCAGCTCGGTGGCGAACAGGCGGCGGAAGTCGTGCGGGGTGAACTTGTGCCGCGCGAACCCTTCTCGGGTGTCGGCGAGCTCATCGCACCGGCGTTGCAGCATGTCGCGGACCGTGGCGGCCGCGATCACGCTGCGCCCGCCGATCGCTCGCTGGAACAGGAACGGCATCGGCGCCGACCAGGTCCGCTCGTAGATGTCGTAGCGGCTGAGGAGTGGAATGGTCCGGCTGGTGCGGGTCAGGCGCCGCACGATGGTGGCGATCACGTGGAACAACTCGGCCGACATCGGCAAGACCCGTTCGCGGTCCGACTTCGACGGCGCGATCACCAGCAGGCCGATGACCTCGCCGTTCGGGCGCGCGTACTGGCGGATGCTCAACTGCGTCAGCTCCAGTAACTCCTCGACGCGGACCCCGGTCAGCCGCAGTGTCTGCACGATCGCCCACGCCCAAAACGCCGCGTCCTCCTCGACACTGACCCGGATCAGCTCGCCCGACTCGGCGTCGATCACACGGGCCGGGTTGACGCCGCGCGCCGCCTGCGCCCGGTCGTAGGCGGTGTCGGTGCGCCGGTAGTTGCGTCCCCGGAACACGAATGTCTCCCCGAGCTGAGCCGAGGCTGCCGCCGTGAGCAGTTCGGCCAGGCGGTCCCGCTCGGACTCGACCCGCTCGACGAGCGCGGGCAGCAGCGGCTGCCGCTCCCGCACGCGGGAAGCGATGCGCTCATTCACGCGGCGTTTGCTGGCCCGGTCTGCCGGTAGATTCCTGCCGGGATCGGGCAGGGCGCGGCCCACCGAGCCCATCGGGCGGGGTCTTCAACCGACCACTGCTGGATGTCGAGATAGAACGCCCGGACGGTGCCGAGGACGGCCTCGTTGTTCAGGCGGATGGTGCCGTCGGGCCGCTGCACCAGGCCGTCGCGCCACGCGGCGTAGGTCGCTTCGGGCACGCGCAGGTCGGCCTGGGTCGGGTCGAGCTGCTCGATCGCCCTCCAGAACGTGTTGACCAGGTCGATCGCCAGCCGCGCGAAGGAGCCGTAGTCGCAGCTGGGACGACGGATGCTCAGGTAGTCGATCAACAGCTGCCGGACCTCACCGTTGCGTAGCCGGTAGCGGTCCACGATCTCGGTCGGGGTCAGCTGCCGGCTGGTGAAGCAGGCCCTCAGCCGCGGCGGCGCGCCCGGCGGGAAGTGTTGCATCCCGGCCAGGACGTCCCACGCGACGTGTCCCGGCAGCCGACGGTTAGTTCGCGGCCCCAGGCGGGCAGCGTGCAGCCGGCGCGACTCCAGCGCGTAATGCAGCAACGCCTCCGGCGTCAGGTCAGCCAGCCGAATGCCCTGCGTCACCAGCGTCGCCGCGACGTCGAATAGCGCCTCGCGTTGGGCGCTGACCGCGCGCCCGGACCGGGCCACCTCCTCGACGTACTTGTCCAGCAGCGGGTCCTGCTCGGCGACCTGCAGCGCGGGAGCTAGGTTGACGACCTTGTTGACGTCCAGCGCGGCGCGCGACGGGCGGATCACCCGCAGGCAGAACAGTGCCCGAACCCCGATCGTCAGGTTCATCCGTGGCTGCATTAGGCCCTGGGCGGCGAGCACGTTGGCCGCCGCCACCGATCCGTCCTCGAGCCCGGCGGCGACCCAGCGATCCTGCCAGCCGCGGCCCGGGAAGCGACCGACGTAATCCAGCAGAGCCCGGGTTCCGACGCGGCGGGCGCAGCGCATCGTGGTGTTGCGGGGCGACCAGGCGGCCAGCACCGCGTCCACCACGGCGTCAGCGGGCGCCCGGGACGGGTCCCCGAAGCGACTGGTCACCGGTGTCGCAGGTCGCGCCGGTTCGGGGGTGATCCGGTACGGCGAGATCATGGGCACAGGCTCCGAGGCGGGCACCGGGCTGATCGCGGTGACGTCGTGGATGCGCCTACCCACCGAAGACAACCTTGACGTCGTCGGGGTCGTAGCCCGGCGCGAAGTGCGTTGTCTGCCGGGGCCTTGCATAGTGCTCCTGCAGCTTGTCGAACAAGTCCTCGACCCGCACTGCGGTGTAGATGCTGGTGGTGTTGATGTCGGCGTGCCGCAAGATGGCGCGGACCTCGGTCAGAGTGATCGCGGGATCGTTCGCCAGCCGGGTCGCCGCAGTGTGGCGCAGGTCGTGCAGGGTCCAGTTCGTGCCCAGCCGCTCGTTGGCGCGTTGCAGGATTCGGCGCATCGCCCAGTACGTCAGCGCACGCGCCTCGCCACGCCGCGTGCGCCACAGCGGCTCGCCCGGTACCGGCGTCCCCGCCTCGGCCAGGTACTTGGCCAGGAACACCAGCGACTCCGGAGAGACCGGGACCGCCTGCCGCAGCCGGCTGCCCTTCGACACGACGTGAACCAGCTGCCGTGACCAGTCGACGTCGTCGATGTCGAGACCCAGCAGCTCCGTCGCCCGCGCAGCGCTGGACACGTACATGCAGATCAGCGCCCGATCCCGGTCGCAGGACATCACCGCGAACAGCTCATCCCACAACGGGTCGGGGATCGCCTTCGGCGCCGCCGCGGGCACCCGCTGCCGCAGCCTCGCCCGGCGCAGCATCGGTGCCGGCTCCAGCGGATTGCAATGCGCCAGCACGCGTCGTCGTTCCGCGGCCGCCGGCACCGGGTTGATCACCGGCCCGTTCCCGTACCGGGCGTGGAACTCGTAGAAGCGCGACACCACACTCAACGCATGGTTGACCGTCCGCGGCGCGTAACCCGCACCCAGCAGCGGCTTTCCCGTCCTTGAGTTCACCGCACCGCGGCCCTTGCCCGAGCGCGTCGCCCGCTGTGGGTTGCGGGCCGTCTTCATCCAGCCGACCATCACCGCAACCTCCACCGATGACGCCCTCTCCCAACCGACGTCAAGAGCCCACAGGAAGCGGAACCACCGCAGCAGGTCGAAGGCGTAACTGCGACACGTCAGGCTGCTCATGTCGCTCAGCGCGAGATCACGCAGATACAGCGTCACCGCCTCGACCTGCTCGCCCACGCCATCGACTACCACCAC
>JBKOXO010000069.1:0-10500 GCA_046744105.1 Actinomycetota bacterium
GCATCGGCCCGCGCGGCTTTCTGTCAGATTACCGGGCCGTTACAGGCTGGGCATACGCCCTGGTTGTGAGAGATCTCAACCCGAGCGGGCGCGGCGCCCGGCCGATGCGTACGAGCGTTCCCGGCGCACCCGGCGATAGACGAGTAGCGCGATCAGCGCCGCGGCGATGAGCAGCACGAGCAGTTGCGGCCAACCGATCACCGGTGCGATGCCGACGTGCTCGTACCCGCCGGACTCCAGGCCGGCCAGCCGCTCGAAGTGGTTGCGCGAGCCGGGGAAGAAGAAGTCGTCGACGCCGTACAGAACCGGAAAGGCGAGCGGACCACCAAGTGCGGTGACGACCGCCCACTGCGTTCGATGGCGGGCCTCATGGTCGGCCACGTCCTGGCCTTCGTGCACGCTCGTGTTGAAGGGCGGGGCGAGCGTGACGTCGCCGACGTTCATGATGCGCGCCCCGGCGAACCTGCCGGAGTGGAAGTCGAGGTAGTAGCCCGCCGGCCGATACAAGCACAGCGACGCGCCAGCCAGGTCGCCGTCGATGATTCCGAGCCCCGTCTCCGGCCACGTAATCACCTTCTCCGCCACCAGCGCCGGGTCAAGCGACCGGCTCGGTGCGGCCGGCTGCACGCCGGACGGAGCCCGGCACGCGGCGACCGTGTCGAACGCGACCTTCGACCGCCAGACGATCCCGACGCCGACGAGCAACAAGATGACAGCCGCCGCGGCGAGCCACACGCGCCGCATACGGGTACCCGGCCGACGGAGCGGCCCACGACGCCGCCGGCGCAACCACCAAACCAGGCCGATCAGCCCGCCCACCAGAGCCGCGCCGCAACCGGCAAGCGACACGCTGACAACCCGAGGCAGCGGCACACCTGCATCATCCGCCGAACTAAGCCGCCTACGCGAATCCGTGTCCGCACCGCTCGCTACGCTCCGGTGCAGCCCCGGCTCCGCTCCGCGCCTGGCGGCGCGGGCCGCGTCGCGGCGGCGGGCTCTTCGCGCAAGCGCTCATCGCACGCGGATTAAGTCAGTCAGCTGGATTGCATGAGCGCGGTCTCGATGTCGCGGCGCTGGCGCTTCGGGATCGGGGCGCCGGACGGCGTGGTCACGTAGAACGCGTCCACTACAGAGCCGCCCAGCGACGACACCCGAGCCGAGCGGATGTCGATATGGCAGCGCTCCAGCGCGGACGTGACTCGGTACAGCAGGCCGATCGCGTCATCAGCGCGCAGTTCCACCACGGTGGCGTCGGTAGCCTCGCCGTCGAACCAGTGCACCGTCGGCGGGCGCCGAGGTGCGCCGCTCTGGTAGGCCCGTTCCTTGGCGGCGAGCCGCTCGGCGATCGGCAGCGTGCCCTCGATCGCCTGGCTGAGGTCGCCGCGAACGACCGCGGCGTCAGGCAGCGACCCGAACCGCGGCTCGACGACGAAGGCGTTGACCGCCATCCCGTGATAGGTGCGGATCGTCGCCGAGCGGACGTTCAGCGAGTGCAGCGCGAGCACTCCGGCGGCCTTCGACAGCACGCCCAGTGAGTCGGGCGCGGCGACGAGGACCTCGTCCTGGTCGATCTCCACGCTCAGCTCGCCGGCGTCCGCGAGGCTGCGCCGGTGCTCGTCCAGCGGCGGCAGGACCGGCAGCGGGGGCTGGCCGCCGAGCGCGGCGCGGGCACGGCGGACCAGCTCGGCGATCAACGATGCCTTCCAGTCGCTCCATGCGGCAGGGCCGGTGGCCGCCGCATCCGCGACCGTGAGCGCGGAAAGCAGCTCCAGCAACTCAGCGGAACCGCCGACGGCGGATGTCACGGTCTTGATCGTCACCGGATCGTCCAGGTCCCGGCGCGTCGCCGTGTCCGGCAGCAGCAGATGGTGGCGCACCAGGGCGGTCACGGTCGCCGCGTCTCCGTAAGACAGCCCCATCCGGTTGGCGATCGGCTCGGCAACGCGGCCGCCCGCCTCGGAATGGTCCTCCGGATCAAACCCCTTGCCGATGTCGTGCAGGAGCGCGCCCAGCAGCAGCAGATCGGGGCGCGCGACATCACGGGTACGTGCCGCGGCCTGGGCGGCTGCCTCGAGCAAGTGCCGGTCGACGGTGAAGCGGTGTACCGGGTTGTGCTGCGGGGTGAACCGCACCGCGTCCCACTCAGGAATGAGCCGCACCAGCAGCCCTGCCTGGTCGAGTGACTCCATGACCTGGATGCCCGCCGCCCCAGCACCGAGCACGGTGACGAAGTCGTCGCGGGCCGCGCCCGGCCACGGCAGCGGCATCGGCGCCGATTCCGTGGCAAGCCGTTCCAGAGTGAACGGCGCGAGCGGCCGGTCGTGCTCTGCGGCGGCGCGTGCGGCGCGCAGCATCAGCAGGGGATCGGCCCAGGGGTCGGCGTCGCGGGCAAGCACGACGTCGCCGTCCTGCATCACGACATCCTTCGCCAACGGTGTTCGCGCAGGGCCCGGTGCGGACAACAGGCGCCGCACCGACCATCCACTGTGGACGGTCGGCGTGAGAACGCGTCGCCACGCGGTGTCCAGGGCGTGCCCGATGGTGCGCGACGCCTCGTTGACGGTACGCAGCACGCAATCCGCGCCCGACATGCCAAGGGCGCTCGCCACCCCGGACTGCTCTTGCTGGCGCAGCACGTCCTGGGCGCGGCCGGTCAACCGGTGCAGCTCGCCGCGGATGTCGAGCAGCGCCCGGTACGACTCGCGTGTCGTGAGCCCGACGTCGACGAGCTGCGCGCGAGCCAGTGCCTGCAGCGCCTGCGCGTCGCGCAGTCCGCCGCGGGCGTCCTTGAGGTGCGGCTCCAGCAGGAACGCCGCGTCGCCAGCGGTCTCGGCCCGCTGCGCCGACAGTGAACGCAGCTCGCCTGCCCGCTTGCCCGCACCGGAGCGCCACAGGTCGAGCAGCCGTTCGCGCAGCGCGGCGGTCACCGCGGCGTTGCCGGCGACGTGCCGCATGTCGAGCAACCCGAGTAGCGCCTTGAGGTCCTCGCGGGCCACGGCGAGCGCCTGCTCCGGAGTGCGCACCGCGTGGTCGAGGCCCACCCCGCTGTCCCAGATCGGGTACCAGACCCGGTCCGCCAGGCGGGCCAGCCCGCGGACCTTGCCGGAGTGCAGCAGCACCAGGTCGAGGTCACCGTAGGGCGACGGTTCCCGGCGGCCCAGCCCGCCGACCGCTACGAGTGCGACGCCGTCGGCGATCGGCAGCGTAGCGAGCCACTCGTCGTACGCGTCGCTCAGTGCCTCGCGCAGCGGGGCGCCGACGAGTCCGGGCCGGCGCAGCACGCCGGCCCGGACCTGCGCGAGCTCACACCGCGTCGGCGTCCCGCTCACCGGTTCGCACCCGCACGAGCGTGTCGACGCCGGTCACCCACACCTTGCCGTCGCCGATCTTGCCCGTGCGGGCGGCCTCCACGACCGCGTCCACGACCTTGTCCGCGTCGAAGTCGTCCACAAGGACGTCGATGCGGACCTTGGGGACGAGGTCGACTGTGTACTCGGCGCCGCGGTACACCTCGGTGTGGCCGCGTTGCCGCCCGAAACCTTGCACCTCACTGACCGTCAGCCCCTGGATCCCCAGTACTTCCAGGGCGGCCTTGACGTCGTCCAGCTTGAACGGCTTGATCACCGCGGTGACGAGCTTCATGCGTCCACCTTCTCCCGCGTGGTCGGCGAGGCCTGCGGAGGCTCACCGGCGGCTGCCTGGCCGGTGAGGCCGCCCGAGAGCACGGTCGAGAACGAGTACGCGCTCTCCGCGTGCTCGGCCTCGTCGATACCGCTGACCTCGGCCTCCTCGGACACCCGGAAAGCGCCGAGGCGCTTGAGGACGGTCCCGATGATGAATGTGAGGATGAACGAGTACAGCATGACCGACACGGCGGCGACCACCTGCTTCTCCAGCAGGTCGGCGTTGCCACCGTAGAACAGCCCGCGCTGCAGCCCGCCCGGCGTCGCATAGCCGTGGTCGAAACCGAAGAAGCCGATCAGCACCGTACCGGTGACGCCGCCGACGAGGTGAACGCCGACCACGTCCAGGGAGTCGTCGAAGCCGAACCGGTACTTCAGGCCCACCGCCATGGCACAGAGCGCACCGGCGATCAAGCCGATCGCGATGCCGCCCAGCGGGCTGACGAACGCACATGCCGGGGTGATGGCCACCAGTCCGGCAACGGCGCCTGAGGCCGCGCCGACCGTCGTCGGCTTGCCGTCACGCAGCTGTTCCACCAGCAGCCAGCCCAGTACGCCGGCGCAGGTGGCGACGGTCGTCGTGGTGAACGCGAGGCCTGCGATGTTGTCCGCCGCACCCTCGGAGCCCGCGTTGAACCCGTACCAGCCGAACCACAGCAGCGACGCGCCGAGCAGTACGAACGGCACGTTGTGCGGCTTCATCGGATCCCTGCGCCAGCCGACCCGCTTGCCCATCACGATGGCCAGCGCCAGACCCGCGGCGCCGGCGTTGGTGTGGACCGCAGTGCCGCCGGCGAAGTCCTCGGCGTTCAGCTTGTTCAGAATCCACCCGGTGCCGAACACCCAGTTCGCCACCGGCAGGTAGACGACTGTCGCCCAGATGGCGACGAACACCGTCCAGCCCCAGAACTTCGTCCGGTCGGCGACCGCTCCGGAGATCAGTGCCGGTGTGATGATCGCGAACATCAGCTGGAACATCGCGAATACCACGATCGGAACCCCGGCGCTGCTCCAGAAGCCGCCGAGGACGTCAGGATTGCCTAAACCGAACAGCTGGTGGCTGCCGCCGATCAGCCGCCCGAGGTGCGGGTTGCCGAAGGCGAGCGAGAAGCCGTAGATCGCCCAGAGAACGCCGACCACGGCGATGCAGATGAAGTTCATCATCAGCATGTTGAGCACGCTCTTCGAGCGGACCATGCCGCCGTAGAAGAACGCGAGCCCCGGCGTCATGAGCAATACGAGCGCCGCGGAGGCAAGCATCCAGGCCGTGTTCCCCGAGTCCAGCTTGATGGGATCGGCGGCGAGTAGCAGGTGAGACACTAAGCTCCCCCGTTCGTCGGAGTGTGGTGTGGGCACGCGCCGTCGCGTTGGCCACAGCGTGCTGGGGGCCTGTTACCGCCGATGGCGGTCCTCTGTTTCGGGCGTGTGAACATGGCCGTTGGTGGCACAAGCCACCGGACATCCCGGGCAACCACGGACGACGCCGCAGACCCCATAGGGTGGGCGCGATGAGCGAGCACCGCAGGGTCGTTGCGCCGGGCCGGCACCACAATGCGATGAGCGCTCGCGCGAAGAGCCGGGAGGTATCGTGCGCTCTCTCACCTACGAGGAGGCCCAGCGTCGGGTCGGCCTCGTCCGTGTCACGGGTTATGACGTCGACCTCGACCTGACCAGGGGCGAGGAGCTGTTCGGGTCGCGGACCACCATCCGGTTCACCGCCGAGCCCGGTACCGCCACGTTCGTCGAGGTGGCCCCGGACGAGCTGACCGTAGCGAGCCTCAACGGCCACCGGCTGAACGTCGCCTCGCTCGCCGCCGCCCGGCTGCCGCTAGCTGATCTGCGGGACGAAAACGAGCTAGTCGTCGAGGCCACCATGGCGTACTCGCACGACGGCGAGGGGCTGCACCGCCATATCGACCCCGCTGATGGCCGGCCGTACCTGTACGCGATGTCGTTCCTCGACGCCGCGCCGCGGTGGTTCGCGTGCTTCGACCAGCCCGACCTCAAGGCGCCGTTCGTGCTCACCGTGACGTGCGACCCCGGCTGGACGGTCCTCGGCAACGGCCCGGCGCAGCGCCTGTCCGCCGGGCGCTGGCGCATCGAGTCCGCCCATCCGATCGCGACGTATTTCGCCACCGTCGTCGCCGGCCCGTACCACTCTGTGTCGGGTGCCCACGACGGCATCGCCTTGGGTCTGCATACCCGTGCGTCGCTGGCGCGCGAACTCGAGGCCCAGGCGCCGGAAGTACTCGAGCTCACCGCAGCCTGCCTGGACGAGTTCCACCGGCTGTTCGGGGTGCGCTACCCGTGGGGTGAATACCACCAGGCGTTCGTCCCCGATTTCAACGCCGGCGCGATGGAGAACCCGGGCTGCGTCACATTCCGCGACGCGTACGTGTTCCGGTCCCGGGTGACCGACGCCGAGCGCAGCCAGCGCGCCACCACGATCGCGCACGAGATGGCGCACATGTGGTTCGGCAACCTGGTGACGATGCGCTGGTGGGACGACCTGTGGCTGAACGAGTCCTTCGCCGAGTACCTGGCCTACCGGGTCTGCGACGCGGTCCGCGACTACCCGGTCTGGGTGGAGTTCGCCAGCCGCCGCAAGGCATGGGGCTACGCCGCCGATCGCCGTCCGTCGACGCACCCTGTCGCCGGCAACGGTGCCGCTGACGCCAAGACCGCACTGAACGACTTCGACGGCATCTCATACGCGAAGGGCGCGTCGGCGCTGCGGCAGCTGGCGGTTCGACTCGGTAACGACACGCTGCTGGGCGGTCTGCGCGACTATTTCCGTACCCACGCGTATGGGAACGCGACGTTCGCCGACCTGATCGGCGCATGGACCGCCGCCGGTGCTCACGACCTGGAGAAGTGGGCCGAGGTGTGGCTGCGCACTTCTGGGCTGGACACGCTGTCGGTTCGGACCGGACCCGTCGTCCACCGTGCCGGCGACGCCGCCCGCCCGCACGCCGTCAGGGTGGCCGCGTTCACCGAGAATGGCGACGAACTGGTCCGCCAGGACGCTGTGTTACTCGATCCGGTGCCATTCGCAGTGCCCGCCACGCCGGCCCTGGTGCTGCCTGACGCGGGCGACGACACCTGGGCGAAGACGGCACTGGCCGCCGATGTATGGGAGCGGATGCCGTCGCTACTGCCGGTCCTCGACGACCCGCTCGCCCGGGCGTCATTGTGGAACGCGCTGCGGCTGGCCGTGGCGGACGCGGAGGTGTCCCCCGATCTCGCACTGCACATCGTTGAGGCTGCGGCTCCGGGCGAACCGGACGCGGTGCTCGGACCCGTCCTTCGGTGGGCGGTCGACACGGTCGCTGGCAGGTACCTGCCCGAGGGGGTGCCGCGGGCGAACGGGCTACACCGGCTGGCCGACATCGCGGATGCCGCCATGCGTACGACGCCGCCCGCCTCCGGCCGGCAACTCGCCGCGGCCCGTGGCTTCGTCGCGGCGACGTCCGATGTCGAGCTGCTGCAGGCCTGGCTCGCCGGCGAGCGGCTGCCCGGCGGCGTGGCCGTCGACAGCGAGCTTCGCTGGGCCGTGCTCGAGCGGCTGTCCTCGCTCGGCGCACTGACAACGGAGGCGATCGACGCGGAGGTCGCCCGCGACCGCAGCGCACCGGGGCAGCTGCACGCCGCCAGCTGCCGCGCTGTACTGCCTACCGCCGAAGCGAAGGCAGCGGCGTGGCACGCGATGATGACCGACCCCGGCTTGTCCAACTACGAGCTCTACGCGCTCGCCGAGGGGTTCTGGCACCCGGAACAGACCGACCTGACCGCAGCGTATGTCGAGCAGTACTTCGACGGGATCGCCGCCACGGCGGGCATCCGCCAAGGCTGGATCGTCGCGCGTCTCGCCCTGCTCGCCTACCCGAGCACGGCCGTCGCGCAGAGCACCCTCGCCCGGTCTGCCGCGCTGCTCGCCCGGCCCGACCTCGACTCCGGCATCCGGCGCTCGGTCGTCGATGCCAGCGACGACCTGCGCCGGGCGTTGGCCTCACGGGCGCGGTTCCGCTGACACGCCTATGCCGATCTTGTGCAGACGCGCCGGCCGACACGCGCAGGAATGCACAAGATCGTGACCGGCGCCGCAGTGAGCGCCATCATCTCGACACTTTGGCCCGCGCCGCGACGAAGGCGCGCACGCAAGTCTCGACGTCTGCTTCGGAATGCGCCGCTGACAGCTGCACTCGGATGCGCGCCTTGCCCTTCGGGACGACCGGGTAGGAGAACGCGATCACGTACACGCCCTCGTCGAGCATCACGTCGGCGATCCGGGCTGCAAGTGCCGCGTCGCCGAACATGACCGGCACGATCGGGTGCTCGCCAGACAGGACGTCGAAGCCCTCGTCGACCATCCGACGCCGGAACAGCTCGGTATTGCGCTGCAAAGCCGCGCGCTGCTCGCCGCTACCGGCCACGAGGTCCAGGGCCGCCAGCGACCCGGCCACCACTGCCGGCGCGACGGCGTTGGAGAACAGGTACGGCCGCGAGCGTTGCCGAAGCAGTTCGACGATCTCGGCATGTGCGCTGGCGTAACCCCCGGACGCACCTCCGAGCGCCTTGCCGAGGGTGCCGGTGACGATGTCCACGCGATCTTGCACGCCGAGCCGCTCCGGCGTCCCCGCGCCCGAAGCGCCGATGAACCCGACGGCATGCGAGTCGTCGACCATGACGAGCGCGTCGTACCGCTGGGCGAGCGCGCAAATCTCGTCCAGCGGCGCGAAGTAGCCGTCCATGGAGAACACGCCGTCAGTGACGACGAGGCGGCGGCGCGCGTCGCGAGCCGAGACCAGCTGCGCTTCCAGGTCGGCCATGTCCCGGTTGCGGTAGCGGTAGCGGGTCGCCTTGCACAGCCGGATGCCGTCGATGATCGACGCGTGGTTCAGTTCGTCCGAGATCACCGCGTCGCGCTCGTCGAGCAGCACCTCGAACACACCGCCGTTGGCGTCGAAGCAGGACGAGTACAGAATCGTGGCCTCGGTATGCAGGAAGGCTGAGATTCGGCGCTCCAGGGCAGTGTGCTGCGTCTGTGTGCCGCAGATGAAGCGCACGCTCGCCATGCCGAATCCCCATTCGTCGAGCGCCTTCTTCGCGGCGTCGACGAGCGCCGGATGGTCGGCCAGGCCGAGATAGTTGTTCGCGCAGAAGTTCAGCACCTCGGCGCCGTTCGAACGTACATGTGCCGACTGCGGCGAGGCGAGCTCACGCTCGTGTTTGTACAGCCCAGCTGTCCGAATTTCGTCGAGCGTCGCCCGCAGCTCGTCACGGATCGCGTACATCGCTGATCTCCCTGCTCTTCGCGCGAGCGCTCACTCGCTCAGCTCCGTCCAGTCGAGAACGACCTTGCCGCACTTGCCGCCACGTGCGGTGTCGAATGCCTCACGCCAGCGCGCGGCCGGGAACCGATCGGTGATCACCGGCGTGATGTCGAGCCCGGAGCTCAGCAGCGCGCTCATCGCGTACCAGGTCTCGAACATCTCGCGGCCGTACACGCCGCGGATCGTGATCATGTGCGTCACGACCTTGGCCCAGTCGACGCTGATCGGGCCGGCCGGCAGCCCCAACACCGCGACCTTCGCACCGTGGGTGAAGTTGTCGATCATGGCGGGCAGCGCCGACGGGTGGCCGCTCATTTCCAGTCCGACGTCGAACCCTTCGGTCATACCGAGCTGTTCCTGCGCCTCGGCGATGGTGCTGGTGGCGACGTTCACCGCGAGGTCTACGCCCATGCGCCGGGCCAGTTCCAGCCGAGGCTCGCTGACGTCGGTTATCACCACGAACCGTGCGCCGACGTGCCGCACCACCGCGGCGGCCATCAGCCCGATCGGGCCGGCGCCGGTGATCAGCACGTCCTCGCCGACGACCGGGAACTGCAGCGCCGTGTGCACGGCGTTGCCGAACGGATCGAAGATCGCGGCCAGATCAGGGTCGAAGTCGCGCGGCTGCACCCAGGCGTTGCTCTCCGGGATCACAACGTATTCCGCGAAGGCGCCGTCGCGATTCACGCCGAGCCCTGCGGTGCGGATACACAGGTGTCGCCGCCCGGCCCGGCAGTTGCGGCACGTGCCGCAGACGATGTGCCCCTCTCCGGAGACGAGGTCGCCGATCCGGACGTCGCGTACGCCATCGCCGACCGCGACGACTTCACCGGCGAACTCGTGGCCGGGGATCAGCGGCGCGCGCACCGCGCCGGCCGCCCAGTCGTCCCACGCCTCGATGTGCAGGTCGGTACCGCAGATACCGGTCCGCAGTACCCGGATCTTGACGTCGTTTGCACCCACCACGGGCTCGGGACGCTCTACCAGCTCCAGGCCACGCGCCGCCGCGGGCTTGTACAGCGCCTTCATGGCAACCTCCTCGCGCGCCGTTGCGCAGGGTCAGCGTAAGACGGGTCAGCCCAGCAAGGCGTCCACGAACTGCTTGGGCTCGAACGGTGCCAGGTCGTCGGCGCCCTCGCCCAGTCCGACCAGCTTGACCGGCACCCCGAGCTCGCGCTGCACACTGATCACGATGCCGCCCTTTGCGGTGCCGTCGAGCTTGGTGAGCACGATGCCGGTCACGTCGACCACCTCGGTGAACACCCGTGCCTGCGCCAGGCCGTTCTGCCCGGTAGTGGCGTCCAGGACGAGCAGTGTCTCCGAGACAGGGCCACGGCGCTCGACGACCCGCTTCACCTTGCCCAGCTCGTCCATGAGTCCGGTCTTGGTGTGCAGCCGCCCGGCGGTGTCGATCACCACAGCGTCGACGTGCTGCTCGGTGCCTCGCTGCACCGCATCGAACGCGACGCTTGCCGGGTCGCCGC
>JBKOXO010000122.1:0-19946 GCA_046744105.1 Actinomycetota bacterium
CTCTACTTCCTGATAGGCGGGTTGCTGGAACGGCTGGCGTACCTCAGCGTCGGGCTGTCAGTGCTGCTCGGGTTCATCGGGGTCAAGCTGGTTCTGACAGCGCTGCACGAGAACACGCTGCCGTTCATCAATGGCGGTGAGCCCGTGACCTCCGCACCGGAGGTCCCGATCTGGCTGTCGCTCGTGGTGATCATCACCATCCTGGGTATTACTGTGCTGGCCAGCCTGGTAAAGGCGCGCCGCGACCGTCAGCTGAGCAGCTCTCGGCGGTAGCCCTCGGCCCACGACGTCACCTTCAGCCAGCATCGGCGCGGCACGCCCGCCATCGATTCGGCTCGGCTGGCGTGTCTGCGGTGGATGCTCAGCCGGTTTCGGATGGCGCGGGGCTAGGCCTCGGAAGCTGGTGCGGGTAGCCGGGGAATTGGCGCTGGCCGAAGTCCGGCAGGCGGAGCTCGTTGCGGGGCTGGTTGTGCTGGTCGTTGTGGAAGATGGCGGCGCCCGCGCCGATGCCGGCGCCGAACATCGCGACCGCGGCGGCGATGCCGATCGCGATCACGGCGGCCTTCCGGGCCGGCGCGATCCACGGGGTCTTGAGGACCGGCGCGAACGGGTACGGCGGCGGAGGTGGCTGCACCGATGAGGGCTGCGGCGGCTGCTCGGCCTGCGGCGGCTGCTCGGCCTGCGGCAGCTGCTCGGGCAGCGGCGGCTGCTCGGCGGTTGGTGGCGGGGTGGGCGGCTCGGCGCCCGCCTGGGCGTTCGGCTGGCTTGGTCGTGGTTCGTCGTGGCTTGTCATCTCTGGCTCCTGTCCTGCAATGCCGCCACGGTAGGTGGCCTAGCTGGGGAGCACTGATGTGTTCTTGTCGGACGCAGCCCGTACCGTGATTGCCATGCGTGTGGCCAGCGACATTGTCCCGAGCACCGGAGTCTTCAAGGTCATCTCCGACTTCGAGCCGTCTGGTGACCAGCCCGCCGCGATCGACGAGCTCGAGCGTCGCGTCGAGGCGGGGGAGAAGAACGTCGTGCTGCTCGGCGCCACCGGCACGGGCAAGTCGGCCACAGCGGCATGGCTGATCGAGCGAGTGCAGCGGCCCACCCTCGTCATCGCACCAAACAAGACCCTCGCCGCACAGCTTGCCAACGAGCTGCGCGAGATGCTGCCCGACAACGCGGTCGAGTACTTCGTCAGTTACTACGACTACTACCAGCCCGAGGCGTACGTCCCGCAGACCGACACCTACATCGAGAAGGACTCTTCGATCAACGACGAGGTCGAGCGGCTGCGCCACTCGGCGACCATGTCGCTGCTGACCCGGCGCGACGTGGTGGTGGTCGCCACGGTGTCGTGCATCTACGGCCTCGGCACGCCGCAGGAGTACGTCGACCGCGCGCTGCGGCTTCGCATCGGGCAAGAGCTTGATCGCGACAAGATCCTGCGTCGGCTGGTCGAGGTACAGTACGCCCGCAACGACCTCTCGTTCACGCGGGGCACGTTCCGTGTACGCGGCGACACGATCGAGATCTTCCCGATGTACGAGGAGCTTGCCGTACGCGCCGAGATGTTCGGCGACGAGATCGAGCGGCTGTACTACCTGCATCCGCTCACCGGTGAAGTGGTTCGCGAGGTCGACGAGGTGTTCGTCTTTCCCGCGACGCACTACACGGCCGGACCGGAGCGTATGGAGCGTGCGCTGCGCGGCATCGAGGCTGAGCTCGACGACCGGCTGGCCGAGCTGGAGAAGCAGGGCAAGCTGCTCGAGGCGCAGCGGCTGCGCATGCGCACCACGTACGACGTCGAGATGATGCGCCAGGTCGGGTTCTGTTCCGGCATCGAGAACTACTCGCGGCACATCGACGACCGGTCCGCCGGCAGCGCGCCGAACTGCCTGCTCGACTACTTCCCCGAGGATTTCCTGCTCGTCATCGACGAGTCGCACGTGACGGTGCCGCAGATCGGCGGTATGTACGAGGGCGACATGTCGCGCAAGCGCACCCTGGTCGAGCATGGTTTCCGGCTGCCGTCCGCGATGGACAATCGGCCGCTCAAGTTCGAGGAGTTCCTCGACCGGATCGGGCAGACGATCTACATGTCGGCGACGCCTGGCCCGTACGAGGTGGGCCGGACGAAGGGTGAGTTCGTCGAGCAGGTGATCCGCCCGACCGGGCTGGTCGATCCCGAGATCGTCGTCAAGCCCACCAAAGGCCAGATCGACGATCTGGTGCACGAGATCCGCGAACGCGCCGAGCGCGACGAGCGTGTGCTGGTCACCACGCTCACCAAGAAGATGGCAGAGGACCTGACGGACTATCTGCTCGAGCAGGGCGTCCGGGTGCGCTATCTGCACTCCGAGGTCGACACGCTGCGCCGGGTGGAGCTGCTGCGCGAGCTGCGCCAGGGCGAGTTCGATGTGCTGGTCGGCATCAACCTGCTGCGCGAGGGCCTCGACCTCCCGGAGGTGTCGCTGGTGTCGATCCTGGACGCCGACAAGGAGGGCTTCCTGCGCTCGGGCACCTCGCTGATCCAGACGATCGGCCGCGCCGCCCGAAACGTGTCCGGGCAGGTGCATATGTACGCGGACACGATCACCCCGTCCATGCAAAACGCCATCGACGAGACGAACCGTCGCCGCGCCAAGCAGATCGCCTACAACAAGGAGCGCGGCATCGACCCGCAGCCGCTGCGCAAGCGGATCGCCGACATCACCGACCGGCTGGCCCGCGAGGCCGCCGACACAGAGGCGCTGTTCGGTCCCGAAGCGGTGCCGGTGGGCGGTTCGGGGCGGTCACAGTCGCGAGGCAAGTCGGCGGTCCCGGGGCGCGGCGGGCGCGGCACGGCCGGCGTGGTCGGCGTCGGGGCACACGCCAGTGGCGGGCTCGACGTGGCGTCGATGCCGCGCGCCGAGCTGGCCGATCTCATCCAGCAGCTGAGCGATCAGATGCTCGGCGCCGCACGCGAGCTGCAGTTCGAGGTCGCGGCCCGGCTGCGCGACGAGATCGCCGAGCTGAAGAAGGAGCTGCGCGGCATGGACCTCGCCGGCGTCAAGTGACACGGCGCCGTGCCACGATGGGGTTGTGCCAGGGCGTAGGGCGACGATCGGGATCGCCGCCGCATCGCTCGTCCTGACGGTGGCCTGCGGCACCCGGTTGCCCGACTCAGCGTTTACGCGCAGCGGCGAGAACACACCGTCCAGCGCACAACCGCAGCAGGGATCAGACGTCGGCGTGAGCGCGAATCAAATCACCGTCGGGATCATGGCAAGCCTCACCGGGCCGCTGGGCAGCGATACGTTCTCGCCGCCAATGTACGGAGCGCGGGCCTACTTCGCCGCGCTCAACGCGCATGGCGGCGTCAACGGCCGTACGGTCAAGGTCGCCACGTGCGACGACCAGTCGACCGGATCGGGCAACCAGCAGTGCGTACACCGGCTGATCGACAACGACCACGTGTTCGCCCTTACAGCGACGGCCGTGCTCGAATACGCCGGTGCGGCCTATGTGGACAGCAAGGGCGTGCCGGACATCGGCGGCGAGCCGGTCACGACCGCGTACAACCAGTACCAGCACCTGTACTCGATCGCCGGCAGCTACGAGCCACGCAACGGGACGGTCGGTTGGAGCGGCAAGATCGACAACAGCACCGAGGTCTACCGGTGGCTGCACCAGAAGCTCGGAGCGCGCACTGCGGGTGTCGTGTACTACAACCAGGCGAGCTCGGCGCGGTACGCCCGGCAGATCGAGCACGGGCTGCGCACCGAGGGTTTCACCGTCGTCCCGGAAGAGGTCGACTTCGCGCTACCCGATTTCACCTCCGCCGCCCTAGACCTCAAGGCACGCAAGGTCGACGCCGTGTTCGATGCCCTGGATACGTCAGGAAACGGCGCGCTGTGCAAGGCGATCGACGAGCAGGGCGTCCAGCTGACGGCAAAGATGACGACGGTGCAGGGCTGGAACGACCAGGTGCGCAGCGACTACGCCGACGCGCCGCACTGCCGCAACGTGCTGTACGCCACCGCGAACGAGCGCAATTACGAGGACACGTCCATCCCGATCGTCAAGCAGTTCCGCGACGACGTGGCGAAGTACTTTCCGCAGCGGCACCTGTCGATGTGGATACTCGAGGGCTGGGTTGCCGCCCAGTGGCTCACGGACGCCATCTCCTCGTGCGGTGCGAACGTTACCCGCAGTTGCGTCGAGGCGTTCATGAACCGGCCGACGCCCTACGAAGGGCACGGCATGATGGTGCCGCTGGTATTCGAGCGGCTGGCCACCCCACCGACGACGGTGCGCGCGTGCTTCAACGTTGCCCGCTGGCAGGACAGCGCGTACGACGGCCACGGCGGATGGGTCACCGCGGTGCCGGACATGATGACGAACTGTTACGACGTGCCCGACCTGCTCGACAGCGGGTGACCCCACCCACTGTCGAACGGCAAGTCGGCGGGCTCGCCGGCGAATGCCACTGTGCCGCGGCTGAGCACATACACCACTCGCGCGATAGGCAGTACAGCTGTCGAGTCGTGCTCGGCAAGCACGATTGCCGAGTCGCTCGATCGGGCCAGCCCGGTGAGCACGCGATACAGCTCGGCGATCACCGGGGCGGCCAGGCCGCGGCTGAGCTCGTCGATGAGCAGCACCCGGAACGGGCGCGCCAGTGCCCGGGACAGCGCGAGCATCTGCTGTTCGCCTCCGGAGAGCGTCCCGGCCAGCTGGTCGCGTCGCTCACCCAGCACCGGGAACGCATCGACCACCGCCGCGAATGCGGTTTCGGCCGACCGGCCACCGGCGAACACCGCGACGTTGTCCGCAACGGTCAACTCGGCGAACACGCCTTGCTCGTCGGGCACCAGCAGCAGCCCGTCGCGGACCCTGCGGTATGCCAGTCGCCGGGTGACGTCGCGGCCGCGCCAGCGCACTGTGCCACCCGACGGTGTGTTCAGCCCGGCGAGCGTGCGCAGCAGCGTGGTCTTGCCGGCGCCGTTACGGCCCAGCACGGCGGTGACGCGTCCTGTCGGCACGTCGAGGTCGAGACCGTGCAGCACTTCCACGGGACCATACCCAGCACGCAGCCCCCGCACCTGCAGTTCGACACTCACGGGTTGACGCCGATCGCAAAGGCGGCCGCTGTCGCGGGGTCGGCGCGCACCTCGGCCGGCGTGCCGGCGGCGACGATCCTGCCGCGCGCCAGCACGTGGACCACGTCCGCCGCGGCGAACACGAGCGGCAGGTCGTGCTCGACGATCACCACCGCGCGCCCGGCGGCGGCCATCGCGCGCAGCGCCACCGGCACCCGAGCCGCTTGCGCGTCGTCCAGGCCGCTGGTCGGCTCGTCGAGGAGCACGACGCGGGGCTGACCGGCGAGCGCGCGGGCAAGTTCGACGAGGCGCAGCGTGCCGGTGGGCAGAGTCGAGGCGCGCACCCCGGCGATGCCAGCAAGGCCGAGCAGGTCGAGCATCGCCCCCACCCGCTCCTCCACGCTGGCGCGCCGGCCCATGTTCTCGGCGCCGATGCGCACGTTGTCGGCGACGGTGAGCGACCCGAAGATCGCAAGCCGCTGGAACGTACGTGCCAATCCACGCCGGGCGCGGGCGTCCGGCGAGAGCCGGGTAACGTCCCGGCCTCCGAGCAGCACCTGGCCTCGGTCCGGACGCAGCTGCCCGGCGAGGCAGGCGAACAGTGTGCTCTTGCCAGCGCCGTTCGGCCCGATTAACGCAGTGACAAGACCGGCCGGCACGGTCAGGTCCACGTCGTCCACCGCGACAAGGCCGCCGAACGAGCGCACGATGCCCTGCGCCTGCAACGCCGCGCTCATGTTGCGCTCCGGCGTAGCGTGGCCGCGACCTGCTCACCGCGCGGCGTGAGCCGCAATCCCGGCTGTGGCGGCGGGGCGGCTCGGGCGGTGCCAACCGCGCGCCGCAGCGTCGCCATCAGCCCGCCCGGCATCCGGCCGAGCAGCAGCGCCAACACGCCGACCAGCGTCGCCGACGCTCCGGCCACCGTCGCGGAGTCGATGCCCACGAGCAGCCCTGCCGCGAGCACCGCTCCGGCAATGTCGTCGCTGCCGAACACGACCACCGCCCCGAACCAGAGCAGGCCCTGCACCGGGTCGAACGTCGCCGCATCGAACGCCTCCGTCGCCTGTCCCAATAGCGCTCCGCCGACACCGGCAAGCAGTGACGCGATCGCGAACACCTCGATCTTGCGCAGGCTGACGTTCACCCCTGCGGCGCGTGCGGCGTCTTCGTCGTCGCGGATCGCGGCGAGCGCGCGCCCGGTCCGCCCACTCCGCAGCGCCAGCACGACGAGCACCGCGACGCCCAGTAGCGCGAGCGCGAAGAGGTAGAACGCCCGGTCGCTGGCGAACGGTCCCGGGCGGCGCATCCGCAGGTCGGAGGTGAAGACCGGCTGCGCGAACACGAACCGGCTGGCCACCGTGCCGACCGCGAACGTCGTGACGGCGAGCGCGATGCCGTGCCGGCGGATCGCAGGCCATCCGGTGAGAACGCCGACCGGCGTGACCAGTACACCGGCCAGCAGTATCGCGACCAGTGCCGGTACGCCGCCGTCCGTCGTCAACGCGGCGCACAGCAGCGCGCCGAGCCCGGCGTAGCCCGCCTGGCCGAGCGAGATCTGCCCGGCCAGGCCACTGACCGCGACGAGCGACACGAGGACGATGGCGAGCCCAGGCAGCTGTAGCGCGGTACGCAGATCGGTGGCGCTGAACCCGAGTGGCATCAGCAGCAGCACGGTGAGCGTGATCGACCAGCCGGCCGATGCGCGCGGCGTAGGCACCACGGCGGTGAACTGCATCCCGCCGTCGCGCGCCGGGATGAGCCGGGGCAGCGCGATCACCGTGACGAGCAGCGCCACCACGAACAGATTCGACTGCAGTGCCCGCAGCACGACACCTGCGTTGCCCTGCCAGTGCAGTAATGTCAGCTCGCTCTGCCCGACACCGAGTGCGAGCGCCGCGATGACGGCGACGGCCGGTCGGGACATCCCGGCGATCACCGCGACGACCATCGTCTCCAGGACGACCAGGGTCGGCTGCACCGGGTCGAGGCGCAGCTGCGGGGCCAGCAACACGCCGGCAAGCCCGGCGAGGAAGCTGCCGAACGACGCGGCGATCGCCGACAGTGCGTCCGTGTCGACGCCTGCGAGCTCGGCGAGTTCGCGGTGGCTCACGACCGCGCGCATCGCAGTGCCGATGCGGGTTCCGTGCATCACGACGAGTGTCAGCATCGTCGCCAACACGACAGCACCCAGGTCGTACAGCACATTCGAGCCGATGCGCACGCCGCCGCCGAGGCTCACCGCCGTCGTGGGAAACAGCCGAGGCGGGTTCGTGCGGGCGTTCGTTCCCCACGCCAGGTAGGCGATGCCAACGCACAGCACGAGTACGCCGAGACCCGCGACGAGCCGCTCTGCCTCGGATGCACCGCGCCGCTGCAGCTGTCGGAACACGGCGGCGTCGAGTAGCCACCCGATCGCCGGCGCTATGACGAACACGGCCAGCAACACGGACGGCCACAGCGGCCAGTGCCACTGCGTCACCATCTGCCAGAGCAGGTAGGCCACGAGCATCGCGATCGAGCCGAAGCCGATGTTGAACACGCCGGTGAGCCGGTAGGTGGCGATCAGCCCGATGCCGATCAATGCGGCGACGCAGCCGATGCCGAGCCCGGCGAAGGCGAGATTGGCGGCAAGCACCGCGTCTGTCCTAGCGATCCACGGCGCGCGGCTCGCAGACGGGGCACGGCTCGAGACCGCGCTCGCGCACCTGAGCTTCGGTGATCTGGTTGGACCCGTGCCGGGAGAGCGGGCAGCCGGCGCGGTGATACGTCTGACCCTGGGCCGTCGCCCAGAGCCCGTCGTCGCCGGCTGGCTCAGCCGGCGCCGGCTCGGACGTGAGCAGCGCCGCGTGCAGGTCGGCCAGCAGCTGCCGGTCGCGCTCACCGGTCTGCGCGCGGGCCGCGAGCAGCAGCCCGGCCACGAGCAGCGCTGCACCTGGGATGGTCGCCGAGGCGAGGTACGGCAGCTGCTTGGCGACGACGGATTCCCCGGAGATGCCGTACCACCCCACGACGAGCAGCGCTGCACCGGCCGCGGTGACCACCCAGCCGAGTGGCGCTCCGGCGACGACCCGCAGCAGGCGGTTCACGGTCTCGCGCATCCGCACCTCGTCGCAACCGGGCGGCGACACGGTCTGTCCTCGAGCGTCGCCGCGAACGTCCTGTGTATAACCGAGTTGACTATTGCATGACGACGCTCGCCGCATGCGACTCGGCGCGCACGCCGGCGGTGGTGGAAGGGGAGCTCGATGCGCAGGTCTTGGGTAGCGACGATCCTGGTCGTGGGCCTGGCGCTCACGTCGTGCAGCAGCGGGAAGAAGTCGGGGAGCACACCGCCGCCGAGCCCGCCAAGCAGCACGGCGAGCACAGCGCCATCACTCGATCGCGCTGCCGCCGCGGCTGAGATCAAGACGAACTGGGCGGCGTTCTTCTCCAAGGACACGCCCCTCGCCAAGAAGCTCGACTACCTGCAGCGCGGCAGCGCAATGCGCGCGGCGGTCGAGCAGTTCGGCAAGGACCCGCGCACCAGCCAGGCGTCTGCCAAGATCACCGGCGTATTCGTCACCAGCGCCACCGCAGCGACCGTCAACTACCAGGTCCTGCTGGGCGGCCGGGTCGCACTGCCCAGCGCGGTCGGCACGGCTGTGTACGAAGACGGTACGTGGAAGGTCAGCGACACCACGTTCTGCGGGCTGCTCTCATTGACCGGTGGCCCGAAGCCCTCAGGCTGTTAAGAGGCGATGACCGCGACGGGGATCGCCCGTTTAATCCGGTCCCGGACGGCCGCCGAGCTGGCTGATCGCCCGGGTAGCGTACGAATGCGCAAGCCGGGTCGCCAGCAGCGGCTCGATGCCGCCGAGGCGGGCGGCGAGGAAGCCGGCGGCGAACGCGTCGCCGGCGCCGGTGGTGTCGACCACACGCGCCGGCATCGTGGGCACAGCCACCGCCTCGCCGTGCTCGGCCCACAGCGCACCCTCCCGGCCGAGCTTCACCACGCACTGTCCACAGTGGAACGACAGAGCGCGCGCGGCGTCGTACGGGTCGAGGTGGCCGCTGAGCGCCTGCGCCTCCTCGGCGTTCGCGAACAGCGGTGTGGGTTGCCCGATCCAGGAGAGCATCTGAAGACCTACGCTGTGGATCAGCGCCGCCGACGCGGCGTCCACCGAGACCGACAATCCCCGTTCCCGGGCTAGCGCCATCGCCGCGAACGCGGCGGGTCGGACGGTCGAGCTCAACAGCGCGTAACCGGACACGTGCAGATGTGTGCCCGGCACGAAGAGACCAGCTGGAACATCTGCGGGCTGCAGGGTGGCGTTGGCCCCGGCGTCGGGCACCATCGTCCGCTCGCCCGACTCGCTGGTGAGCACCACGCACGTCCCCGTCGGCGTATGTCGGTCGACAGTGACGGCCAGCTGCACACCGGCTTCCCGCAGCTGCGCCTGGGCCTTGCGGCCGGGCTCGTCGTCGCCCACCCGCCCGACGATCACCGTCGGCACGCCCGACGCTGCGAGCCAGGATGCCGTGTTCGCCGCGGAACCGCCGCTAAGGTAGGTGATGCGGCTGGGGGTGTCCGAGCCGATGGCGAGCGGGCCCGGCAGGCAGGCAATGACATCGGTCATGATGTCGCCAAGACAGATGACGCGGGTCATGGCGCGGGAATCATCGCTGTTCGGCGAGCTGCACGGCCACCTCCGCGGCGAGGCGGGCGTTTGACCGTACCAGTGCGACGTTCGCCGCCAGTGATGCGCCGCCGGTCTCGCGGTGAAAGTGGTCCAGCAGGAACGGGGTGACGCCCTTGCCGCGGACGCCGGCCGCTTGCGCGGCCTCCAGTGCTGACGCGAGGACGCGTTGATGCAGCGTCGCATCAAGGGGTTCCGGGGCCGGATTAGCCAGCACAACTCCGTAACCTTCGGTACGGAGCGCTCGCCGTGCATGCAACACAGCCGCCACCTTGGCAGGTGTGTCAACCCGCCAGCTCAGCGGGTGGCCGGAATCGGCGAGGTAGAAGCCCGGGAACCGGTCGGTGCAATAGCCCAGCACGGCAACGTTCAGCGTCTCGAGCCGCTCCAGCGTGGCCGGCACATCCAGGATGGACTTGACGCCCGAGCACACCACGAGAATCGGGGTGCGCGACAGCGTGTACAGGTCGGCCGATTCATCCCATGAGTCACGCGCTTGCCGGTGCACGCCCCCAATGCCACCCGTGGCAAGCACCGCGATGCCCGCATGCGCGGCGAGATGCGCCGTCGACGCCACCGTGGTCGCGGCCGTGCCGTGCCGCGCAGCGACCGTGGCGAGGTCTCGCACGCTCGCCTTGACGACGCTGTCGTCGCACGCGATCCGGGTCAGTGCGGCGTCGTCCAGGCCGATGCGGGCCTCGCCGTCGAGGATCGCGATGGTTGCCGGTACCGCACCGGCCGCGCGAACATCTGCCTCGACGTCACGCGCCACCCGCAAGTTGTGCGGGCGAGGGAGCCCGTGACTGATGAGGGTGCTCTCTAGTGCTATGACCGGAGCGCCGGCTGCGAGCGCGTCTGCGACTTCAGGGTGAACGCTCACGCCCGCATTCTGCCCTCGCGGGCAAGGGTACCGATGAGCGCGGTCGCCACGGCGGCGACCAGGAACGACAGCAGTGACGCGCTCATCCAGGTCTGCGGTGTGAAGTGCAGCCAGGAGCGAATGTGCGCCCAGCCGCGGCTCCACCACGACAGGGTGCCGGGGTTGATCAGCTGGTAGGCGACGAATCCGAGCGCCCACGCCGCGAGCATCGCCCACCGCACCGGAACGTCGTCTCCGAGGTCCCAGTGGCGCCGCGACAACAGGAAGTAGTCGACCACCAGGACACCCAGGAGCGGCACGAACACCGAGCCGATCAGCAGCAGGAAGTTCTCGAAATCGGCGATGTTGAGGGCGAGCGCGCACACCGTGGCGATGCTTCCGACTACGAGGGCGAGGACGCGGCGGTCCCAGTGCGGGCGGAAATTCTGCATCGACACCGCGGTGGAGTAGGTGTCGGCGAAGGACTGGTCGAGCTCGCGCACGGCGAGCACGGCGAACGCCAGCGTCCCGAGTGGCACCGCCATGAACGAGGCGAAGATCTGGTTCGGATCGCTTTGCGCGACAGTGACGAGCACAACCAGGCCCAGCGCGTAGCAGGCGATCTGGGTGAGCGAGTAGCCGACGAACGTGCCGACGAACGCTGCCCGCGCTGAACGGGCGTGCCGGGTGTAGTCCGAGACGAGCGGCACCCAGGAGACCGACACGCCCACCACGGTGTCGACGGCGATCCAGAAACCGCTCCAGGAGCCGTGGGTGAGACTCGGCAACGGGTGGCGCAGCAGCTGGACGAACAGGTACACCAGCGCGATCAGCACGGCGACGGTGACGTACTTGCGCAGCACCCGGATCCAGCCGAGCGGCCGCAGCGCGAGCAGCGTGGTGATCACACCGCCGGCCACGATGTATGCCCAGCGCGGGACATCGCCCGCGATCTGGTGCATCGCGGTGCCGATCGTGACCAGCTCGAAGGTGGTCCAGCCGACGAGCTGCACGACGTTGAGCACCGTCGGCAGATAGGACGCCCGAGTGCCGAACAATCCGCGTAGCAACACCATCGCCGGCGCGCCTGTGGCCTGCCCGGGCAGGCCGGCAGCGGCGACGCCGAGCGTGCCGAGCACGGTGCCGACCAGCAACGCGGTACCGGCCGCGGCCAGCGACATCGGCGTGCTTACCGGCACCAGCACGAAGATCGCGGCGGTGAAGCCGAGCAGGCTGACCCCGAGGTTGGCCCACAGCGCCCCGACATCGACGGCACGCAGCGTGCGCGGCGCCGGCTCGGCGAGCGTCGCGGGCACCTCGGCGGCGGCCACGGATCGTTCGTCGACAGCGGTCATGTCTCAACTCCCTACGCCGGCATTACCCGGTCAGGTTCGGCGGTCGGCGACGCGTCGCCCTCTCAGCCCTTGCGAGCTCCCGCGGATGGATTGGGCTACAGCACGGCCATGCCCTCGGTCGGTGAGGAGGCCTGCGCGTGGTGGCGCTTGGGGATGCGCCCGGCGAGGCGGGCCAGCCGCCCGGCGCTGACCGCGGCGGCCACAGCGGTGGCCATCGTGGCGGGCTGCTGCGCCCGGGTGACCGACGAGGCGAGCAGCACGCCGGCGCAGCCGAGCTCCATTGCGAGCGCCGCGTCGGACGCCGTGCCGATGCCGGCGTCGAGGATGACGGGAACCCGAGCCTCCGCGACGATCAGCTCGACGTTGTGCGGGTTGAGGATGCCGAGCCCGCTGCCGATGGGCGAGCCCAGCGGCATGACCGCGACGCAGCCTGCCTGCTGGAGGCGGCGCGCCAGCACCGGATCGTCGTTCGTGTAGGGCAGCACGGTAAACCCTTGTGCTACAAGGCTTTCCGCCGCCTCGAGTAGCTCGACCGCGTCCGGCAGCAGGGTGTGTTCGTCAGCGACGACTTCGAGTTTCACCCACTCGGTCGCCAGCGCCTCGCGGGCGAGCTGCGCCGTGCGCACGGCTTCCTGCGCGGTGCGGCATCCGGCCGTGTTCGGCAAGATACGCACCCCGCGGCGCTCGAGCACGTCGATGATCGAGCCGCTCGTGCCGGGAGAGACGCGGCGCATCGCCACGGTGCACATCGCGGTGCCCGACGCCGCGACCACCTCCTCGATGACACGCATGCTGGGCGCGCCTCCGGTGCCGAGGATCAGTCGAGACGGGAGTTCGACGCCAGCAATGACGAATGGGTCGTCGGTCATGTCAGCCTCCTTGCACCGCAGTGAGGATCTCGACGGACTGGCCTTCGCCCAGCCGGTACGCCGCCCACTCGCCACGCGGCACCACCTCGCCGTCGACCGCGGCGGCGACCCCCCGCGCCGGCTGGTCTTCGAGCAGCTGGGCGAGGGTCGTGGCGTCGTGGAGCTCGCGAGGCTCGCCGTTGACGGTCAGCTTCATATGTGGACTCCCTCGAATCGGGACGGAGTAAACGGCGCGAGCAACTCCGGCAGCGTGCCCGTCGCGATCAGCTCGGCGACGCCGTCGGCGGTGATCGGGGCGAGCAGGATGCCGTTGCGGTAGTGGCCCGTGGCGACTATCACGCCGTCCACACCGGTGGGACCGATCAGCGGGGCGTTATCCGGCGAGCCGGGTCGCACGCTGGTACTGACTTCGTCGAATGCCGCCTCGCCGATCACGGGAACGAGTGCCTGCGCGTCGCGCAGCAGCTCGTAGATCGCGCCGGCGCGCGGCCGCAGGTCGAAGCCGGCCTCTTCGCTGGACGCCCCGACGACGACCTGCCCGTCCGTGCGAGGCAGCACGTATACCGGCGAGCCCTTGACGGTGCCGCGCACCACGCGCTGCAGCGGCGCCTCGCCGGGCATGCGCAGCCGCAGCGTCTGCCCCTTCACCGGCCGCACCGGCACCGCTCCGGAAAGCTGCGCGGACCATGCGCCGGCGGCCAGCACGACGGCGTCCGCGCCCAGCGTGTCCCGGTTGGCGAGAACGACCTCATGCCCACGTAGCGCGACGGCACGTTCGCGCACGATACGAGCGCCGCCCAGTTCGGCGGCCGCGAGCAGCGCCTCGGAAAGCTGCCGGTTGTCGACCTGGCAGTCGTCGGCGGCAACCATGCCACCGGGCAGTCCGCTGGCCAGTGCGGGTTCGAGGCGGCGCAGCTCGCGCCCGGTTACGAGCTCGGTGGAAAGGCCCAGCGACTGGGCGAATGCGTGAAGGTCGCGCAGCGCCGCCAGGTCGGCCGCGTCCCAGGTTGCGACGAGCGTGCCGTCGCGGCGATACCCGACGCGCCGGCCCGCGACGTCTTCCAGCTCCTCGACGAACGACGGGTAGCGGCGGGCGGACTCCAGTCCGAGGCGCAGCAGCGGCTCCTCGCCGTAGTGCAGCTCGGTCGCCGGGGCGAGCATGCCGGCTGCCGTCCGGGTGGCGCCCGAGCCCGGCGCGGGGTCGACCACCGTCACGGCCAGGCCGCGCTGGGCAGCGCGCCATGCGATGCCGAGGCCGATGACGCCGCCACCGACGATGATCACATCCATATACGCCCTGCCCGTCGAAGCTGGGCGTCGGCGACTCCCTGCGCCGGCATTAACCGGATCAGGTCAGACGGTCGGCGGCTCCCAGCCAGCCCTCTCAGCCCGGTGACACCGAGCTCCCGTGCAGTCGCCAGCCTACGCCCCGCGTACCGTCGCCGTCGTGGTCGATCCGCGCGCTGCGCTCGGCGATGCTCGGCTGTACCTGTGCACTGACTCGCGCTCCAGGCAGGGTGATCTCGAGCACTTCCTGGACGCGGTGCTGGACGCCGGTGTCGACATCGTCCAGTTGCGCGAAAAGGGCCTGGAGGCCCGTGACGAGCTACGCCTGCTCGAGACGTTCGCCGCAGCGGCTGACCGGCACGGCAGGCTGTTAGCGGTGAACGACCGGGCCGATGTCGCACTCGCAGCCGGCGCACCCGTGCTGCACCTCGGCCAGGACGACCTGCCCGTTGCGGTGGCCCGCCGCATCCTCGGCGACGAGCCGGTGATCGGCCGCTCGACGCACGATCCCGCCCAGGCCGACGCCGCGAACGCCGAGCCGGGCGTCGACTACTTCTGCGCCGGTCCGACCTGGACTACGCCGACGAAACCGGGACGTCCCGCTGCCGGGCTCGCTCTGATCGAGCACGCCGCGCGGAGCGCGACCCGGCCTTGGTTCGGGATCGGCGGCATCGAGACGCTCGAGCGCCTCGATGAGGTGATCGCGCGGGGAGCACGCCGTGTCGTGGTCGTCCGCGCGATCACCGAGGCCGCCGACCCGGCCGCCGCTACCCGGGCCATTGCCGACCGGCTACGGCGGGTCTAGAACGCGCCAGAAGTGGCCCACCGGACCCAGTCCGGAACCGAGCGGGAACGCATGCTCGATGGCGCCGGCGATGAACCGCTTGCCGAACCGCACCGCCTCGTCGACCGGCAGCCCCCGTGCGAGCCCCGCACAGATCGCCGCCGCCAGGGTGTCACCCGAGCCGTGCGTATGCGGCGTGTCGAACCGAGGTGATGCGAGCTCGGCGAACGACGTCCCGTCGTAGAGCAGGTCAACCGCGTCGCCGCCGGGCAGGTGCCCACCCTTGACCAGCACCCATTGCGGTCCCAGCTCGAAAAGGGCGTGGGCCGCCTCGCGCATCGCCGACCGGTCGCCGACCTCGACGCCCGTCAGCAATCGCACCTCGCCGAGGTTCGGCGTCACGACGGTGGCAAGCGGCAGGATGCGGTCGCGCAGCGCAGCCAAGGCGTCCGGGCGCAGCAGCGCGTCGCCGTGCTGGGAGGCGGCGACCGGGTCGACGACGAACGGCGTGATGCCCAGCCGCTGCACGGTGTCCGCGACCGCCTCGATGATGGCCACCGAGGCGAGCATGCCCGTCTTGGCGGCGCCCACGCCGATGTCCGTCGTCACCGACTCGATCTGCTCGGCGACGGCGTGTGGCGGCAGCTCGTAGAAGCCGCTGACGCCCAGGGAGTTCTGGACGGTCACGGCGGTGATCGCAGCCATGCCGTGTACCCGGCAGGCGAGGAAGGTCTTCAGGTCGGCCTGGATACCGGCGCCGCCGCCGGAGTCGGAGCCGGCGATGGTCAGGGCGGTGGGCGGGGAGGTGGTCATCATCGGGATGGAATCATCTCAAGACATGACACGAGACGGGTGGACAGGACGGCTGTGGGCCGAGGCAGCCGGCATCTACGCCGCGATCCTTGAGCACCCGTTCCTCCGCGGCCTTACCGACGGCACGCTCGACCCGGCGGCGTTCGCCCACTACGTCGTGCAGGACGCCCACTATCTGCGGGACTTCGCCCGGGCTCTCGCCGTCGTGGGCGGTAAGGCGCCCACGCACGCCGACACCGGTATGTTCGCCCGTCACGCCGCCGGCACGGTCGACGTCGAGCTGGCGCTGCACGCGTCGCTGCTTCCGCGGCTGGGCCTCGACGCGAGCGCCGTCGCTGCGACACCGGCGGCACCCACCACCCAGGCGTATACGAGCTATCTGCTGGCCACGGCGCACGGCGGCAGCTTCGCCGAGGGGCTCGCCGCGGTACTGCCCTGCTACTGGATCTACGCCGAGGTGGGAGCGGAGCTGATCGAGCGCGGTTCGCCCGATCCCCGCTACCAGAGCTGGATCGATACGTACTCCGGCGACGAGTACACGGCGATCGTCGCCGAGGCACTCGCGGTTGCCGACCGGATCGGGCCGCGGCTGGCCCCCGACGACGACGCGCGGGCCCGCCAGCACTTCGTGACAACCGCGCGCTACGAGTGGATGTTCTGGGACGCGGGGTGGCGCCGCGAGCGCTGGCCGATTGAGCCGATCTGATGTCCGCGCTGCGCCACATCACCGTGTGCGCCGGTTCGTTCACCGCGAGCCTGGCCTTCTACGATGCCGCACTCGGCGCGCTCGGGCTCGTCCGGGTGCAGGAGTACGGCGACGAAGAGGAGGACGATGCCGTCCTCGAGGCGGCCGGATTCGGGCGGCCCGACGAGCCGCCGTCCTTCTGGCTGGTGACAGGCGGCGAACCCACGCGGGGCGCTCACGCCGCGTTCGCCGCAGCCTCGCGCAGCGCGGTGGACGCGTTCTTCGCCGCTGCGGTGGCTGCCGGAGGCACGCCCCAGCAGGCGCCGCGCCGCTGGGAGATCTACCGTCCGGGCTATTTCGGCGCGGTGGTCGCCGACCCGGACGGCAACCTCATCGAGGCGGCGCTCGACGAGCGCTAGCGATGAGGGCTCGCGCGAAGAGCCGCCGGCCGCGCGAGCGGAGTGGCCATACCTGGCACACTGGCGCACATGCGGACATGGCAGATCGCCTCGACCGCCGGCGCGGTGGCCGCCGTCGGGCTGTGCACGGCGGCCGTCGTCGCGTTTGCCTCCGCGCAGCCGCACGACGGGCACGGCACGCTCTCGCCGTTACCCTCGCCGACGACGCCGTACCTGTCGGTGCTGGCCGGCCCGGCGACACCGAGCGCACGTCCGACGTCGTCGCGCCCGGTAGCGCATCCACGCACGACGCCGTCCCGTCCGGCACCTAAGCCGACCCCGACCACGCGGCCCGCCCCGCGGCCGCGCACGACGACGAGCAAGCCACCCCCGCCCCCACGCGGCCAGGCGCTGCCCCTGGGCTACACCACCGGCACCGCCACCCGGGTGATCACCGTCGTGGCGCCGTCGACAGGCAGTACTACCGCCGTCCTTTCGGCCTGGTACAAAGTGCCGGGCGGGGGCTGGCTGCGCTACGGCTCGGTGGTCACCGCCCACGTGGGCTCCCAGGGGCTCACCACGCAGCCGAGCGAGAGCAAGTCGGCCACACCGATCGGCAGCTTCACCCTCACTGAGGCGTTCGGCGCACTGGCGAATCCGGGCACACCGCTGCCGTACCTGCAGACGGTCGCCGCCGACTGGTGGATCAGTCAGTCCGGCCCGCTCTACAACACCCACCAGCGCTGCTCGAGCGGCTGCTCGTTCACGCAAGGGGACCCCAACGAGCACCTACGGGCGATCACCCCGCAGTACAACTATGCTGTAGTTATCGACTACAACCGCTTCCCGGTCAGCCAGGGTGCGGGTAGCGCGTTCTTCCTGCATGTGACCGACGGCGGCGCGACGGCCGGGTGCGTCGCCATTCCGCAGGCGACGTTGGTCACACTGATACGCTGGCTGAATCCGACGACGCATCCGCGCATCCTGATCGGCGTGACGTAAGCGCGTGGCGTGCCGCTCCCAGCAGCGGAGCGTGCTCGGGATCTTGCGCCACGACGACATCCGCATGCCGGCGCAGCTGCGCGATGAACGGCGGGCCGAACAGGTCCCAGGACGCGGACATCGAGCCGCCGATGACCACCACCTCGGCACTGAAGCGCCCGAGCCACGGTGCGAGCGCGGTGCCGAGGCGGCCCATCGCGGCATCGATCACCCCGCGCGCGACCGTGTCGCCGCCACGAGCCCGATCCGCGATGTCGCGCACGTCGGCGCTCGTGTCGTGCGTGGCATCGCGGTAGGCGGCCCGGATGGCGCGGCGCGACACGACATCCTCCAGCGGGCGCCCGTCGATGTAGAGGCGGTGCGCGCGCCCGTCCGGCGGAACGTCCGGGCCGGTGCCGACAACTTCGCCGTCGGCGAGGAACGCCGAGCCCACGCCGGTACCGAGCGTCACCGCTGCGCACCTGTGGTAACCGGTGGCTGCGCCGTGTAACCACTCGCCGAGCAGGAACGCCTCCGCGTCGTTGAGGAAGCTCACCGACTCCGGCGATGGCGTGATGCCGCGGCACAGGGCCGCGCCGACGTCGACGCCGCGCAGGCTGTCGAACTTACCGACGTCCTCGAACAGCGCGATACCGCGCACGTAGTCGAATGGTCCGGGCATAGCCACCCCCCAGCACGCGCCGGGCGCGGTGGCGAGCGTGTTCGCGGCATGGACGAACGCCTCCAGCAGTGCCTGCGCGGACAGCTCGCTGTCGAGCGGGTGCCGGGTCAGCGTGTCGCGGACGATGGCCCATTCGCCGGTGTCGATCAGCGCGGCACTGACGTGCGTGCCTCCCACCTCCAGAACCGGTACCCGCTGCGCGTGCATGTGATCTTCCTACCGCACCCTCAGCGCAGGAAGTCGGCGAGCAGCCCGGGCAGCAGCCTGTCGGCGATCCGGACCGCCTGCACGGCAGGCACGTCCTGCACCCGGTAACCCTGCCGGCCGGCAGCCGTGGTGGCCGTCAGGGTGACAAGCCCGGCGCGGCGTTGGAACAGGCTGCTGCGCAGGTTGACCCCGATGACGCCGGCTCGGGCCAGCACGGCACGCCGTCGCACCAGCGAGCCACGGCGGGTCACCAGGTACTCGCCGACGAGCGCGTGGCCGAGGCTCGCCGCCCGATCCGCGGCGAGCGGCACGCTCAGCGGCACGAGCGCGGCCATGACCAACCATGTCCCTCCCGCGAGGCCCGCCAGCCACCAGATCAGGGCCGACACCGCGACGAGCGTGACAGTGCCGCCGACGGCGCGCACGTAACGGCGCCGCCGGGCGCGCCGGCCATGTCCCAGCAGCGGCGCGGTGAACGGAGCGGCTACGCCAACCACGTCCGCGGCAATACGCGGAGCGGCTGCTCGCGGACCGGGCGGCATCAGCATGGTGCCACCACGCTCGGCGCCGCGCCCGACGCGCAGCCCGGTGGTGATCGCGAGCGTCCGCGCGCCGCCCACCGCGCGCAGCAGCAACGGCTCGCTGACCTCGGCGCCGCACAACCGGCGCTCCTCGATGCTCGTCGCCCGGGCGGTGACCAGCCCGCGCGTCACATGCAGCGTTCCGCCGCTGTGCCGCGTCAGCCGGAAATTCCAGAACGCCAGGATGTAGCCGGCCGTGGACGCCACCGCGACGAACCCGATGGCGGCGCCCGCCACCTCGACGATGTCCTGCCAAAGCGGTGCCGTGACGAGGTGCCGCTCGAGTGTCCGCAGCGGGCCGAACCGGTTCGGATCGACATGCGCCTCGCTGATCAATCGCCACGCGAAGCCCGCGATCGCCAGCGCCGTTACGGCACCGGACAGCGTGAACGGGGCATACCGCACCCACGAAGCAGGCAACCGGAACAGCTCGGCCTCGTCCTCGCCGGCAGCGACGGGCACCCGGTGCAGCAGCTCGCCACGCAGCCGCGCTGCATCCGCGATGCGCAGCCCGTCCAGAGTGAGTGCGGGGTGGCCCTTGCGGTCGGATGTTCCGGTGCCGATCACCACTCGGGATAGACCAAGCAACCGGTGCAATGCATGCGCGGTGACGTCGACGGTACGAACGCGGTCGAGGCGGGCGGCAACGGTACGCCGCCGTAGCAGGCCGTGCCGCAGCTGGATCTGCGCGGGCGTCACG
>JBKOXO010000115.1:0-4921 GCA_046744105.1 Actinomycetota bacterium
GGTCGCCACGCACACCGCCGACGTCACCGACGCCGCCGCGCTGGTTGCCGCCGTCGATGCCCTGGCCGGCGAGTTCGGTGGGCTCGACCACGTGGTCGCGAACGCCGGCGGCGCTGTGGGTGGTGCGGTCCTTGGTACCGCGCCGGACGAGGTCGCGGCCAACATCGCGGCCACGCTGAACCTCAACGTGGTGCACGCGGCCACGCTCATCAGCGCCGCCGCCCGGCACATGGCAGGCGGCGGTTCAGCAGTGATCATCTCGTCTATCAGCGGTATGCGGCCGACGCCCCGGACAAGCTACGCGACCGCGAAGGCCGCCGAGATCGCGCTGGCCGCGCAGCTCGCGCACGAGCTGGCATCTCTGTCGATCCGCGTCAACGCGGTGAGCCCCGGCTCGATCCTGATCCCAGGCGGTGGGCACGACCAGTTCCGCAACGAGCATCCCGACGAGTTCGCCGCCTGGCTTGCCGGCGAGTTTCCGTGGGGGCGGCTCGGCACCGCCGCCGAAGTTGCCGACGTCGTCGCGTTCCTGCTCTCCGACCGCGCGTCCTGGATCAGCGGGGTGAACGTCCCGGTCGACGGCGGTCAGGGCCGCCCGAGTGCTCGGCGGTTCCCGACGAGAAATCCCGGACCGGACATCGATTAGAGTTCGCCGGCATGGCAAACGTGCGGAAGTATCTCGGCGTCGCCGCGGCGATCGCCGGCGCGACGATAATCGCTGCCTGCAGCTCGAGCACGAACGGCTCGCCGTCGAGCGGATCGAGCGGATCGAGCGGATCGAGTGCGTCCGGCGGCGGATCGAGCACCTCGACGGCCGACCTCAAGGCGAGCGTGCAGCAGGCGATGAATGCCGCCACGTCGTTCCACATGGTCGGTAACGCCACCAACAGCGGCAAACCGATCCGGTTCGACATCCACTTCGGCCCGCACCAGGCGGCCGGCTCGATCGTCGAGGACGGCGTGACGATCGAGCTGATCAACCCGGGCGGGCAGTCGGTGTACTTCAAGGCGCCGGACTCGCTGTGGCAGCAGCAGGGCGGTGCAGCCGCTGTGGCACTGTTCCACGGGAAGTGGGTGAAGGTGCCCACCAACGACCAGCGCTTCTCCGAACTCACCAAGTCCTTCGACAAGGACGCTTTCGTCAGCCAGATGCTGTCCGACGACGGGAGCTCGTCCAGCTCCGACATTGCGAAGGTGGGCCCGGCGACGGTCAACGGCACAGCCGCGACCAAGTACCGCTCCAAGTCCGACAACACCGAGCTGTACCTCGCCGCGGACGGCGCGCCGGTGATCCTGAAGATCGCCGATTCGTCGAGTAGCGGCGGCACGCTGACGTTCTCCGACTACGGCAAGGCGTACTCAGTCACCCAGCCCCCGGCCAGCCAGACCGTCGACTTCGCCATGCTGGAGAAGGCGGCCGGCCACTGAGAGTCATCTCACCAGCCGTTTCATTGGGCCCCTTGGGATCTCGGGCCGATACTTCTCGGTAACGTCCCGTTCGCCGAGGAGCGTTCGACATGGCCCGCCTCGCCCAGACCTCCGGCCTGACCGAGTTCCAGACAGAGATCCTGTCGACGGTCAAGACCTTCGTGGACAAGGAGATCCTGCCGCACGCCACCGAGCTCGAGCACAAGGACGAGTTCCCCGACGCGATCGTCGACGGCATGAGGGAGATGGGCCTGTTCGGCCTGACGATCAGCGAGGAGTACGGCGGCCTCGGGGAGTCGCTGCTGACGTACGCGCTGGTGGTCGAGCAGCTCGCGCGGGGCTGGATGTCGATCTCCGGAGTGATCAACACCCACTTCATCGTGGCCTACATGATCGCCCAGCACGGCACGGACGAGCAGAAGAGGCGGTTGCTGCCGCGCATGGCCACCGGGGAGCTGCGCGGTGCGTTCTCGATGAGCGAGCCGGAATGCGGCTCGGACGTCGCGGCGATCAAGACGCGCGCTGTTGCGGACGGCGACGAGTTCGTGCTTACCGGGCAGAAGATGTGGCTGACCAACGGCGCCCGCGCCGGCGTCGTCGCCACCCTGGTGCGCGACGAGTTGGGCGCCGAGTCGGTGTACCGGAACATGACGACGTTCCTGGTCGAGAAGGAGCCTGGCTTCGGCGAGACCCGTCCCGGGCTCAGCATCCCTGGCAAGATCGACAAGATGGGCTACAAGGGCGTCGAGACGACTGAGATGGTGCTCGACGGGGTGCGCGTGCCGGCGTCGTCGGTCCTCGGTGGCGCGCGGGGCCGCGGCTTCTACCAGATGATGGACGGCATAGAGGTGGGCCGGGTGAATGTGGCCGCCCGAGGATGTGGCATTGCGATAAGGGCGTTCGAGCTGGCCGCCGCGTATGCCCAGCAACGCAAGGCGTTCGGCAAGCCGATCGCCGAGCATCAGGCAATCGCCTTCAAACTCGCCGAGATGGCCACCAAGGTCGAGGCGGCACACCTGATGATGGTGAATGCAGCCAGGCTGAAGGACGCCGGTGAGCGCAACGACGTCGAGGCCGGCATGGCGAAGCTGCTCGCCTCCGAATATTGCGCCGAAGTCACGCAGGAGGCGTTCCGCATCCACGGCGGGTACGGCTACTCCACCGAGTACGAGATCGAACGGCTCATGCGTGAGGCGCCGTTCCTGCTCATCGGCGAGGGGACGTCCGAGATCCAGAAGACGATCATCAGCCGCGGCCTGCTGCGCGAATACCGCAACGGCTGACATACTCGGCCATGTGCTGAGGCCCGTTGTCGGCGGGGCGCTGATGTTAGCGCTGTTGAGCGCCTGCACCAACGTGATCCGGGGCCACGGCGCATTGGACACCAACCTGCACTGCCCGCCGGGTGCAGTGACCGACCACGGCGCGCCGTTCTGCTACGCCTTGCCGGACGGGTTCACCGACGACTCGGCGCTCGATACCTACGGAACAGGCTGGACGTACCGCACACTCGTCGCGGTCGCGCCGAAGGATCTGGTCGAGGTGCTGGCTGCCCGGCTGCCGTTCGATAGCGACACCTACTCTGACGGGCGACTGCTCAACTACGCCCAGGGCCGGCTCACCGACGCCGCGAGCTCTGCTCAGCGAACGCTTGCCGGGGTGAACGCCACCTGGGTGGCAGGCGCTCGCGCCTACCAGCAGACGCTCAACATATCGGGCGGCGCGACCGAGCGAGCGATTCTCGCATACCGTGGCTATGCCGAGGTGTACATCCAATGCCTGCAGCGCGAGAAGCCGCAGGTCGCGCAAGCCGGCTGCGCCCGGGTACTCGACACCATCCAGATCATCGACCTGCCCTGACATCGGCAATCTCGATCAGATTGAGCCGACAGCTGCCCGACGTGTGAGCATTTGGCGAAAGACTCACACGAAGGCAGACACGGGCCTGTTGAGACTCTTGCCCTCACGCGACAGTGACCCTCGCGTCCAGCGACTGCCGCGCGCGTCCCCCGGAAACGAGCCGGACGCTGGCATTCGACGGAAAGGGACTGTGGCCGGCATTCTGGCTCGCCGCGCAGAACGGGAACTGGCCGCCCGAGATGGACATCGCGGAATGGTTCGGGCACCACCGCCTGGCACGACTACGCCATGTGGTGGACGACTACCGCCGCCTGCCGCCACGACGGTCTTTCCCAACGCGTTCCAGGTCGACTTCGTCCGCGTGTACGCCACCGCGCCGCCACAGCAGGCCAATTCGGCGCCGTGACCACCGGCTCCGATGCAACGTCCGGTCTCGCGGCTAGAGGTGCAGCGCCGGGTCGGCATCCAGCAGCTGACGATCTTCGGCGGGCCGATCAGCCGGTGGACGCAGCAGGGCGCGGCTGATCGCCGCGTGCGTACGGGCGGCGGCCACGACAATGTAGTCCGCGGCGGTGACCAGCAGCACCACCCCGACCGCGGCGGCCAGTAGAGCCGTGGGCAGGTCGCCGACGAACACACCCCAACTGCCACGGCCGTGGGGGCCGTTCGGGAACGAGCCGAACGCCACGCCGTGTGCCGTCGCGCCGTTGTCGAACGTGTTCGGCACGTACCGGTACCAGATCGGCAGGCTGATCAGCGCGACGCTGACCAGCCATACCGTCAGCGCCACGGTGTCGAACACGAACAACGGCACCCACAAGGCGACGAGCAGCACCACATCCCGGCGTGTGGCCGGGTCGCGCAGCCGCTCGCCGAGGCGCGCTCGGAGGCCATGCTTGCGCACCGGGCGGTACGGCGCCGGGATCGGCGGCCGGATCCGGTGTCGCTCGACAGTTGCCATGGCACGTGTAACGGCCAGCCCGGCGGCGAGTAGCGGCAGGCCCACCCATAGCCAGCCGACGACGGCGCCCGTTACCAGCACGCTGAACGCGACGGTGAACGACACGGCCCCGAGCACCAGCGAGCAGAACACGTACCACGTCGCGGTCCATGGAGCCGGCGAGAACAGCAGCGCCAAGGGTGCCCGGAACCGCAGCCGGGCTGTATTCACGCGGTGCCTCCCTGACGTCTCACCGCAACCTTATCGAAGGGAGTCGCCGCCGCCGTGGTATGCCGGTTGCCATGCCGACGTCGGTTACGGTGCTGGGCAGCGCCAACATGGACCTGGTGGTGAGCGTCGGCCGCACGCCGTGGCTCGGCGAGACGGTCACCGGCAGGGGCTTCCGGACGGTGCCCGGCGGTAAGGGCGCGAACCAGGCGCTGGCCGCGGCGCGCGCCAGGGGAGAGGTTCGCTTCGCCGGCGCGGTCGGCGACGACGCGTACGGCGCGCAGATCCGCGCGGTGCTCGCCGACGCCGGTGTGGACGTGTCGGCGCTGGATACCGTGCCCGTACCCACGGGTACGGCGCACATCACGGTTGACGCGTCGGGTGCGAACTCCATCGTGGTGGTGCCCGGCGCGAACGGCACCGTGCAGGCCCTGAACGACGCACACCGTGCGGCGCTCACCGGCG
>JBKOXO010000084.1:0-16504 GCA_046744105.1 Actinomycetota bacterium
CGGCTCACGGCGAACGTCCGCAGCACGTCGGCGGGCTGCGCCATCGGCAGGTGCGAGAGCCGGTTGTTGTCGTTGTGGAACCGCAGCGGGATGAAGACGGCGAACCCGCCGGTCTCGTCCTGCAGCGAGCGCAGCCGGAGCACATGATCGACGCGGTGCCGCGGCTCCTCGATGTGCCCGTACAGCATGGTCGAGGGGGTGCGCAGGCCGCGCGCGTGGGCGAGGCGGTGAATGCGCGACCAGTCCTCCCAGTGCGTCGTGTGGTCGACGATCTGTTTGCGGACGTCCCAATCGAAGATCTCCGCACCGCCGCCGGTGAGCGACTCCAGCCCGGCGTCGATCAGCTCGTCGAGGATCGCCTCGGCGGACAGGCCGCTGATCTGCTCGAACCAGTGGATCTCCGTCGCGGTGAAGCACTTGAGCGCGACCTCCGGCAGGGCGGCCTTCAGCTCGCGCAGCACTCGCGGGTAGTACTTCCACGGCAGTGTCGGGTGCAGACCGTTGACGATGTGCAGCTCCGTGAGCCCGTCGTCCTTCATCGCCAGCGCCGTCTCGACGGCTTCCTCGACGCGCATCGTGTAGGCGTCCTTGTCGCCGGGCTTGCGGGCGAAGCTGCAATAGGCGCACGAGGCGGCGCACACGTTCGTCAGATTGAGGTGCCGGTTGACGTTGAAGTAGGCGGCGTCGCCGTTCTTGGCGCTTCGCACGCCGTGAGCCAGGCGGCCGAGCCAGGCCAGGTCGTCGGACTCGTACAGGTCGACGCCGTCCGCGAAGCTCAGGCGCTGGCCAGATTCGATCTTCTCGGTCAGCTCGGCCTTGCGGGCCGGGGTCAACGGCATGAGCTTCAGGGTACGTGGGGACGTTCGGCTGTTGGCGACCTGGCTGAGAGTAGGCCGAGAACTAGGTTGACGGCGTTAACTTAACGTGGGTAGCTTCCGCCCATGCTCGCACGACTGGCCAACCTCGGGATTGGTTACCCGCGCCGGGTCCTCGCCGGCGCGCTGCTACTCCTCGTCCTGGCCGCGGCGTTCGGCGCCCAGGTGCAAAGGCACCTCTCGGCGGGCGGCTTCTCCGATCCGGCCGCGGCATCCAGCAAGGCGAACGACCTGCTCGCCTCACGGTTCGACGCCGGCGATCCGAACCTGTTGCTGCTGGTGAGCGCGCCGGCCGGCGTCGACAGCCCGGCTGTACAGGCCGAGGGCCGCCGAATCGTGGCGGAGCTGCGCACCGAGAGCAACGTCAGCCAGGTGGCCTCGTACTGGACGGCGCCCGCCAACGCCGCCCGCTCGCTGCGCAGTGACGACGGCCGCAGCGGGCTGGTCGTGGCCCGAGTCGCCGGCGACGACGACCAGTCGCCCAAGCGAGCGGCCGCGATCGTTTCCGGGCTGTCGGCCGACCGCACGCCCGGCGTCACCGTCACGCCCGGCGGCATCGCGATGTCGTATCACGAGGTGACCAATCAGGTCACGGAGGACCTGAAGATCGCCGAGGCGGTCGCCGTGCCCCTGACGGTGCTCGTGCTGATCTGGGTGTTCGGCAGCTTCATCGCTGCGCTGCTGCCGCTGGCCGTCGGAATCTTCTCCATCGTGGGGACGCTCGCGGTGGTGCGCGCCATCGCCTCCGGCACCCACGTGTCGATCTACGCGATGAACCTGACCACCGCACTGGGCCTCGCCCTGGCGATCGACTACAGCCTGTTCATCGTGAGCCGGTTCCGCGAGGAACTGCGGCTCGGCAGAGACGCGGCCATTCGAACCACGATGCAGACGGCCGGGCGCACCGTGCTGTTCTCGGCGCTGACCGTGGCGCTGTCGCTGGCCGCGCTGCTCGTCTTCCCGGTGTACTTCCTGCGCTCGTTCGCGTACGCGGGCATCGCCGTGGTAGGCCTGGCCGCTCTCGCGGCGCTGGTGATCCTGCCGGCGTTGCTGCGGCTGCTCGGCACGCGGGTCAACGCGCTCGACCTGCGGGTGCCGGTGCGCCGCTGGCTGCGCCGCCCGCCGCCGCGCCTCGTCGTCGTCGAGGAGAGCTTCTGGTACCGGCTCACGTCGGCGGTCATGCGCCGGGCTGTGCCGGTCGGGCTGGCGGTGGTCGCAGTGCTGCTCGTGCTCGGCGGGCCGTTCCTCGGCGTGAAGTTCGGCTACCCCGACGAGCGCGTGCTTCCCTCGACGGCGTCCGCGTACCAGGTTGGCCACGCGCTGCGCACCGACTACGGCGCGAACGCGTCCGGGCCAGTCACCGTCGTCGCGCGCGACGTCGCGGCCGACCCGGGCGCGATCGGCGAGTACGCGGCCGCGCTGTCGCGGGCGGACGGCGTCACGAGCGTCGAATCCGCTGCCGGGACGTTCGCCCACGGCGCGCATCAGGGGCCGTCGGCCGCGTCGATGGAACGCGGCGGCGCCACGTACCTCGTCGTCAACACCAATGCCCAACCCCTGTCGGCCGCCGGCAAACGTGTCTTGCACGCGGTGCAGGGCACACCGGCGCCCTGGCCGGTGCAGGTCACCGGCCTCGCCGCGGAGAACGCCGACAGCCTGCAGTCACTGGGCGCCAGGCTGCCGCTCGCGATTGCGCTCATCGCGCTGGCGACGTTCCTGCTGCTGTTCCTGTTCACCGGCAGCATCGTGTTGCCGCTCAAGGCGCTGGTGCTCAACACGCTGTCGCTGTCCGCGACGTTCGGCGCGATGGTGTGGATCTTCCAGGAGGGCCACCTCGCCGGCATCTACGACGCCACGATCACCGGCTACCTCGTCCCGACCATGCCGATCCTCATGTTCTGCCTGTCGTTCGGGATGTCGATGGACTACGAGGTGTTCCTGCTGTCGCGAATTCGCGAGGAATGGCTGGTCTCCGGGTCCAACTCCCGGGCCGTCGCCGTCGGGCTGGGCCGTACCGGGCGCATCGTCACAGCCGCGGCGCTGCTCATGGCGATCGTGTTCGCGGCCTTGGCAACTGGCAAGGTGTCGTTCATGCAGATGTTCGGCACGGGGCTGACGCTCGCGGTGTTGATGGACGCGACGCTGGTGCGCGGCGTGCTCGTCCCGGCGTTCATGCGGCTGGCCGGCCGGGCGAACTGGTGGGCGCCGCGGCCGCTGGCTCGCTGGCATGCCCGGTTCGGGCTGGCGGAGGTGCGCGCGTGACGTCGGTGCGGCGGCGCCGGCGTGCCCCGCGGGGCTCGGGAGAGCTGCTGCGCGGGGAGATCATCGCGGCAGCGCGCGAGTGCCTCGCCCAGCACGGCGATGCCGACGCCGTCTCCATCCGGGCGGTCGCGGCGCACACCGGAGTCACGCCGCCCTCCGTCTACCTGCACTTCGCGGACAAGGAGGCACTGCTCGACGCGGTCGCCGCCGACATGTTCGCGGATATCGGCGCCGCTATGCGCGAGGCGGCGCAGGGCGTTGACCACCCGCTGGAGCGGCTGCGTCGTCAGGGCCTGGCATGCGTGCGCTTCGCCCGGGAGAACCCGGAGGTGTACCGGCTCGCGACGATGCACGTGCGCACCGGCGCGGGCAGCTCGGACGAGGTGCTGCGCGGGTCAGCGTTCGAGCAGATCAGTGCGACCATCGCCGACTGCATGCGGGCCGGCATCTTCGCCGAGGGCGATCCGATGCCGCTGGCGCTCGAGCTGTGGGCAGCCGCACACGGCATCGCCGCGTTGCTGATCGCCAAGCCGTACCTGCCATGGGGTGATCCGGAGGTCGTCGCCGAGCACGTGCTGCGCGCCGCGGCGGTCGGGCACGCCGTGGTGGGCCGGCTCGGCGGCGATCCGTCCGTCCCGGACATCGTGACGTGGCTGCACGATCAGCGCTGACTCGTGGCGATCGCGCAACAATTCCTCGTCTGAGGCGAGCGAATGTTGCGCAATCGATCAGCCGGCCGGCTGAACGCGGCCCTCGAACTTGGTCGACAGCACGACTGTGGTACGGGTGCGGGCCACTCCTCGGATCGCGTTGAGCGTCCCGATCATGCGCTCCAGGGCGCCCACGTCCATGACCCGCACCTTCACCACATAGGACTCCTCGCCGGCGACGAACCAGCAGTCCTCGGCCTGCGGGACGTCGGCCAGCGCGGCGGCAACGGCGTCCGGATCGGCCCCGTCGCTTAGGAACAGCCCGATCAGCGCGTTCATCGAGTAGCCCAGCGACTCGGGCGCGACCGCGGCGTGGTAGCCGGTGATCACGCCGGCCGCTTCGAGCTTGCCCACCCGTTCGTGCACGGCCGGCGCGGACAGCCCCACAACGCGGGCCAGCTCGGCGAACGTGGCCCGTGCATTCGCGCGCAGCGCATCGAGCAGTTTCCGATCAACCGCGTCCATCGGGCTGCTTTCCGAGCTCCCCGGTCCAGCGGGTGATCAGGTCGTGTTTCACGCCCAGCACGTCGAGCACCTTGCCGGCGACGAAGTCCACCAGCTGCTGCACGTCCTTGCCGGCGCCTCCGTAGAAACCGGGGCTTGCCGGCAGGATGACTGCCCCGGCGTCATGCAGCTCCAGCATGTGCACAAGCGCCGAGCGCGGGTACGGCGCCTCGCGGGGAACGACGACGAGCATCCGGCGCTCCTTGAGCGCGACGTCGGCGGCCCGTTGCAGCAGGTCCTTCGACAGGCCGAGGGCGATCCCTGCGAGTGCGGCCGTGGACGCCGGCACGACCACCATGCCCCGCGTCGGGTACGAACCGGACGCCGGGCCGGCGGCAAGATCGCCGGCCGGCCAGTACGTCATGTCGCCGAGCGGCGCGCGGCCGCCCAGCCAGGCGGCCAGGTCGTCCCGCCAATGCGCGTCCCGGAACGAGATGCCGGTCTCGTCCAGCAGGGTGAGCCGGGCGGCCCGGGACACGACCAGGTCGATCGCCTCGCCCGCGTCGAGCAGCCCGGCGAGCACAGCCCGCGCGTACGGCGTACCGGACGCCCCGGACACGCCCACCACCCATGGGGTCCGCGTCATGCACCCAGCCCGTGCACGACCAGGTCGGCGAGGGCGAACGCGAACAGGCCGATGCCGATCACGCCGTTCGCCGTGAAGAAGGCGCGGTTCACCCGGGACAGGTCATTCGCCCGCACGATGCCGTGCTCGTACGTCAACACCAGTGCGGTCAGCCCCATGCCGAGCCACCACAGCCAGCCAAGCCCCGCCGCCGCGCCGAACCACGCGAAGGCGCCGAACGTCCCGACGTGCACCACGGTCGAGGTGCGCAATGCGGCAGGCACCCCGAACCGGGCCGGGAACGAGCGGCTCCCCACCCGCCGGTCGACCTCGACGTCCTGGCAGGAGTAGATCAGATCGAATCCCCCGATCCAGGAGCCGACGGCCAGGCCCAGGGCGATCGAGATCCAGCTGATCTGCCCGGTGACGGCAAGCCACGCTCCGACTGGGGCCACCATCTGCGCCAAAGCGAGCAGCACCTGGGGATAGTCGGTGAAGCGCTTGCCGTACGAGTACAGGACGAGCAGCCCGACAGCGACCGGCGCGAGCGCCAGGCACACCCAGCGCAGCGCGGCAGCGGACGCAAGGAAGATCGCCAACGCGACCACCGTGCCGATCCACGCCGAGCGCAGTGTCATCACGCCGGTGACCAGCTCGCGCTGTGCGGTGCGCGGGTTCAGCGCGTCGAAGTCGCGGTCGAGGATGCGGTTGATGCTCATGGCCACCGTCCGCGCCGCCACCATGGCCACGGTGATCAGCGCCAACTGCACCCAATGCACGGACCGGGTCTCGCGCCACATCGCAGTCAGCGCGGCGATGTACGCGAAGGGAAGCGCGAAGATCGAATGCTCGATCATGACCAGCCGCAGGAACGGCCGGATACTCGTCCGCGGCTGGTGCGCGACCCGAGCTACCACCTGCTCAGGGTAGCTGGGGCTGTGCGGCCCGTCCGCCCCGCCGCGTCTCGTGATCAAGAGAACGAAGTGGTCGCGCTGGCAGCCACTTCACGCTCTTGATCACAGGACGGGGCGGGCCGATGTCCACAGCGCGCGGAATCGGCCGCCGCTGAAGGTGCCGGCTCGCGCACGCTTGCCCGATGCGCGCGCCATCCGGCGAACTGCCACGTGTCCTCACCGAGCCCGCCGCGCGCCAACTCGGGCTCACCCGCTCAGCGGTCCGCAATGGCATCGCGCGACGCGGCTGGCGGCCCCTTGCCCGGGGCGTGGTGCTGACCGCGCCGGACGAGCCGACCCGCGCCGACTGGGCGCTCGTAGGACTCGCAGCCGCGGGGCCACGTAGCGCTCTGAGTGGTTGGGACGCGCTGCGCCGGCTCGGACCCGGCGTAGCTCCCGCGCGTCCACCCACCGACGACGTACTCCTGCTTACCCGCTGTGGCCGGAACCGCCGTATCGGCTCGGTGCGGTGCGGGTGACGCGTCGGCCCTTCGCGGTTCGGTACACGTCGGTGCTCGACCCGACGCTGCCACTCGTTCCAGTGACGTCAGTGGCCCGCGCTGTCGCCGATACCGCGCTGTACCAGCGCTGGCTCGGTTCGGTCCGGGCGATGGTTGCCGCTGCTGTCCAGCACGGGTTGTGCAGCGTCGAGGAACTGACGGACCAGCTGGCAGCGTGCCCGCGCAACAACAGCGCACTGTTGCGACGGGCGCTGGGGGAACTCGCCGACGGCGCGCGTTCTGCTGCCGAGGTGGTGGCGACCGACTACCTGCGCCGCGCCGACGTGCCTCCGTTCGAGCTGAACGCGCCGATCATGGACAGAGGCCAGCTGGTTGCGATCGCCGACGTGCTGTGGAGGGAGCTACGCGCCGTCCTGGAGATCGACAGCCGCGAGTTCCACTTCAGCGCGTCCGACTGGCAAGCGACGATGCGCCGGCACAACCGTCTCGTGCGGATGGGATACGCCGTCACACACTATCCGCCGTCGGCCGTCGGCCCGGCGTGGACGGTCGAGGTGGAATCGTGGCTGCGCGCTCGAGCTCGTGAGCTGGCCCTGCCGTACCGGTAACCACCTCAGAGTCGATCAAGAGCGGGAAGTGGTCGCTTGAGCAGCCACATCCGGCTCTTGATCACGGCGAAGGGGGCGCGCTGGTGGGGGTGATGCCGTAGTCGGCCCAGCGGGCCGAGACCCGGTTGCGGGTGGCTTCGTCGAGGACGCACTCGGCGGGCCACCCACGGTGGTAGCCCTCGGTCGGCAGCTTGCGGGTCGCGTCCACCCCGAGCTTGCCGCCGAAGAACTGCTCGTAGGACGCGTGGTCGAGGTGATCGACCGGACCGACGGTATGCAGCACGTCGTGCGCGTAGTCAACGTTGCCGAATGCCCGCCACGCGACCTCGGCGTAGTCGTGGACGTCGCAGTCGGCGTCGACCACGACTATCAGCTTCGACAGCGACATCAGCCCGGCGCCCCAGATGGCGTTCATGACCTTCTGCGCGTGCTTGGGGAACCGCTTCTCGATCGAGACGATCACGCAGTTGTGGAACACACCGGCTTCGGGCAGGTCGTAGTCGACGATCTCCGGAATGGTCAGGCGCAACAGCGGCAGGAAGATCCGCTCGGTTGCCTTGCCGAGCGGCCCGTCTTCCTGGGGCGGCCGACCGACGATGATCGACTGAAAGATTGCGTCCGACCGCATGGTCATCGTCTGCACCCGAACGTACGGGAACGGCTCGACCGGGGTGTAGAAGCCGGTGTGATCGCCGAACGGTCCCTCCGGCAACCGCTCCCCCGGCTCGACCCATCCTTCCAGGACGACCTGCGCGGTGGCAGGTACCTGTAGCGGCACGCTCACGCAGTCGACCAGGTCGACACGCTCGCGGGCGAGGAACCCGGCGAACAGGTACTCGTCGATGTCGGCGGGCAGCGGGGCAGATGCCGCATACGTCACCGCGGGCGGGCACCCGAACGCGATCGCAACGGGCAGCCGCTCCCCGCGCCGCTCGGCGACCGCAGCGTGCGACGTGGAGTCCTTATGGATCTGCCAGTGCAGGCTGACCGTGCGCTCGTCCTGGACCTGCAGCCGGTAGAGGCCAAGGTTGCGTGCCGCCGTCTTCGGGTGCTTCGTGTGAGTGAGCCCAAGGTTGAGGAACACCCCGCCATCGTCGGGCCACGCCTTGACACCGGGCAGGGTCCCGAGATCCACCTCGGACTCACGCAGCACGATCTCGTGGCAAGGCGCCGCGCTCACCCGACGCGGCGGGACGGTGCGCAGCTGCATTGCCTTCCCGAGCGCGTCCCGCAGCCCGATGCCGGGGTTCAGCAGCGCGCCGATGCGCTCGCCGACCTCGTCCAGCCGCGTAACACCGAGGGCGCGCGCCATCCGCCGCTCGGTGCCGAAGACATTGATCGCGAGTGGCAGCCGCCCCCGCGTCGGGTTCTCGAACAGCAGCGCAGGCCCCTGCTCGCGTAGTACCCGCTGCACGATGCCCGTCACCTCGAGGTGCGGATCGACCGGCACGCGCACCCGGGCCAGGTCACCGTCGCGTTCGAGGGCGGACAAGAACTCCTGAAGATCGGCGAACCCCATGACACAAGTATTTCTGCCCTACCCTGGGGGCATGCTCAGGCTCGGCGGGGTATTGGTGTTCATCGCGGTCCTGGTGTGGCTGTATGCGTTCTACGACGCGCTGACGGCCCCAGCGGAACGGGTGCGCAACCTGCCCAAAGCGGTCTGGCTGCTGATTGTCTTGCTGCTGCCCGAGATCGGTGCCATCGCGTGGTTCGTCTGGGGACGGCCGCGCACCGAGGTCCGGGCGCGGGTGCGGCAATCGCCGTTCGGCAGGCAGGCCCACGGCGGCGCGCGCAGACACCGACCGCTCGCGCCGGACGACGACGCCGAGTTCCTGAGGCGGCTCGACGACGACCGGCGCCGGGACCGCGGCGACGACAATCCCCCCGGCGCCGGCAGCTGAGATCATCCTGGCGCTGCGCGCTCGTTAGCACCTGCCGTCCAGTACACCTCGACGCGATAGCCATCGGGGTCGACGCACTGGAACGCCACCTTGCCCGGCGTCTCATAGTGGCCGGCGATGGGAACCTTGTCGGCGGCCATGCGAGCCAGGCAGGCGCGTACCGTGCCGGCATCCTCGGTCCGGAAACCGAAGTGCAGTCCGTGCGGCAGCGTCACGACGTCATGGGTGCGCAAGGTCAGTTCGAACCCGTCCGCGTTGCGCAGGGCCACCTCGCCTGCTTCGGGCTGTGCGCCGAGGTCGGCCGCAAAGCCGAAGTACCGCGCATAGAAGTCCTGGCTGCGGTGCCCGTCGCGCACCGGCAAGCACAGATGGAGAAGGTGCATGGCCTCGATCCTGCGCCACACCCGTGTGGCGGCGCCGAAGCCCTGGCAACCTCAGCGCACGGTCGGTCTTCGGGGAGGATGGGCGGTCATGGTGCGCATGCCGGCAGCCGTCGCTGCCGTCGTCTTTGTGCTGGCTGGCTGCTCGCACGGCGGCATCGCTGTCCGCGGCCGCAGCCCTAGCCTCGTGTGCGCCCCTTGCCGCCCAGCCTGGCTTGCGCATCCCGCCGGCTGATCAGCTAGCCGCCGACCGGACCTCTCGTATGTGTCATCAGGGGCGACGACAGGGAGGACTCACGCCTCGAGCCCCCTTGTCGTGCCGGCGCGGTAGGGCCAGGCTGACTACCCGAGGCAGGAGGAGACATGAGGCGACTTCGCGTAGCGACCATGGTGATCTTCCTTGGGGTGCCGCTTGCCGTGACGGCAGCTCGGGCCACGGCAGCGCCTCCGGGCGCGTGGCAGTCGAGCGTGCCGTTCACGAACGTCGTCGCCAGCTCCCCGACGACGGGCGGCGGCTATCCGGTGCCGGCGGGCTCGCGGGTGCCGTCGGCCGGGACCTGCCGCGAGGGTCCGTTCAACGCGAACCACTCCGAGTCGTGGCTTGCCGTCAAGCCTGGATCTGAGGACCTCGTCGGCTCGTCGAAGTTCTTCTTCGACAAGTACTCGACGTTCTACATGTTCTACCTCGGCGCATACCAACTCCTGGGCGGGACGCCGTCGGGCAACAACCAGATCCAGGGCTACGACTGCCTCTCGACCGGCACCCAGGACATGCCGCCGAGTTGGACCAACACAACCGACCCCAACGTCGACTTCGACACGAAGGGTCGCGTCTACCAGACGGTGCTGCCCTACAACTCGTTCTTCGACGCGACGAAGCTGCACCCGGACGGCGAGATCGACATGTCCTACAGCGACGACCTGGGCCGCCGCTGGGTCAAGGGCAACGGTGGCGTGCCGCTCGAGCCGCCGAACAACGCCTCGGCCAAGCAGCTCGGGCACGTCGAGGACAAGCAGTGGGTCGCCGTCAACCACATCGTCGGCAACCGGTTCCAGGATCATGTCTACGCGGCGTGGGCGGTCTTCAACGGCGCAGGCGGCGGGATCAAGGTGCGCATGGCGGTTTCCCGTGACCGTGGCCATACCTTCGCGAAGGCGGTCACGATCACTCCGCCGTCTCAGGTCACCGCCGGCGCCACCTACGTCTACCCCGAGATCGACGCCGCCGGCAACGTCTATGTCTCGGTCGTGTCGTTCCCGCCGAACGGACGGCCGTCGACAATCTACGTCGCTCGCTCGACCAATGACGCGCGGACGTTCAGCCCGTTCGTGCCGATCACGACCGTGACCGTCCCGCCCGGCGAGGTGTACCCGAACACGCGCTTCCGCAGTGGCATCGTCGAGAACTTCGCGGCCAGCCCGACCTATCCCAACCACGTATACCTGACCTACGAGGACTGGGACGCCGTCGCGGGCCAGGCCGACGTGAAGTTCACGCAGTCCACCGACGGGGGTGTCACGTGGACGACCCCGGTGGTCGTCAATGACAACGTCGACGCTCCGGGAGTGCCCACCGATCAGTTCCAGCCGTCGGTCGCGGCGGGCCCGAACGGCGCAGTCGCCATCGCGTTCTACGACCGGCGCCGGGCCTGCCCGAACGATCCGAGCGTCCTGCCGGCCGACGTCGGACGGACGAACTTCTGCATCGACACCTCCCTGCAGGCGTACAAGGACAGCGGCAGCGGGGCCGTGCCCGTTGGCGGCAACGTCCGGATCTCGCAGTTCACGTGGGATCCGGAGCAGCCGGGCCAACACGTCGGCGGTCTGTCGCAGTACCCGTGCGCAGCCGCCCGGGACCCCTGCCCGGCAGGCGGCGGGTTCATCGGCGACTACTTCGGGCTGGCGATCTCCTCGGGCAACCTTTACGCGCTCATGGTTTCGACGCATTACCCGGCATCCGTCACCGCGGACGAGGGCGGACCCGTCTATTACCAGCAACAGGTGCTGGCCACCTTGCCCCGTAGCGATTTCGGCTCCGGCTACTAATTCCGACGGATCCCCTACGCGCAGATTGCGCTGCCCCCAGTAACGGTTTGCAGTGCAGCGCCTGCCGAGCACGTTGTGGCGGCCTATCGTTTGCGCATTGGCGTGGTCAATTGGAGGCCGCCGTGTTCAAGCCATCTCATCCTCTGTACACCGTCGTTGCCATCTGCGCGGCAACCGCAGTCGTCCTGACCGGCTGCGCGAGCAATAAGGAGCAAGGCAGCGGGCCCACCAAGACGTCGACGCCGACGGTTAGCTCGAACGCGTCGCTGTCCGCGCTGGTACCCGCCAAGATCAAGTCCGCCGGCAAGCTGATCGTCGGCATCAACGTGCCGTACACGCCGATGGAGTACAAGAACTCGAGCGGGAAGATCGTCGGCTTCGACGTCGACCTGTTCAACGCCACGGCCAAGGTGCTCGGCCTGAGCACTAACTACCGGGAGGCGGACTTCTCCAAGATCATCCCGGCAATCGCGGCCGGTACGTACGACGTCGGCGTGTCGTCGTTCACCGACACCAAGGAGCGGGAGAAGACCGTCGACTTCGCCAACTACTTCACCGCCGGCATCCTGTGGGCTGCACCGACGGGGAAGACCGTCGACCCGAACAACGCGTGCGGGCTGACCGTGGCCGTCCAGTCGACGACCATCGAGCAGACCGACGAGCTGCCGGCGAAGGACAAAGCGTGCGTCAAGGCGGGCAAGCCGAAGATCAAGGTCCTGGCCTATGAGAACCAGGACGACGCGACCAACGCCGTCGTGCTCGGCAAGGCTGACGCCATGACGGCGGACTCCCCGGTGACCGCATACGCGATCAAGCAGACCGGCGGCAAGCTCCACCAAGCCGGTCAGATCTTCGAGGCGGCGCCCTACGGCTGGCCGATCGCCAAGGGCTCGACGCTCGGCCAGGCGCTCCAGAAGGCGTTGCAGACGCTCATGGACAACGGGACGTACGGCCAGATTTGCAAGAACTGGGGCGTCCAATCGGGCGAGGTCAAGTCGGCCACGATCAACGCGGCGATCAGCTAGGCAGGCCGGCATGACGTCGCAGGAGGTGATGGTCGAGCCCGCGCCCCCGACCGAGGTTATCAAGGCCGTGCCGTTACGGCACCCTGGCCGCTGGATAAGCGCGGCGCTCGTCATAGTGCTGCTTGGCCTGTTCGTCTACGGCGCGGCGACGAACACGAACTACCACTGGGACACCTACCGGGCCTACCTGTTCGACAGGCGGATATCGGCGGCAGCCTGGAACACGCTGCAGCTGACGTTCTGGGCGATGGTGCTCGGCGTCGCGCTCGGCGTGGTGCTCGCCGTCATGCGGTTAACGCCCAACCCGGTGTTGACGTGGGCGGCCTGGGGGTATCTGTGGATCTTCCGCGGGACGCCGGTCTACGTCCAACTCGTATTCTGGGGGTTGTTCACGTCGCTCTACCCGCACTTGGCCTTGGGCATCCCGTTCGTGCACCAGTTCGCCCACCTGAACATCCAGTCTGTCAACGCGTACTTCTTCTTCGCCGCGCTCGGCCTGGGCCTGAACGAGGCGGCGTACATGGCGGAGATCGTGCGTGCGGGCATCACGTCGGTGCCGGAGGGACAGACGGAGGCGGCGACCGCGCTCGGCATGTCGTGGGGACTGACCATGCGCCGAATCGTGCTGCCGCAGGCGATGCGGGTGATCATCCCGCCGACGGGCAACGAGGTGATCAGCATGCTCAAGACCACCTCGCTAGTCACTGCGGTGCCCTACTCGTTGGACCTATACACGACGCAGCGTGAGATCGCCGGCGTGCTGTACCGGCCGGTGCCGCTGCTTCTCGTCGCGTCGACGTGGTACCTGGCGATCACGAGCATCCTCATGGTGGGCCAGTACTTCCTGGAGCGGTACTTTGCGAAGGGAGCGTCGCGTCGGCTCACGGCGCGACAGCTGCGCGCGTTGGCGAGGGCGGAGATGCGGCAACAGGGCGGAGCGGGTGCGCGATGAGCGCGCAGCCGCCGATGGTGCGCGCCGAGGCGGTGTGCAAGAACTTCGGATCCCTGCAGGTCCTCAAGGGCATAACGCTCGACGTGCAGCCTGGAGAGGTCCTGTGCATCGTCGGCCCCTCGGGGTCGGGCAAGTCGACGTTCCTGCGTTGCATCAACCACCTCGAGCAGGTCAACGCAGGACGGCTGTACGTCGACGGTGTGCTGGTCGGCTACGCCGAGAAGGGCGGCAAGCTGCACGAGCTGAGTCCAAAGGTGGCCGCCAGGCAGCGACGCGACATCGGGATGGTGTTCCAGCACTTCAACCTGTTCCCGCACATGACGGCGCTGGAGAACGTCATCGAGGCCCCGCTCCGGGTCAAGAAGCGCCGCAAGGACGACGTGATCGAGGCGGCGCGCAAGCTGCTCGACCGGGTGGGCCTGGCGGACAAGGAGAAGACCTACCCTGCGCAGCTCTCCGGCGGGCAGCAGCAACGGGTGGCCATCGCGCGTGCCCTGGCCATGGAGCCCAAGCTGATGCTTTTCGACGAACCGACGTCCGCGCTCGATCCCGAACTGGTCGGTGAGGTGCTGGACGTGATGCGGCAGCTCGCCATCGACGGCATGACGATGATCGTCGTCACGCACGAGATGGGCTTCGCGCGCGAGGTCGCCGACCAGTTTGCCTTCATGGACGACGGCGTCGTCGTCGAGTCCGGGCCGCCTCGCGAGGTGCTCGCGAATCCGCAACGGGAGCGCACGAAGGCGTTCCTCTCCAAAGTCCTGTAGGGCCAGACTCATCGAGTGACGTCAGGTGCGCAGGACGGTGGCCAACTCGGGGATGGCGGCCAGGTAGCCGCGCAGCAGCTCGCGGGCTGTCGTGACGGAGTCGACGAGGGGGTGCAGCGCGAACGCCTTGAGTGCGGCGTCGGGCGATCCCGTTAGCGCCGCCTCGATCGTCAACCGCTCGACGGCCTTCACCTGCTGCATCAGTCCGAGCTGATGCAGGTCCGGGGTGGACGCCGGCAGCGGGTGCATGCCGAGCCGGTCGACGACGGTGGGCACCTCGACGACCGCGTCGGCGTCCATGCCGGCCAGCGCCGAATCGTTGCGCACGTTCAGGATGATCGTCGCCCGCTCGTCACGGGCGACGGCGGCCATGACGGAAAGGGCGACCTGCTCGTACCCGCCGCCGTGCGGTGCGGACGCCCTGCCGCCCTTTGCCTCGGCCATGTACAGGGCACTGCGCTCGTCGACGGTACGGCGCCACAGGGTGAGCGCCTGGGCGGGTGTGGCGGCCGCGGCGGTGTAGAAGTCCCGCTGCTGGCGCAACAGGAACTCCCCACGTGTCGCCTCGCGCGACAAGATCGAGCGGATCGCGTCGTGGGTGAAGTAGTAGTAATAGAGGTACTCGTTCGGGATGCAGCCGAGCGCGCGCAGCCACGGTATGCCGAAGATCGCCGCCTCCTCCAGGGCCGCGAGCCGTTCGTCGGAGCCGAGCAGTTCGGGCAGCACATCGCGCCCGTCGACGAGTGCGCGACGCAGCCAGCCCAGATGATTGAGCCCTACGTAGTCCGGCTGTACATCGTCGCGGCCGACCGCGCGAGCCACCCCGCGCACCAGCCCGGACGGCGTGTCGCAGACGCCGATGACTCGATCGCCAAGTACCTGCTGCATCGCTTCGGTGATCATCCCGGCCGGGTTGGTGAAGTTGACGACGTACGCGTCCGGCGCAATCTCTGCGACGCGTGCCGCCACCCGCATCGCCACCGGGATGGTGCGCAGCCCGAACGCGATGCCGCCGGGGCCGGTCGTCTCCTGACCCAGCACGCCGAGGCGCAACGCCACGCGCTCGTCGCGGGTGCGCGCGGCCAGGCCGCCAACCCGGATCGCGGAGAAGACGAAGCGCGCCCCCTCCAGCGCGGTGTCCAGCTCAGCTGTGCACGACACGCGTGGTGCGTCGGCAACCCCTGCCGCCTGCTGGGCAAGCACGGTCTGCATGACGGCGAGCCGGTCGGCCATCGGGTCGTACAGCGCAACCTCGTCGATCAGCGGCTCGCCGAGCAGCGCGCCGTACACCTGCGGGACGCGGAACCCGCCACCGCCCAGGAGTGCCAGCTTCATTCGCCCGATCATGTCACCCTGGGTTCATGGAGTTCGACGTCTTCCTTCAGGGCACGGTGTTCGTCGACGTGGTCCTCACCGGCCTCGCCGGGCCGCTCGAACGGGGCACCGAGGTGATGGCCGAGGGCATGGGCACCTGCCCTGGCGGGATCGCCAACCTGGCCGTCGCGGCGAGCCGGCTCGGGCTGCGTACCAGCCTGGCGGCCGGATTCGGCGACGACCTTTACGGCGATTTCCTGTGGCGCACGCTGTCCGAAGTGGAGGGCGTCGACCTGTCCCGATCGCGGCGGTTCGTGGACTGGCACTCGCCGGTCACCGTGTCGCTGGCAGTGCAGCGCGATCGCGCGATGGTCACGCACAGCCATCCGTCCCCGGTGCCGCCGAGTGAGATGGTGGGCGACCCGCCGCAGGCGGCAGCCGCGGTGGCGCATCTGCGCGACGGGTCCGAGGGCTGGGTGGCCAAGGCCCGTGCGCACGGGATGCGGCTGTTCGGCGATGTCGGCTGGGATCCGAGCGAGCAGTGGTCGGCCGACCTGCTCGATCAGCTCTCCAGCTTCTACGCGTTCATGCCGAACAGCGACGAAGCGATGGCGTACACCCGAACGTCCGACCCCCGCGCGGCACTGCTGCGGCTCGCCGACGCGGTGCCGGTCGCCGTGGTGACCTGTGGTGGGCAGGGCTCGATCGCGATCGACTCCACGACGGACGAGGAGGAGTGGGTGCCGTCCCTGCCGGTCAACGAGGTGGACGCCACGGGCGCGGGCGACGTGTTCGCCGCGGCGTTCATCCTCGGGACTTTGCGCGAGTGGCCGCTGCGGCACCGGCTGGCGTTCGCGAACCTGTGCGCGGCGCTGTCCGTGCAGCAGGTCGGCGGATCCCTCGCAGCCCCGGGTTGGGGCGACCTTGCCGACTGGCTGTCCGCCACGCAGGAGCGTGCCCGGTGCGGCTCGCGCGCCGCCGGAGTGTTCGCTCACGGCTACGAGTTCCTGGCTGACGTGCTGCCGGAAGGTCCGGTGCGCGCCGTCCGCCGGGCCAGCGCCACGATCGCCCGAACGTCAGATGCATAACCCAAACTCATCTCGCGCGCAGAGCGATGAGCGCTCGCGCGAAGAGCCCCGCCGCCGCGACGCGGCCCGCGCGTCAGCGCGGTGCGGAGC
>JBKOXO010000026.1:0-6962 GCA_046744105.1 Actinomycetota bacterium
CCATCCGACCGATCGCCGCGCGAAGACCGTCGCACTCACAACCCTCGGCGCGCAGACCAAAGCCGACTTGTTCGCACGGCTGCACCACCCACCGGACGAACTCCTCACCCTCGACCGAAAGACACTCCAGGCGCTGAGCACCTCGCTGGCCACCCTGCCGGCATCGCTTCGCTCTCGATTCGCCCCCCAATAGCCCGTCCACTAGTTACTGTGCTGACTCGTGGATTCTGTTGACCGACGGCCGCGACCGAGCGCATCCAGTCATAGCTCTAGCACGGTAGACGCCGGACGATCTTGTTCCGATCACGCTCATCGGCAAACGCAACGCTCGGCGGCGTGAGACGGCCGCAAGACAGGCGCCCTTGGCGTTAGCCAACGGCCGCACATGGCGTTCCCTGCACCGACCACCCGCGCCGCATTTCACCGTGCCAAGCCCAATGCCCTTCGGTTAGTCCCGATCTCTCTGTCGTGCCGCCGTTCAGGGGCTGAAAATCGTGTTGTGGTCGCCGTGGGCGCGCCGCGACGTTGATATCGCTGGCGGTGCTAGGAATCCTTGAGGGGTGCCGGATCGGCTCTTCCACCGCCTGCTCGTGTGGCGTGACCAAGAGCGGGACCGTCTGGGTCAAGCTCTCCAAGATGTTTCGGTTGGCACGCCGCGGCTCGTGGTGGTCGCCGGCGAGACGGGTATCGGCAAGAGGCCCCGAGTGGCGTCGCGGTTTGGTGACATGTGCTTGTCGGCTAGCCTGACATGCGCTTCGCTCGCCTATATGCGCTGTGTTTCTTTGTTCGTTAGGCACCCGTAACACAGATGCTCAGCAGCCAGTCGCTGGATAAAGTCCCGGCATGACCGCGGTCACGGTGCTGTCCGCACCGACGAACCTGGGCCTGCGCCCACCCGTCGCGACTGCTACGCCGGGCTGCGCCAAGGCGCCCGAGGTGCTTCGCGCGGCTGGGCTGTACCAGCGGCTGGGCGCCGAGGACGCTGGCCTCGTCGCCTGCCCCCGCTACGTGGACGACGCCCGGCTCGGCCGGATCCGCAACCAGGACGCCATCCTCGACTACTCGACCCGGCTGGCTGACCGGCTCGGCGCGCTGCTGGACGACGACGGGTATCCGCTTGTCCTCGGAGGCGACTGCAGCCTGCTGCTCGGCGTCGGCCTCGCGCTGCGCCGGCGCGGCCGCTACGGGTTGGTGCACATCGACGGTCATACCGACTTCCGGCATCCCGGCAACTCCGAGGCGGTGGCCAGCCTGGCTGGCGAGGACTTGGCCGCGGCCGTGGGACTGCACTACCCCGCGGTGTCCCTGCTCGGCGGCCAGCAGCACTTCCAGGCCGACGACGTCGTCCAGGTCGGCTGTCGCGACGACGACGACGCGATGGATGAGGCCGGCGCGCTGCTCGCGGTGGTCGTGCCGGCGTCGCACGTGGTCAACAACGGCGTTCCTGCAGTGATCGATCCGATCGTGACCACCGTCGTCCGCCCCGAGCTCGACGGGTACTGGATCCACGTGGACGTCGACGTGCTGGACGAGTCGGTAATGCGGGCCGTCGACAGCCCGTCGCCGGGTGGGCTCAGCCCGGGCCAGCTGATCGAGCTGCTGCAAGCACTCGCGCCGAGTGCCGCGGGCGCGCACGTCGGCATCTACGATCCGGACCTGGATCCGGACGGCACCGCCGCCCAGGTCGTCGTCGACTGCGTCGTCGAAGGGCTTGCCGGGATCGGTAGTGAAGCGCTCGCGCGATAGCTCGTTATGGGATTCGGATCATGCGGCGGCCAACACCGTGGCCAGCCAGTCCATCGCCACGGCAACCGGCGGTAGCAGGGCCACTTGCCGCGCGGCTCACGGGACGACGGTGAGGACGAGCTTGCCCGTCGTGCGACCGCGCTCCCCATGGCGGTGCGCCTCGGCGGCTGCCTCGATCGGCCAGGCCCGCACAACCGCGACCCCTAGCTTCCCTGCCTCGACTAGCCGGGCGAGCTCGTCCAACGCGTGCCCGTCGGGCTCGACCGGCACTTCGCGTACCCGCACCCCGCGGCTGGCCGCCGTGGCGAGGGTCGGCTCCTCGGCGGCGAACGGAAGCAGCATGCCGCCGTGGCGGATCAGCGAGATCAGCCGGTCGCCGAGCGGGCCACCGACCGGATCCAAAACAATGTCGACCTCGTCGAGCACGTCGGCCGGATCGACCGCGGTGTAATCGATCACCTCGTCGGCGTCGAGACTGCGGACGAAGTCGTGCTTGCCCGACCGGGCAGTACCGATGACGTAGGCGCCCCGGGCCTTGGCGAGCTGCACAGCCAAGTGCCCGACACCGTCCTCACAGACCTTTCATGTCAGCCGGTGAGCAGTGCTTCGGACTCCCGGATGGCCGGCACCGGCACCCGATCCTGGTTGGCCAGGAGGGCCACGACGTAGCCTTTGCCGAGGTAGATGTCGAGCTGGCCCTCGTAGCCCGGGCTGCCGCCGTTGTGGCCGACGATGCGAATGCCGTTGATCGTTTGGTCGGCGGACCCGTACCCGTACCTGTCCACGGCCGGGCCGCCGGGCCGGTACACGTTGACCTTGCCGGCAAGGATCGTGTTGGTAAGCGTTGGGCTGAGCAACTGGTAATGGGTCAGTGCCTGTGCGAATCTAAGCAGGTCGCGGACCGTCGAGTATGCGCCGCGGAGGGGTTGCCGATCTTGCAGGGGCTCCTCGACGATCCGGGCAATGCCGGCGAGTGTGCGGGGCGGTTGGGCCGTGCCGAGCGCGACATCGCCCAGCCCTGAAGTGTGGGTGAGCAGGTCGGCGATGGTCACCTTGTCGGCGACATCAGTGGCGAATCCACGCAGGTATTTCCCGATCGGGTCGGCGAAGGACACCTTGCCCTGCTGGACCAGCTGAGCGATGGCCACCGCGGTGAACATCTTGCCCAGCGACGCGATGCAGAACCTCGTCCGCGGATTATTGGGCACACCACGGGTGCGGTCGGCCGCACCGTAGCCCTGCTCGAGCAGCGGCCGGCCGTCCTTGGCGACCAGTGCTGTTCCGGAGAAGCCACTCTGCTTGTCCGGCACCGATCATCTCGCGGCCTTCCTCGGCGCTCTCATCCCATCGTCTTTCTGCTCGGCGTGGTGACTTTTGCGCGACTGGTGGCGCTGGAGATCCAGGACTTCGGCTGGCTACGCGACATCCAGCGCATCCGCAACTACTACCGCCAGCTTGCGCCCGGCGCAGTCACCTTCTTCAGCGAGCTGGACATCGACGACCCAAGGGCCCTCGTGGCCTCGCTAGGGCTGCGCCCTGGCCCGTGGCAGCTGCTGTCGACGGCCGCCGCGCTGATCGCGGTGGTCAACTCTGCGGTAGGCGGCGTCGGCGCCGCGGTCGCCGCATCCGGTCTCGGCCTGCCGGCAGCCGGATCGATCGCGCTAGGTGTCGCGGTCGCTGCGCTCCTGGTACTCGCCAGCCTGGCCTGGCAATGGCGCCGCAACGTCCGTGCGCTCCGGACGGCATGACCGACTACTGGCGGGCGCGCGCCCGGCCTTCCCCACAGGGCCATCCGTGAGGCATTTCCAGCAGGCTGGTCCGGGGCCCCACACGGCCTGCTTTCCAGCGGGCAGTTGATCCCACTCGCCGGTGAGCGTGATCAGGCCCACCGGCGGCTCGCCCCGAGCTGTCGTGATCCCGCTCCAGCAGCGCGAACCCCGCCGCGGATACACGGCGGGCAGACGGTTGATCGTCGCGGTGGTCGGCAGGTGCACCAGCGCGATACCGACGAAGGTGCGCAGGGCAGCTCGAAATCAGTGACCGCCTGCCGGTAGCCGAGCCCTTGTTGTCCGGCCGGTGTTTCGCCGTTGGCGGCTCAGTGGGGTGCAGACGCGCGTCAGCCCGTTGTCCAAGGCCGGATTTTCTCGGGGTTGAGTATTGCCCAGATGTGCTTGATCCGGTCGCTTGCGATGTCGAAGGCCAGTACCGCCACGGTGACGCCGTCACGCTGAGAGACCAGGCCGGGCTGGCCGTTGACCGTGCTCTGCAGGATCGTCAAGCTGGGTGCCCGGTTGGCCAGATCGACGCAGGCGCGCGCGACCTGGTGGGCGCCCTCGATCGGGTGGACCCCGGCGCCGGCGAGGCCGCCACCGTCGCCGACCACCGTGGCGTCGGGGTCGAGTAGGCCGATGAGAGCATTGAGGTCCTTGGCTTCCCATGCCTGCTTGAAGTCGTTGACGATGTTGGCCTGCCGGGCTGTCGGGGTGGCGGGAGCCTGCGAGGCGCGGATGCGACGGCGGGCTGAGGAGGCCAGCTGGCGGCAGGCCGCCGGGGTACGGCCGACGATTTCGGCCACTTCCGCGAAGGAGTAGCGGAAGACATCGTGCAGGATGAACGCGACGCGCTGGGCCGGGGTCATCGATTCGAGCACGACCAGGAAGGCCATGTTGACCGACTCGTCGAGGGTGATCCGGTCGGCCGGGTCGACGGTGGTGCCGCCCGAGCGCCCGTTGATCCACTCGGTGGGTTCGGGCACCGGCTCGGGCAGCCATTCGCCCACGTAGGTCTCTCGCCGGGCCCGGGCCGAGCCGAGCAGGTTGAGGCAGATGCGGCTGGCGACCTTGCTCAGCCACGCGGCGGGGGATTCGATGGCTTGCTGCTGTTGTCGGGACATGGCATACCAGCGGGCGTAGGTCTCTTGGACGGCGTCCTCGGCCTCGGTCAGGGAGCCGAGTAGCCGGTAGGCGAGATTGATCAGCTGACGCCGCTCGCTCATGATCGCGCTCAGGCCCGGATCGGGCCGGCCCTGTCCAGGCCCGGACTGGATGGTCACGGTGTCGCCGGCCTCCCTCGTCGCGTCTGCCGCCACTGGTTAGACAAGACAACACCCCGAAATGTGACGCGGCGCGCGCCCACCTCACATTCCGAGGGGTTGTGTTGTCTAACTGTTGAGGCGAACACATCACCCAGCAACCAGGAAGCTCCGCTCCCGGCTGCAACGCCGGCATGGATGCCGCCCGCAGCACCGGGCAACAGCAGCCCTATGCCGTCGTAGACCGGGCTCGATGTGGCAGCACGGAAAGGAACAGCCATGAGGACTTTCAGGTCATCGCTGACCGCGTCGAGATCGAGGCGCGGCGTCGCGTTCACCGATGCGGCCATGATGCGCGAGCGCGCCGGCCTCGCTATTCACCCACGGCGCGCTGCGGATACCGAACATCCCCGCCGAGCTGTTCGGCCGGGAGGAGATCCGGGCCGGGTCGAGCGGCGACAAGGCCCGTGAGACTTCGTCGTGCAGACTGCACCCGGACACGGTCGCGGGCGCGTTATGCCTTCTTCGGCGTAGTTCGGTTTCGAGGAGACTCATGGCTTGGGCGAAGGCGCGCCGTTCGGCTGGGCCAGTTTTTCGAGGACATGCGCGGATGGGCGCGGCGGCCTGGTCTAACGAGGCGTGAATGTCGGCTTCCTTGTCCGCCGTGAACCGCACGACCGTGTCTCGGTGGTCGGTCTCATCAAGGAGGCGGATGACAAATCCCGCTCGGTCCAGCTCGGTGATCAGGCCGCTGACGGTGGGCAGCGTTAGGTCTAGTCGCGCCGCAGGCGTTCGACCGCGAGTGGTCCGCCGCGCAGCTGTTCCCGCGCCGTCATGCGGCCGCAGCAGCGTGATGGCATGCGATGCGGCGAAGTCGTTCCCACGGTGCATGCCGCGGGCGTTCCGGGGCAGCTGCATTAGACGTAGGCGGGCCGCCGAGTGACCGGCGCCGCCCGTGCCCTTCGTGGTCGTGCCTGCCCTGTAGTTGCCCCGCTTGACGACGTCACCGTCGGCAATGTAGTTGGCCGATCCAAAGCATTTTGATATCCGAAACCAATAATTGGAGGACGACATGACCATCCCCGAATCCGGGACCGCCACCCGGCTGCTGCAACGGTTGAGCACCGGCGAGTTGGCCGGGGCCTGGGTCCTAGAGCCTGCCCGTTCAACCGTTGCCCTGCGCAGCCGCAGCATATGGGGGATCGTCCCGGTCAAGGGCACGTTCACCGAACTCGCCGGCGAGGGCACCGTCTCGCCGACCGGCGAGGTAAGCGGCACCCTCGAGGTCGCTGCCAGGTCAATAGACACGGCCATCAAGAAGCGCGACAGCCACCTGCGTTCCGCGGACTTCTTCGACAGCGACGCGTATCCGCACATCGTGTTCACCGCAGGCGCCCTAACCAGCTCGCCGGACGGCCGCCTCGCCGTGATCGGCACCCTGCGGGTACGTGACGAGACGCAGCCCATCACGATTCCAATTCGGGTCAGCGCCTCCGGCGACGAGCTCGTCCAACTCGACGCCGAGATCACGGTCGACCGCTCCCAGTTCGGCCTGACCTGGAACCAGCTAGGCATGGTGTCGCTCAAGAATGTGATCACCGTCCGGGCTGTTTTCACCAGGCGCTGATCGCAGGCGGGGGCGCCCTCGCGCGCACCCTTTTGCATTCACGTCGAGTGCTGGCTCTTCAAGATCACATCGTGTTATCGGCGTGTAGATGAGGGAAAGTGCCTTGCGTGCAGGGGATTCTGAGCTTGCTGAGGGTCGCCGGGACACACCGTGAAGTGCTGCGGGGCTAGTCGTCGTGATGCCGCAGGGACCGAGTCGGCGCGCGGTGCGGCCGAGGTGGCGACGGGCGCGATGTGCGTCTGGCGCCCCGACCCGCATGGAAGTCCGCTCGCTCAGCTTAGAGACCGAGCATCGACGCGATCGGGAGAAGCTTGTCGGGATTGGCGATCGCGTCGAGGTGGCGAATCAGGCCGCATCGGACCTCGATCGAGACGAGGGCGACCGGATGACGGTCGCGGATCGCCACGAGCTGAGCTTGGCGACCACAGGGCAGCGAGAGGGCGCTGTTGCGTTGCTGCAGACGGAGCCTGTCAGCTGCGGACTCGCCGGCCAATTCGCTGCGATCAGAGGGATAGGGCAAGGCCGTCGAACGCGACGCGGACTCGATCACGGATCGGC
>JBKOXO010000052.1:0-8961 GCA_046744105.1 Actinomycetota bacterium
GCACCGGAGCCGTCCTAGTGTCGCGCTAGCTGCTCAGAGAGACGCTCCGGAGCAGCGTCGAGAAGATGCGTGAGGTCGGGGTGGTCGTGGGGGTCGTCGGCGGCGTCGTGGGGGTCGTCGGAGGCGTCGTGGGGGTCGTCGGCGGCGTCGTGGTCGGCGTCGTGGTCGGAGTCGTCGGCGGCGTCGTCGGAGTCGTCGGCGGAACGTAGATCCAGACGGTCAGCGTGATCTGCTGGTCCTTCGGGAAGTCGCTGCCCGCGGTCGGGTACTGATCGAGGACGATGGTGTCCTGCGCCGGATCGGTCGTGTCCTGGGTTTGGGTTTGGACGTTGGTCCAGCCCTTGTCGCTCAGGTCGCTCTTCGCGTCCTGGACCTTCTTGCCGACCTCGTTCGGCACCCTTGACTTGCCGTTGGAGACGAACAGCGTCACCGTCTCGTGCTTTGCGACCGATGTGGACGGCTTGGGGTCAGTGTCGATCACCTGGCCTTGCGGCATGTCGCTGTCGACGTCCTTGCGGACCGGCTTAAGGCCTCTGTCCGTGACCGCCTTGGCCGCGTCCGCGTACGACAAGCCGATCACGGGCGGCACCTGGACGGTGGGCTTCTTGTACGTCTTGAACGTGATCACGGTGTCCTTGGTCTGCATCGAGCCGGCGGCCGGTTCCTGGGTGCAAACAAGGTCTTCGCGGACACGGTTGTTGGGGGCGCCGGGGCAGGGCCCGCTGGTCGTTCCCGGCTGGTTGTCGGGCTGGAAGCCCGCCTTGGCCAGTACCTGATTCGCGGCCGCGACGGTCTGTCCGACCAACTGCGGCACCGCGAACGTCTTCGGCTTGTCGTTCTTGCCGAGCAGCACGATCGCGTAGGCCGCAGCGCCGATAACCAGCAGCAGGGCAACGACAATGGCCGTCCATATCCATCGGCGACGCCGCCGCTCATCCTCCTCGGTGCGGCGCTCGTCGCCTGGTGGCAGCGTGATACCGCCCGCGAGGTGGGTCTGTGAGCGCGGGATGAATTGTGTCTTCTCCGCATCGGTCATGACCGCTTCTGCGGACACCGGCTGGTCGGCCAGCGCACGTTGCAGGTCGGCGCGCATCTCGCCCGCGGACTGGTAGCGGTTCAGCGGGTTCTTGGCCAGCGCCTTCATCACGATCGAGTCGACCGTTCGCGGCACCTCGGGGTTCAGTGACGACGGCACCGGGGCGTTCTCACGGACATGCTGGTACGCCACGGCCACCGGTGAGTCACCGGTGAACGGCGGCGATCCGGTGATCAGCTCGTAGAGCAGGCAGCCGGTCGAGTACACGTCGGAGCGGGCGTCGACCGGCTCGCCTCGCGCCTGCTCAGGTGAGAGGTACTGCGCGGTGCCGATGACCGCCGCGGTCTGGGTGACCGTGGCCGCGTTCGAGGACAGCGCTCGGGCGATGCCGAAGTCCATGACCTTGACCGCACCGGTCGGCGTGATCATGACGTTTCCCGGCTTGACGTCGCGGTGCACGATGCCGTTGCGGTGGCTGAAGTCGAGGGCGCCACAGACCTCGGCGGTGATCTCCATGGCCCGCCGGATCGGCAGCCGCCCCTGCTCCTTGAGGACGTCGCGCAGGGTGCGTCCCTCGACGTACTCCATGACGATGTAGGGGACGTCGCCGTTGCTGGACAGCCCTGGGTCCTCGCCCGTGTCGTAGACCGCGACGATTGCCGGGTAGTTGAGCCCTGCCGCGGACTGGGCCTCGCGGCGGAACCGGGTGAGGAACGCCGGGTCGTTGGCCAGGTCGGCGCGCAGGATCTTGATCGCCACCTCGCGGCCGAGCCGCACGTCGCGCCCACGGTGCACCTCGGCCATGCCGCCATAGCCGATCAGCTCGCCGAGCTCGTATCGGTTGCCGACGAGGCGGGGTGTCGCCGTCATGGGCGGACCTCCGAGCGAGCACGCCGCTGCCCAGCAGCGAGGAGGGTCACGGTCATTGGGGCAATAGCCTTACATGTCAGGGGGGATTCCGCGTCATCGAGGGTCCTTTGTCGCTGTGTCATCGCCCGCTCATGTCGTCGAGGTACGCCTTCATGACATCGCGGGCAAGCGGCGCCGCCCGCTCGCCACCGGCGCTCTCGTTGCCGGTGACGCCGGCGTTCTCGAGCACGACCGCCACGGCGATCGGATGCACCGGGTCGGCAGCGTACCCGCTGAACCAGGCGTGTGGCTGGAGCTGGTTGCCGTTCGCGTCGGAGTTGTCCGCGGTGCCGGTCTTGCCGCCCACCCGCTCGTTGGCGATCTGCGCGTTCGTGCCGGTGCCGCTCGTTACGACGCTTTCCATCATCCGCTGCAGTTGCCGGTCGAGGTCCGGCGGAAGCACCTGGCTTTGCGGCGTGGGTTGCGTCGTGTCAAGAACCGACAGGTCGGGAGCCAGCTCCTGCTGCACGAGGTAGGGCTTCATCAGGGTGCCGTTGTTCTCGACAGCGGCCGAGATCATCGCTGCTTGCAACGGTGTCATCTGCACGTTGAACTGCCCGATTGAGCTCTGCCCGAGCTGGGAGCGGTTCTCGATCGTGCCAATCGTCGAGCCGGAGACGAGCAGCGGCATGTTGAATTCCTGGCCGTCCATGCCGAACAGGTTTGCCTCGCTCTGAAGGGCGTCCTGCCCCGTCTCGATGCCGAGCTGAGCAAACGCGGTGTTGCAGGAGACCGTCAGCGCGGCGATGAGCGTGGTGGTCTTGCCGTTCTTGCTGCACGACTCGCCCGCGAAGTTGTGCATGGTGCCGCCGTCGGGCAGGGGCAGCACCGTCGGTCCGGGGATGACGTCGTCGGGCTTCCGGCCGGCCTTCAGCGCTGCCGCAGCGACGATCACCTTGAAAACCGATCCTGGCGGGTAAGTGGCCTGGAACGCCCGCGGCAGCAATGGCTGGTCCTTGTCGCTGTTGAGCCTCTTCCACGCTGCCTGGATGGCATCGAGGTTGTGCGAACTGAGCACGCTCGGGTCGTAGGACGGGCTGCTCACCGCCGAGAGAATGGCGCCCGTGCGCGGGTCGAGCGCCACGACGGCGCCGCGGCGGCCGCCCAGCCCGTTGTAAGCCGCTTGCTGCGCTGCCTTGTTGATCGTCAGCGAGACGCTGCCGCCCTTCGGGGTGCGCCCGGTGAGCAGGTCGGTGATGCGGGTGCCGAGCAGCCGGCTGTCGTTGCCGGACAGTAACCCGTCCTCGGTCTCCTCGAGGCCGTTCTTGTCGTAGACGAGTGAGTACCACCCGGTGAGGTCGGCGTAGAAGGGCCCGTCCGGATACTTGCGCAAGTACTTCAGCTCGTCCTTGGTCGCGACGGACTCGGCGATCGGCGTGCCCTGCACGATGATCGACCCCCGAGGGTTGGCGTACTCGTTGAGGATGACCCGTTTGTTGTTCTCGTTGTTGCGGTAGGCGTCGCTTTTCACGACCTGGACGTAGTTGAGGTTCACAAGCAGCGCCGCAATGAGGATGCCGACCGCGATAGCCACTCGCCGGATCTGGCGGTTCACTGTCGCACCCCGCCTTCCGCGTATCCGGGTCCGCACCACTCGCTGCGCTCGGGTGCACCCCCGGCTCCGCTCGCGCCTCCGGCGCGGCCGCGTCGCGGCGGCGGGCTCTTCGCGCGAGCGCTCATCGCGTTGTGCTTGCGCTCCCGCCGGTCACCTCTCATGCCGGCACCACCGCCGCCGGGGCCGGTTCCGGGGCGGCGTGCTTGCCGGGTGCGGGTGGGCGACGAGCCGCGTCGGAGATGCGAATTAGCAGGGCGAGCAGTACATAGTTGGCCAGGAGCGACGAACCTCCGTAGGACAGGAACGGCGTGGTCAGGCCGGTTTCGGGCAGCAGCCGGGTGACGCCGGCAACGACCACGAACAACTGCAGCCCGACCAGGAATGAGAGGCCTGTGGCCAGCAGCTTGCCGAAGGTGTCGCGCACGGCCAGCGCCGCGGCGAATCCCCGGGCGATGAACAGCGCGTAGACGACGAGTAGGGCCACCAGGCCGAACAGGCCGATCTCCTCACCGAACGAGGAGATGATGAAGTCGGTGGCTGGCAGGGGCACGATTTCCGGATGGCCACCGCCCAGCCCGGTGCCGAACAGCCCACCGGTGCCCAGGCCGAACAGCGACTGGCTGACCTGCAAACCGATGCCGTTCGGGTAGTCGAACACGTGCAGCCACACCGTGACCCGAGTCTGCACGTTGGAGAACACCTGGTACGCGATGTAGGCACCGGCTGCGAACAGCAGCAGGCCGACGACCACCCACCCGACCCGCTCGGTGGCGACGTACAACAGCACGACGAACAGCCCGTAGAACATCAGCGACGAGCCCAGGTCATGACCGCGAATCAGCACACCGATACAGATCAGCCACACGACGAGCAGCGGGGCGAAATCGCGGCCCCGCGGGAAGTCGATGCCCAAGAAGCGCCGCCCGGCAAGGGACAACACGTCCCGTTTCGTCACGAGGTATGCCGACGCGAAGATCGTCAGCAGGATCTTGGCGAACTCCCCCGGCTGGATGGAGAACCCGGCCACGCGGATCCAGATCCGGGCGCCGTTGACCTCGCTGAACCGCGCGGGCAGCACGGATGGCAACACGAGGAAGAACATGCCCGCTAGCGCCAGCGTGTACGCGTATCGAGACAGCACCCGGTGGTCGCGGATGAACCAGATGATCAGCAGGAACAGCACGAGGCCGAGCGCTGTCCACACGATCTGCGTCGGCGCCGCGGCGCCGGTGAACGTCGGCCCCGTGCCGTCGTCGGACCGCTGCTTCAACCCGAGGTCTAGCCGGTGGATCATGACCAGGCCGAGCCCGTTCAGCAACACCGCGATCGGGAGCAGCAGCGGGTCGGCGTACGGGGCAACCCTCCGGATCACCAGGTGAGCGATGATGCCGGCGCAAAGCGGCACGACGCTGTCGACGAGCAGGTTGCTGTCCACCCGGCCGTCGCGGGTGGCCTCGACGATCGCTTCGGCGGCGAAGACGATGCCGATAGCGAACACCAGCAGCATCAGCTCGGCCGTGCGCCGGGTCGGCACCCGAATATCGCTCGTCGACGGTGTCATCGGCACCCCTCGCTTGGGGTGGCCGATGCCCCAGCCGGCGTCGTCGGCGTCGGCGGCGGCGTCGTCGGCGTCGCCGTCGCCGCGATGCGGTGCGGCGAGGTACGCGGAACCGACTTGGCCGGCGTCTTACGCGGGCTGGGCGCCGGGCTGGACGCGATCGCGCCGTCGCGGTTCGACGGAGTCGAGGAGGGCGTGCTGGTGCGGCACAGCGGCAGTAGCTGCCATTTCGTGAGATTGGCGACGATTTGCTCGGCACCGGTCTGGCTGTGCGCGGTGATGCCCGACTCGACCTGGCTGCGCGCCGCCGGCGTGAGCTCAGACATCTTGAGCGATGTGTTCTCCGAGACCTGGTAGAACTTCAGTGGCCCGAAGTCGGTGTTGACGCCACGGAAGATGGCCACCTCGTCGCCGGAGCGTCCCACGAAGTACTGGCTCTGCGTCCACGCGTAGAAGCCGGCGGTGCCGCCGATGAGAACCGCGAGCACTGCCGCCGAGATGAGCAGCCGACGCAGCCACCGGCGGCGGCGCAGCGGCGGCTCGACGTGGTGTGGCACCGGCGGGCGGGTCATCTGCGCGGCTCGCTCGGCGGGGCTGGCCTCGACCGGCGGCGGTGACGACTCGGTCGGGTCGACGAACGCGCCGCCGATTACCGGGACGTCGTCGCCGAAGTCGGCGCCGACCACGTCAGCCACGATGACCGTCACGTTGTCCGGAGCGCCGCCGCGCAGGGTGAGTTCGACGAGCCGGTCCGCGCTCTCCTGAGGGTCGCCCTCGCTGAGCGTCTCCAGGATTGTGGGCGCGGTCAGGACATCGCTCAGCCCGTCGGTGCAGAGCAGGTACCGGTCGCCCGCACGCGCCTCGCGGATCGAGACGTCCGGGTCGACGTCGTCGCCCATCAGCGCGCGCAGGATCACCGACTTGCGTGGGTGATGGCTGGCTTCTTCGGCGGTCAGCTTGCCCGAATCGACCAGGGACTGAACATAGGTGTCGTCGTGCGTGATCTGGGACAGGTGCTCACCGCGCAGCAGGTACGCCCGCGAGTCGCCGACATGCACCAGGCCAACCTGCCCGCCGGTGAAGCGCAGCGCGGTGAGCGTCGTGCCCATGCCCTCGAGATCGGGGTCGGCCCGCATCGAGTCGGCGATGCGGTGGTTGGCGTCCTCGACGGCAAGCCGCAGCACAGCCAGCAGGTCGCCGACCGGGCGGTCTTCGTCGAGGTGCTCGACGGCGGCCACCGCGATCTTGCTGGCGACTTCACCGGCCGCGTGCCCGCCCATCCCGTCCGCGATGGCGAGCAGCCGGGGGCCCGCATAGACGGAGTCCTCGTTGTTGCCTCGGACGAGCCCCCGATCCGACCGCACCGCGTACCGAAGAGCCAATGTCATGAGTGGCGCCCCACCGTACCTAGCCACCGGCGCGATGAGCGCTCGCGCGAAGAGCCCCGCCGCCGCGGCGCGGCCCGCGCCGAGAGGCGCGGAGCGGAGCCGGGGATCCACCCGAGCGCAGCGAGCGGTGGAGACGCGGATCCGCGCAGGCGGGATTGGGGCAGCATTACCGCAGCTCCATTACTGTGCGGCCGATGCGGATGGGTACTCCGACCTCGAGCGGCGTCGGGCCGTTCAGCTTGTGCTGGCCGAGGTAGGTGCCGTTGGTGGAACCGAGGTCCTCGACGAACCAGACGCCGTCCTGCTGACTGATCCGAGCGTGCCGGGTGCTGGCGTAATCGTCGGTGAGGACGAGCGTGGAGTCATCGGCCCGCCCGATCAGCACGGGTGCGCCGGTGAGCCCGATGCGGGTGCCCGCCAGACCGCCGGCGGTGACGACCAGCATGCTGGCGCGGCGCGGCGCGGGCGCCTGCGCGGGGGCACGACCGCGGCGCCGCGCCGGTGGCGGGACGGCGACGCGGGGCTGTCCGCTGGCCCGCAGGTCGGCGCGAACCACGCGCATCGCAGCAAGCACGAACAGCCACAGCAGGACGAGGAAGCCGAACCGCATCAGCTGGATCGCCAGCGGTGAGTTCACGGGCTCACCCGTGCTCTTGCTGGTACACCAGCCGCGAATGACCGAGGCGGATCACGTCGCCGTGCCGCAGCAGCTGGCTTTTCACCTCGTGCCCGTTCACTGAGGTGCCGTTCGTCGAGCCGAGGTCGTACACGGTGGCGAAGCTGCCGTCGAACTGCACGTCGAGGTGCCGGCGTGACACGCCCTGGTCTAGCAGCTGTAGATCGGCGTCGGTGCCACGGCCCACGAGGTTGCTGCCGTTGCGGAGCTCGAAGCGCCGGTTCGTGCCGTCAACGAGCAGTACGCCCGTGGTGCCTGTCTGGGTCGGGCCCTGCGGCGGCGGGTAGCCGGGTTGCTGCGAGGGAGGCTGGGCGTTCGGCGAGTAGGGCGCAGGCGGCAGATACGGCCCGTGCGCCAGCGGCGGCACGTCGAGCGGTGCCGCGGCCACGCCGTAGGACGGCATCGGCGGCGGCGTCAGCACGGGTGGCGGTGCGGAGTTGCCACCGCCGAGATACGGGTCGGCCTCGTGCGGCTGTGGGCCACCCGGCGCGCCGAAGCCCGGGACGAAGTCCTGCGACTGTGGCGGGGCGCTGCCGTACGGCTGTGGGTAGTCGTTCGGCGGATGCCCCGGCATGGCCGGCAGCGACAGCGCGTCGTACGGCCGGCGGCGTGGCCCTACGCCCGACTCCATCCGTGACGCGACGCCGAAGACCCCGGTGTGCAACGAGTCGTCGCGGGCCAGATAGACCTCTATGTCACCGGCGGTACGCCAACCGTTCTCGTCCAGATGCTCCTGGACCAGCTCCGCCAGCGAATTCGTCAGCTGCAACTCCCAGGGCACGAGCCGCTCGTAGTCGGACGGGGCCAACGTGACCCGGTACCGGTTCGGGGCGAGAACCTCACCGCTGGGCATCACGTTGCGCTTGTCGGTTGCCTCACGCTGCAGCGCGGTTCCGATCTCGACCGGCTCGACCTGTCCTTTGAACACTCGGGCGAACGCGGAGCCCACGACACTCTCCAGACGTCGTTCGAAGCGTTGTGCCAAGCTCATTCCCGCCCTCGCTTTCCACCACGGCAGGTCGCCTGCGCGTCGCGGTTGGCGGCGAGTGCACCGGCGGCGCGCGCACCGGTCCGAGCTGTCTGCGCGCTCCGCACGTCCATCGCGGTCCTCCTGCTGCGGGTGTCGCGGCCCGTTGCCGGGCCGGTAGTTGGTCGCACACGGGGTCGCCACGGCATGGTTCGACGCCGCGCTGTTTCTCGCGCGCTCGAATGATGGTACTTGCGTGCGGACCCCGCAAACCTGTGCCCACCGAAGAGCGTCTGCCGGCGTGCTAGCCTCGAACGTCGCCCGGGCAAGTGGCGGAATGGCAGACGCGCACGGTTCAGGTCCGTGTGTCCGTAAGGACGTGGGGGTTCAACTCCCCCCTTGCCCACCCACGCAGCCTTTGATCTTCGCTGTAAGCGCTGTAGATGCTAAGCGGATCGCGCAGCCCCGCCGCCCGGGCCCGCACCGCGGGCGCATGCAGGACCGACCTTGACGCCAGCGAGCACCGGCCACACTCCCCGCTGCAGGAGCAAGCCCACCAAGCTCTTGACAACAAAGATCCGGATGTGCCTGGGGCCGCTCCCGGGGATGAGAATGGGAGCGCATGCGGCCCGCCGACGTCGGTACCTCTTGGCTCTGCGAGACCGCCAACAAAGATTGACGCTGGAGTCTCACCTTCGGGTGTCCCCCGGTTGCGTCGCGAACGCGAGTATCAGTGTCTTAGATCATTTCAGGGGCTCCGCGGGCGGCATGCGCATCCCTTTCCCTACCGAGTCGGGAGGCTAGCAGCATGCAGATCCTGTACGAGCGGTGCGCCGCGGTCGACGTCGGCAAGGACGTGATCGCGGTGGCGG
>JBKOXO010000037.1:0-9634 GCA_046744105.1 Actinomycetota bacterium
CCAGCCCCGCACCTGGCAGCGGCAACGGCTGCACATACTTCGCCAGCTCGCCGCCCGCGGCCGCCGATGCGCTCGGCGTTGCCCACGTCCAGGGAAACGCGAGCGCAGCGCCCACGCCCGCCCCATAGCCGATGAACCGACGTCGGGTGATGTCACCCATCTCGACCCCCCGGATCGTCCTGGGTCCGAGGGGGGTCATCACGGCCCGGAGCCCCGGCTCGAACCCCCGATACACACAGCAGCGTGAGACTCCCCGCACAGCAAATCCACAGGCGAAGGTCCCGAGCCGAGGGCGCAAAAGTCCCCTACCCCGTAGGGTATGCGCCTGATCGGTGGCCGTCCACTATGGACAGTCGAGGGCAATCGTGTGCAGGCGGACTTCCTTGTCGCCCATTACCAGCTGACAGCTGCGGCCTGACCCGGCTACGGGTGATGGCCCCGAAACGACGATGGAAGGAGAACGGCCGGAGCGATCAGTCCGATCGTGATCGCCCACGCCTGCCACGTCAGCGGTATCTGCCGTCCGCGCGGGCGGAACTCGAACCGCTGCCCGAGCAGCTGCGCCAACGGCGACGGCGAACCAGGGCTTGTTGTCCCGCGGCCTGTCGCCTCCACCACCAGCGGCACCGGCCGGAGGTTCGGGCAACCCCGCGATCTGCTCGTCATCTAGCGAGCGGCGGAGCTGCGGGATCGTAAGTGCTCCACGCAGTCTCGATCACGAACCGCAGGCCACTCTCGGTGTTGAGCACAAAGGCCCGGAACACGTCTTCGGCACCAATCGCGACTACGCGAGCGACGGGCCCGACGCGGCGGCCTGCCGCAGAAACGACCGGCATACCCTTCTCCAGCGCCGACTACGCGATCGGCGCGCCGCCGTCACTCACCGCAGTGTTCCACCGCAAGCCCGAGGCCCAGTGGGGGCAAATTGACGAGGCGGACGGGGGCCGAACTACTCGACGAAACTTAGCCCTCCAGGTTGCGACCATCCGCTCCGGCCGGCCGAATGACAGATCGGGTGAGCGCTGGGGCGGCCCGCGAGGTCCGCTAGCTCCTCAACCCTGCGCAGGCAACAGCGATGGCTCGAACCACTGCCTGATGCCCACGTGGGCTCTCCTGCGTGGATTGAAGCCTCGAAATGCGCGCTGGCGGAGGAGGGGCCGGCTCGCCCCGGTCCCTCCTCCGCCATCTGATTCAGCTGCCAGTTGCCGTGGAGTAGAACGCGTCGGTGAGCTGGTGGAACGGGTCCGTCCCGGTCGCCTGGATGAAGAACGGCGTGAACGTGTTCCCGAAGCTGTCGAGGCCCTCGTAGTCGCCCAGGAAGTATCCGAAGGCATAGGGGGCCGTTCGCATGTTGAAGGACGCCGGCGTGAGCCGGTTCTCGTCGCTGAAGTGTGCGCTGTCGAACGGGTCGGCGGCGTGATGGTGGACGATCCAGTAGTCGGTGCTCAGCGCCGCGTCGCCGGGTGCGTCGTTGCGGAAGTCGTAGTAGGTGACGGCGACGTCGCCGTTGGCCGCGACGTGGACCGACGCGGTGAACGCCTGCGCGCCCGCCGGGGTGTGGTTGACCTTGACCGGCGCCGACCAGGTGTGGCCGCCGTTGGTCGACCGGGAGATCAGGATTGTGTCGTCGACCGGGTTGCCGGCCACGGTCGCGGTCCGGTGTGTCTGCCACACCGCGTACATCGTGCCGGGTGACCCGGAGTGGGCATCGACCGCGAAGTCGGGGAGGATGTCGCCGGTGCGCACGAGCAGGCACGGCGTCGACGGTGTGTTGTCGCCGAGGCAGTTCACCGGCTCGGGATCGCGAACTCCTCTGTCGCCCATGTTGGCGATGATCGTCGGGGTCGATGACCAGGTCGTGCCCTTATCGGTCGAGAAGATGACCGCGGCGTTGTCGCCGCGCTGGATGCCTTGACCGTTGGATCCTCTGATGTAGTTGAAGCCGTCGACGAGCGTGCCGTTGGGCAGGACCACGATCTGGTTGCCGATGGTCTGCGTCCGTCCGGCGTTGGGGGCGAAGATCGGGTGCGCGGTCTCCCAGCTCGCGCCGTTGTTCGTGCTGCGCGCGAACCACACCGGTCCGCGGAAGGCGGGCGCGTGCGCGTACGCCTGCGGTGGAGTCAGCGGGTTGTTGTTGGGCGACTCGATGCGGTCCCACACCGCGTAGACGTAGTTGGGTGTCACCGGATCGGCCGTGATCGACTCCTTGTCGTTGAACAGGTTCGCCAGCGGCCCGGACCTGGAATTGTCCTCCCGGAGGGTGATCGTGGGCTGCCAGCTCCTGCCGCCGTCGAGCGACCTGCTCACCAGCACCGCATTGTGCGCTGTTGACCGGTCGAACGAGATGCTGATCGCGTGCAGCGTCCCCGACCCGTTCGCCGGGCTCGCCGACCAGGCGAGCCACGGATCCGACGACCGCTCATACCCGCCGCCGTTGGCCGGCGTTCCGCCCGCGCAGTTGCTCAGAGCGGGCCAGCTCCTCGACCAGGTTGCCCCGCCATCGCTCGACACGCCGGCGACCAGGCCATGCGCCCCGCCGTCCGACCAGCGGTCTTGCTGCCAGAACCCGGCCAGATCATTCGGATCCTGCGGGTTGACCACGAACCACGGTTCGACCTCGGTGTTCGGGAAATTGACTCCCGCAACCTCGGTCGATGTGTGGAAGCCCTCACCGGGCCCGCCGCATCCGGCGGCGAATGGGCTGCTCCCTCCGCTGGCCAGAATCGGTCCCGAGACCGTATACGTGTTCGCACCCGCAGGCCCAACCGCGATAAGCATTACCGCCGCCAGCGCGACGGGGGGCGCCATAAGTCTCTTCATCGCCTGCTCCTCACCCAGCGAATGCTCGCCGCCGTTGTCCTCCGGAATGATCAGTTCGGCATGTCCAAGTCAGTCCGTCAACGCGATCGACCCCGGGGCCTGCGATGCGTCTGGTTACCGACCACGAAGAACGGTCCCGCCGCCGGCATCGCGGCGCGTGCCTGTGTTCGAATCTCGCCCAGACCATGCGCTGAGCCCTTCCCCGTATGACCATCCGGTCTAGGCGCAGCCGGCCAGGTTGTCCAGAGACGAATAGGACGACTTCACGCAGTGGCAGCAAGTGGTCGCATGTCGTCGCGGGAAGCGGCGCCGCGAGCCCCGGCGCCGAATGTGGTGCGGGCACGTGAGTGGAGCGGACACCGTCGCTCAGTGCTCACGTCCTCCATTCGGGGAGGTGGTGCTGGTGTCCGGCACCCGACGTTGCTGCATTCTCGGTGGGTGAGAAACGATGAGAAACGATATGCATAGCATATTTTACGAGTCGGGACTTAGCTTGAAATTGTCGACGATTCAAGCAAACTCGTATATGCCCGTACCCTCAAATAATGCCGCGCGCCGGATATTCTCGGTTGTCGAGCGGCGGCTAGACCGATGCCCGCCGTCTGGCCCGGCTGGCTTGGCGAGGTCGAGGGCGTGCTGCGAGTCGGCGGTGAGTTCCGCGCCCACATCAACACCAGCCGATGGGAAGGCACCGGGCGGGTGGAAGCATGCGAGCCGCCGAGATCCGGCTGGATCGACAGTCGCATGAAGCTGCGATCGCTGCGCGCGTGGCGCGATGAGCATCGCCGGATGTCGGAACCCGGTGGGAGGCTGTGCGCATGTCCGAGTTCATGAAGCAGGACTTGTCCGGCGCGCGGTTCGAGCAAGTCGATTTCAGCCGCGCGTGGTTCCGCAACGTGTACTTCACTGGCGCGACGCTGCGCGGTGCGTGGCTGGAGGACGTCGACATCGACGGCGAGATCCGCAACGTCCGGATCAACGGCGTCGACATCGGGCCGCTCGTGGAGGCCGAGCTGAATCGGCGCTATCCGGAACGGACCAAGCTCGACCCGGCCGACGCGGACGGCTTCCGCGAGGCGTGGGCGATCATCGAACGGGTGTGGCCGCCGACCGTCGAGCGGGCCAAGCGCCTGCCGCCCGAGCTGCTGCACGAGCGGGTCGAGGGCGAGTGGTCGTTCATCGAGACGCTGCGCCACCTCGTGATGGCCACCGACGCGTGGGTGCGCCGCGCGATCCTCGGCCTCGCGGAGCCGTACAGCCCGCTCGGCCTCCCGCACGACGAGATGGAGCCTGACCCGAGCGTGCCGAACGACCCGGACGCGCGACCATCCCTCGACGAGATGCTCGAACTGCGCGCCGACCGTATGCGCACCGTTCACGACGTCATCGCGACGCTTACCGACGACGTGCTCGACGGCCAGACCGACCCGGTGCCGCCGCCGGGTTACCCGCCGGCGGGCAGCTACCCGGTACGCCGCTGCTTGCGCGCGGTCGTCAACGAGGAGTGGCTGCACCGCCTGTACGCTGAGCGCGACCTCGCCGTCCTCGAGCGGCGCGGGTGACTCAACCCGGCTCGACCGGCGGCGGCTGCGGCACATCGGGGCGGACCATGTCGTCCGCATTCCCGGGGCGGGCAGACTGACGTTTGCTAATGGGCAGGCGCTGTGCCAGGCGCACGTGCCGTTCGTCTGGCGGTGCGGGTACTTGAACGGCGGCGAGCGGAGCACGTCCGCAGCCGCCTAGACCTGTAGACCCATTTGGCCGGTCATCGATTTCCAGGCGCGCGGATATCAGCGTTGGGTGCGCGGACATGTCGAATTGCGCGCGCTCCCAGGGAGGCACACACCGTCGCTTGATCGAGTCAGGACAACGGCAGGAGGGCGTGACAAGCATCGATGTTGTGATGCTGGATGTCGTTTCTGCGTCGCTGTTGCCAGTTGTCTCTGGTGAGTCGCCACCGGTTCAGCAGGGCGGGCTCGCCTTGCCGCGTCGCCCAGTCCGACCCGTTGGGGTCGTATCCGAGACCTCGCGAGATCGCGTTGGAGCCATGGTTGTCGGCGAAGGCGTCGCTGGTTGCTTCCTTCGCTCCAAGGCCGTCGAACGCCAGGTGCAGGATCGCTGCCCGCATCTCGTGTCCGAGCCCTCGGCCGCGCTGATCGGCAGACAGCCAGGAGAAGGTGGTAACCGTTCCAAGAGTGGAGAAATTCACTCCGGTCAGTGTCTGCTCCCCGACGGGTCGGCCGTCAACCATGACCACGAAGTAAAGCCGCCAGGCATCAGGCTCGACTTTGCCGCGGCTCCGCCAGATCGCCCGGAGCCACTTGGCGACTCGCAGGTCAGGATCGGGCTCGTAGAACGACATCGGGTCGTCATACGGTGCGGGGTCGGCGTGGGTCTTGCCTGCGCGCACGACCTCCGCGAGCTGGTCCAACAGCTCGTCTGTGGCGCCACGCAGCTCCAGCCTCGGCGTGCTGATGCGCACCTCGAGGAGGGGGTAACTCTTCATGGGGTAGTCGCTCTGCTTCCACGGTTGAGGCGTAGACGATCGGATCGCAAGAGTGGTTGCACCACAGGCGCATCGTCGCAACGGAGCAGCCGAGGTCGCCATCGATTTTGCACGTCCCGGCGAACGCACGCTCGTCCCGATCGTCGAACCCGGGCGGGTGTCGCTTAGCTGATGAGTCCACGCCCGCGGGGGTGGGAGGTGACCACCCTCCAGGCCAGCGACGCGAGGGTGAGACCGAACACCAGAACGGGCATCGAGTAGATCGTGGCGACATACGCCATGCCGTGGATCGTGTCGTACCTGTCGCGGTAACCCCCGGCCACAGCTGCGGCGCCCGCCACCACAAGTGCCGTGGCGATGCCCCACCGCGCCACCGGTCTCGCGCTCACCGCGAGCGCCGTCGACGCGCCCGGCCCAGCCCGCCTCACACTGCGTACTCCGAACACCACGACGACAAGGCCGCCAACAACTGCGGAACCGCCCTGCGCCCAGTGGATTCCTTCGATGCCGAGGTGATCCTGGTTCAGCCACACCAGGTGACGCGCTCCCCAACGACCTGCGTGTGTCAGTTCGTCCCAGGCGACGTGAGTCACTGCGCCAATCGCGGCACCCGGCACGACCAGCAGCCAGTCTCGGGCCGCGTATCTCCTCGCAGGACGGAGCCGCTCGCTGAGCTTTGAGGGAGCAGCCGCTGCCATCGCGTCCCGAACGAGCAACACCCACAGCACCGTCAGCACTACCCCGGCAGCGACATCTGCGGTCAGCACACCAGTCCAACTGTGCGCGAACTCGTAGCTCCAGGGCGTGAGCCCAAAGATCGGAAAGTCAGGCACCACCGAGCCGAACACCATCGCCGCCATGGGAAGCCGAGTGCGCCCGAGCGCCAGCACCGCTGCCGGGTGACTCAACGTGTACGGCACACAGAGAGGGTATGCGCCGGGAAGCGCCCGCTCATATCGCGTCGGGCGGCGGCTGGGTGCCGGCGCGTCACGTGTGGGACCTCGATCGCAGGACATCATTTTCGGCGGGCCCGGTACTGCGTCGACAAGCCTGTCCTGCAGCGCCTGAGCCGTTGAGGCCGAGTTGACGTCGATCTCGTCCGCGCCGACAATCGGCGCGTGAGCTTTGCACGTGCCGATCGGATGATGCGCCCCCGTTCGGGGGTGTAGTTCCGCGTGCGACGCGCAGGGCCCCCGCTTGGCGGGGGCCTTCTTTGTTGATCGCCCCCGTTGGCGCCGGGTACCCGGCCTGATCTCAACGGAGGACGATATGACCGACCTGTACATCACCACCTCGATCCCATACGTCAACGGCGCCCCGCACCTTGGCCACGCGCTGGAATTCGTGCACGTCGACGCGCTCGCCCGGCATCGGCGTCTCCGCGGCGCTGGGGTTCGGGTGCAGTCGGGCACCGACGATCATGCGATCAAGAACGTCAGCGCCGCGCGCGAGGCCGGTGTCGGTGTCGCCGAATTCGTCGCCGCCAACGGCGAACGGTTCGCCGTGCTGGCGACGGCGTTGGAGATATGTATCGACGAGTTCGTGCGCACCAGCCGCGACCCGCGCCACGCGGCCGCCGTCACCGCGCTGTGGCGCGCCTGCCAACAAGCCGGCGACCTGTACACAAAGGACTACACGGGCCTGTACTGCCCGGGATGCGAGCAGTTCTACGGACCCGACGAGCTGGTCGACGGCGCCTGCGCCGAGCATGGGACACCGGTGGTCGAGGTGACAGAGACCAACTGGTTCTTCCGCCTGTCCCGCTACCGCGAGCAGATCACTGAGCTCATCACCTCGGGGCGGCTAGACATCATCCCGGGCGAGCGGCGCAACGAGGTGCTCGGCTTCCTCGCCGGCGAGGTCCACGACGTGTCGGTGTCGCGACCGGGCGCCCGCGCCGGCGGGTGGGGCATCCGCGTCCCCGGCGACCCCGAGCAGGTCGTGTACGTGTGGTTCGACGCCCTGACCAACTACCTCACCGGCCTGGGCTACGGCACACCCGACGACGCCGCCTACCGCCGCTGGTGGGCCGGCGATGCCGAGCGGGTGCACGTGATCGGCAAGGGCATCGTGCGCTTCCACGCCGTGTATTGGATCGCGTTCCTGCTGTCCGCCGGGCTGCCGCTGCCCACCCGCGTGCTCGTGCACGACTACCTCACCGTTGATGGGGCGAAGATCGCAAAATCGGGTGCGCACGCGGCCGAACCGGCAGCCCTCGCCACCACCTACGGCGCCGACGCGCTGCGCTGGTGGCTGCTGGCCGACCCAGCGACGGTCGGTACGACTGACTTCACCGTCGACCGGCTGGTCGCCGCCTATAACCGCGACCTGGCCAACGCGCTAGGCAACCTCGCGTCACGAGCATTGACGCTGTCCCGCCGCTACGCCGCCTGGCGCACCAAGCCGGCCGCCGTTGCCGGAGAGCAACTGCACGCGCAGGCCACGTCGCTGCCCGCGACGGTAGACGCCGCACTCGGCAGCTACGACTTCCGCGCTGCATGCCAGGCGATCACCGCGCTCGCCGAGGCCGGGAATCGATTCATCGAAGCCGAGCAGCCATGGCAGCTTGCAAAGGCCGCTGACGCCGGTGACACAGCCGCCGCCGGCAGGTTCGAAGCCGTCATCGACGCCATCCTCACCGCCTGCCGCATCGCCGCCGACGAACTCGCTCCCTTCATCCCTGACGGCGCAGCCCGGCTCCAGGCGCAGCTCGACTCCAGCGCACCAAGGCCCTCACTCGCATTCCCGCGAATCGCTGAACAGCCGAGCACGACGCAACCCCGCCCGGCGTCGGCTCACGTAACCGTTGCGCAGACCCATTCTGCAAGATGAGGATGCGCCAGAAGCGCCGGTACTGCCGCCGTGGGCGCGCGGTTGTGCCGGTGATCGATCGCCTCTTCGCGTGGATGCAGTCGCAGGTCGTGACGCCTTGATGCGAGGCTGACCACGTGGACGAACACCAACTGCGTCAGGCGTTCGACGAGGTCTTCGACCAGGCCGTGATCTTTCACGGCTTCGCGGACTACATGCGGGACTACGACGTCTACGTCTATGCAACCGCCGATCCGAGAACCGGCGGCGCCCCCGCACATCTCCGATACCGATTTCACCCAGTGCGTTCGTTCGGCGGTGACGACGTCTTTCTCCTGTCGTTCTTCGTGGACGTCGATGCGACCTCGAACGGCTGGCACGCCTTGGCCACGGCGACACGCCGCGACGAGTCACGCAGTCCACACCGAGCGGTCCGATCGCTATCGCTACAGTGCGCGACCCCGATGGGCTGCTGGTGTTGCTCACGCCAGGTTCGATCACCCGGGCAGCGGAGTGAACGCGTTCGCAATCGGATCTGCTCGCTGAACCAGTCGAAACCCCCTACCCGATCTCGCCACCGACAACAGCGGATGGCCGCTGCCGCCGGTGCCTACGACCCTGCGGCGGACACAACCGTTGGGTCCCACTTGACGACCCCCACGTATCTCTAATCCAGCGCGATCATCGGCAAACGCGCACGCGCAGCGGAGCGGGCGTTCTACCTGTGCGTCGGTAGACCCCACTGGTCGAACTCATGCCTTAGGCGCAGTGCGGCCTGACTTCCCAGCATTTTCCTCACGATGAGGATGAAGTTGGCTCGCCACGCGTGATGATGGCCCTTGCTGCTGCCTCGACCACACACGGGCTCGCGAGGTTCGTTCCCCGGTCCACGGTCGGGCGTCACGATGTGCGCCAGCTCGTGAAGACAGGCCTGTTCGCACTTGCTGACACTCACTCGGTCCTCAACGCCGATCCTGACCCACCGCTGATCGGCGTCTGCGCGACTGATTCTCATGCCACCTACGACGGTTACTGGATCCGTGTATCCCGGGAAGGCAGCCTTGAACCACGCCATCTGCTGAACGGCGTGAATGTAGGTCGCGCACTGCCGGAAATCTATCGTGTGGTGAACGGGTGATAGTACGTCGCGTGCGAACGGGCTTGTTGGCAAGCCCGCTGCCATTTGTGCGTTGTACGCCGCTTCCTGCAGCTTGGTCATTCGTGCTTCTCAACGCCTACACAGACCATCATGCCTCGCGCGCTGCATAAGGACGTCCCGGTCGCTACCGCATGGTCGCGATCACGCAGCGCACAATAGGACGGCACCACAGATGCGGTCGACTGGATGATTCGCCGGGGTCAACACCGCTGAGGTCGGCCGGCGGGAGCAGCGGACTAGTCATTGCGCGAGTATCACTACCCGTACGCAAACGCGGCAAGATCACACGCGCCGTCCGCACATCGGCACGGGCGCGCACGACTCGCGGCATGAGCGGA
>JBKOXO010000139.1:0-34225 GCA_046744105.1 Actinomycetota bacterium
GTACCAGGACCTGGGCTTCGAGACCATCGGCACGGTGCCGAACGGATTCCGTCATCCCGAGCAGGGGCTTGTCGATCTGCTGATCATGTACCACGAGCTGTAGTGGATACGGCGGTCCGGTCGGCCGAAGTCGACCGGACCCCGAACAGCAGGTGGGCACGACGCGAGCTCTGATCTCGTCCCGATCATGCAGTCTGAACCCGACCGGCCACCCGCCGGCCGTTGACGAAGGTGCCGTTGCGGGACGGGCCGTGTCTGCCTGCCCAGGGCAAACGTCACATCCGGCAGGATGACGGAGTGAGTGTCACCGCCGACGCCTCGACGCGGCGGCTGCTGGGTCTGGCCGCGTCGGCGTTCGTCGTACTCGCCGCGGAGCCGCTGTACTTGCTGGTCGACACCGCCGTCGTCGGGCATCTCGGGGCCACGGCTCTGGCCGGGCTGGGTGTGGGCGCGGCGCTGATGGCGCTGTTGGTGATGATCGGCCAGTTCGTCGAATACGGGACGACCGGCCGGGCCGCGCGCTGGTTCGGAGCGCAGCGGCGGGACGCAGCGTTGAACGAAGGTGTACAGGCGTCGTGGCTAGCGCTGATCATCGGCGTGGCCGTCGTTGCGCTGGGCGAGGCGTTCGCGCACCCGCTGGTGGGCCTGCTCGCCGGTGGCGACCCGGACATCCGGCACGCCGCCGAGTCGTGGTTCCGCATTGCGGTGATCGGGACGCCCGGCGTGCTGCTCGTGCTGGCCGGCAACGGCTGGATGCGCGGTGTGCAAGAGACCCGCCAGCCGGTGCGCATCGTGGTGATCGCCAATGCGCTGTCCGCGGCGGCGTCGCCCGTGCTCGTGTACCCCTTGCACCTCGGGTTGCAGGGCTCGGCAATCGCGAACGTAGCGGCGCAGGCCGTCGGCGGCGGACTGTTCCTGCGCGCGTTGCACCGGTCGACGACGGCGGTCCGTCCACAGTGGACGGTCATGCGGGCTCAGCTGGTGGTGGGCCGGGATCTCGTGCTGCGTTCGGCCGCGTTCCAGATCGCGTTCCTAACCGCGGCGGGTGTTGCCTCCCGGATGGGCTCGGCGCAGATCGCTGCACACCAGATCGGTCTCCAGTTGTGGGAGTTCACCGCGCTGCTGCTGGACTCGTTCGCGATCGCCGCGCAGTCGCTGGTCGGGGCCGCACTCGGTGGTAGCGACGAGACGGCCGCCCGGGGGATGGCCTGGCAGGTGGCGCGGTTCGGGCTGTGGGCCGGTTGCGGGTTCAGCGTGCTGTACGCCGCCGGCTGGGTACTCGTGCCGAACGCGTTCACCTCGTCCGACGCGGTGCAGCACCAGGCACACCTGCTGTGGCCGTGGCTGGTGGGGATGCTGCCCGCCGCCGGCGTCGTCTTCGCGCTGGACGGCGTGCTGATCGGTGCCGGCGACGTCGCCTTCATGCGGACGCTCACTCTGATCGCCGCCGTCGGCGCCTTCGCTCCCCTGAACCTGGCGGCGCTGCACTGGCACTGGGGCATCGGCGGGGTCTGGGCCGGCCTCACCGCGTTCATCGGGGTGCGGTTCGTCGGCATGGTGTGGCGCACCCACGGCCACCGATGGGTCGTCTTGGGGGCGCACCGATGAACAGTGACGAGCGCTCGCGCGAGGAGTCCCGCCGCCGCGACGCGGCCGCGCCGAAGGCGCCGAGGCGGGATGGATTGGCGATCGTCGACAAGCCGGCCGGGCTCACGTCGCACGATGTGGTCGCGCGGATGCGCCGCATCACCGGCACCCGCCGGGTTGGCCATGCCGGGACGCTCGACCCGATGGCCACCGGCGTGCTCGTCCTCGGGGTGGAGAAGGCCACCCGGCTGCTGCACCACCTGACCCTCACCGACAAGGCGTACGCGGCAACGATCCGCCTCGGCGAGGCCACGACGACCGACGACGCCGAGGGCGAGCCGATCAGCGGCGCGCCGACCGGCACCGTCACCGACGACGCCGTGCGCGCCGCGATGCCGGCGCTGACCGGGGACATCGATCAGGTGCCGTCGGCGGTATCCGCGATCAAGGTGGCGGGCCGCCGGGCATACGCGCGGGCCCGTGGCGGCGAGGCCGTCGAGCTGGCGGCGCGCCCGGTGACGGTGCGTCGCTTCGAGGCGACCGCGTTCCGCCGCCCGGGGCCTGACCTGCTCGACGTCGACGTGGAGGTCGAGTGCTCTTCGGGTACCTACGTGCGAGCGCTGGCCCGCGATCTCGGGGCGGCGCTCGGTGTGGGTGGGCACCTGACCGCGCTGCGTCGTACCCGGGTCGGCCCCTTCACGCTTGCCCAGGCACGCACCCTGGACGAGCTGGCGCGGCTGGACGAGCCGGTCACCATGCCGCTCGCGGCAGCGGTTCGAGCGGCGCTGCCGGCCCGGGAGGTCAGCGCGGACGAAGCCCGCGAGCTGTCGTTCGGGCGGACGCTGCCCGCTGCCGGCATCGGCGGGACCTACGGGGCGTTCGCTCCGGAGGGCACCGTGGTTGCGCTGCTGGCGGAGCGGGGTGACAGTGCCCGTCCGGTGCTCGTCTTCACCGCCGCGGGGGCAGGCAACTCCCAGTAGGCTGATCGTTCGTGCAGCGCTGGCACGGCCTGGATGCCGTCCCCACCGACTGGGGACGCTGCGTCGTCACGATCGGGGTATTCGACGGCGTACACCGGGGTCATGCCGCGATCATCGGCCGGGCCGTCGAGACGGCGGCCTCGCTGGGCATTCCCAGCGTGTTTCTCACGTTCGTGCCGCACCCGTCGGAGGTGGTGCGGCCCGGTTCGCACCCGCCGGTGCTCACCACCCTGGTGCGGCGCGCCGAGCTCGTCGAGGAGCTCGGCGTGGACGTGTTTTGCGCGCTGCCGTTCACCCGGGAGTTCTCGCAGCTCACGCCCGCCGAGTTCGCGCACGAGGCGCTCGTCGCGCGGTTGCACGCGGCGGCCGTCGTCGTCGGCGCCAACTTCCGATTCGGGCATAAGGCCGCAGGTGACGTGGCGGCGCTGACCGCCTTCGGGCGGACGTTCGGCTTCACCGCGCAGGGGATCCCGCTGCTCAGCGACGACGACACGCCGCTGTCCGCGACGTACGTCCGCTCCTGCGTGCAGGCCGGCGACATGGCAGCGGCTGCCGCCGCGCTGGGTCGCCCGCACCGCGTGGACGGGATCGTCGAGCGCGGCGACGAGCGCGGCAAGGGGCTCGGCTTCCCGACCGCGAACCTGCGCACCGAGGCCTACGCCGCGGTACCCGCCGACGGCGTGTACGCGGGCTGGGCCTGGCGGTTGGACGAATGGGGACGCACCATGCCGGGCGGCCCGCTCGGCATGGCCGCGATCTCGGTGGGCACCAACCCGACCTTCGAGGTGCGGCAGCGGCGTGTCGAGGCGTTCGTGCTCGACTTCGAGGGCGACCTCTACGGCGACGGCCTGGGCGTCGAGTTCGTGCAGCGGTTGCGCGGCATGGAGCGGTTCGAGAGCGTCGACGCGCTGGTCGAGCAGATGCACGACGACGTCAAGCAGACCCGGGCGCGGCTGGGGGGCTAACGCCCGACGCCCCCAGCCAGTTGTTCGACCCAGGACGCGCTGGAGCCCGCCGAAGGTCGAACAAGTCGCTAATGTGCCGACCGATTCGGCGCGGTGACGCTCCGCTGATATCCTGTACTGCGGTGTAACGCGTTGGTCGCGTTCCCGAGATGCAGGATGCGTTCTCTACCCGCCGTGACGAAGACCGGTGCGGGCGCGCTTGCAGCCGAGCAGAGAGGAGTCGTCGTGGCCCTGGCCAGCGACGTCAAGAAGCAGATCATCAGCGAGTACGGCGCCGCCGACGGCGACACCGGCTCGGCAGAGGTCCAGGTCGCGCTGCTGTCCAAGCGCATCAGCGACCTGACCGAGCACCTGAAGGTGCACAAACACGACCACCACAGCCGCCGCGGGCTGCTGCTGTTGGTCGGAAAGCGGCGCCGGTTGCTCAACTACCTGCACCGCACGGACATCGACCGCTACCGGTCGATCATCGAACGCCTCGGCTTGCGCCGATAGGTGTCACTGGGGAGCGGCCCATCCGGTCGCTCCCCGAGTCTTTCGGAACAACTGAACAAGACATCGCCGGGCGCGCGGGCGTTCGTCGTGTTGCGACGAGAGGACGCCGGTCCTCGGTAGTGGCGCTCGGGCTCAAGTAGACCGAGTGCTTCGATCGAAGACCGGCACCCGTCTTGGGGTGACAACTCGTACGTCGCACGCGTTCCGGCGCGGACATCCGGCGAACAGGAGTTCGCCGACGTACGAGAGGGGTCACTCCGTTGACGGAGGCCAACGAAACAGCAGTGCACGAAACCACTGCCACCATCGACAATGGCAAGTTCGGCACCCGGACGATCCGGTTCGAGGCGGGCCGCCTCGCGAGGCAGGCCGCCGGCTCCGTGGTCGCATTCCTGGACGACGAAACAATGCTCCTGTCGGCCACCACGGCCGGCCGGTCGCCCCGTGAGGGCTTCGACTTCTTCCCCCTGACGGTCGACGTCGAGGAGCGGATGTATGCCGCTGGGCGCATCCCCGGCTCGTTCTTCCGCCGCGAAGGACGTCCCGGGGAGGAGGCCATCCTCACCTGCCGCCTGATTGACCGCCCGCTGCGCCCGTCCTTCGTGAAGGGGCTGCGCAACGAGATCCAGGTCGTCGTTACGGTCATGGCGCTGCAGCCAGAGCACCTTTACGACGTGGTCGCCATCAACGCGGCGTCGGCGTCCACTCAGCTGGCGGGCCTGCCGTTCAGCGGGCCGATCGGCGGCACCCGCGTGGCCCTCATCGAGGGCCAGTGGGTGGCGTTCCCGAGCCACGCGCAGCTGCAAGACGCCACGTTCGACATGGTCGTTGCCGGGCGGGTGCTCGACTCGGGTGACGTCGCGATCATGATGGTCGAGGCGGAGGCCACCGAGCGCGCGGTCGAGCTCGTCGCCGGCGGGGCGACCCGTCCCACCGAAGAGGTCGTGGCCGAGGGCCTGGAGGCGGCCAAGCCGTTCATCGCCGAGCTGTGCCGCGCGCAGGCGGAACTTGCCAAGCTCGCCGCCAAGCCGACCGGCGAGTTCCCGCTGTTCCTCGACTACAGCGACGACGTATACGCCGCGGTCGAGAACGCGGTGTCGGCCGAGCTTGCCGGCGCGCTGACCATCGCCGACAAGCAGGCGCGCGAGGCGCGCCTCGACGCGGTCAAGGAGGACGCGAAGGCCACGGTCGCCGAGCAGTTCGGTCCTGACTGGGACCGCTTCCACGAGATCAGCCCCGCCTACCGGGCGCTCACCAAGAACCTGGTGCGCCAGCGCATCCTGCGCGACAAGGTGCGCATCGACGGGCGCGGGCTCACCGACATCCGCACGTTGTCTGCCGAGGTCGAGGTCGTGCCGCGGGTGCACGGCTCGGCGCTGTTCGAGCGGGGAGAGACGCAGATCCTGGGCGTCACCACGCTGAACATGCTGGGCATGGAGCAGAAGCTCGACACGCTCGCGCCAGAGAAGACCAAGCGGTACATGCACAACTACAACATGCCGCCGTACTCCACCGGCGAGACGGGCCGCGTCGGATCGCCCAAGCGCCGCGAGATCGGGCATGGCGCGCTGGCCGAACGGGCGCTGATCCCGGTGCTTCCGTCGCGGGATGAATTCCCGTACGCCATTCGGCAGGTGTCCGAGGCGCTCGGTTCCAACGGCTCCACGTCGATGGGCTCGGTGTGCGCGTCGACGCTGGCACTGTTCAATGCCGGCGTGCCCCTGAAGGCGCCGGTGGCGGGCATCGCCATGGGACTGGTGTCGGACACCGTCGACGGCAAGACCGAGTACGTCGCGCTCACCGACATCCTCGGCGCCGAGGACGCATTCGGCGACATGGACTTCAAGGTGGCCGGCACCCGCGAGTTCGTCACCGCGCTGCAGCTCGACACGAAGCTCGACGGCATCCCGTCCGAGGTCTTGGCGGCCGCGCTGAAGCAGGCACGCGATGCCCGGCTGCACATCCTGGACGTGATGGCCGAGGCGATCGACCGGCCGGACGAGATGAGCCCGTACGCGCCGCGTGTGACGGTCGTGCGCATCCCGGTGGACAAGATCGGCGCGGTGATCGGCCCCAAGGGCCAGACCATCAACGGCATCCAGGACGACACCGGCGCCGAGATCACCATCGAGGACGACGGCACGATCTACGTGGGCGCGTCCGACGGGCTGTCCGCGCAGTCGGCCGTCGACCGGATCAACGCGATCGCCAACCCGCAGCTGCCCAAGGTGGGTGAGCGGTTCCTCGGCACGGTGGTCAAGACCGCCGCGTTCGGAGCGTTCGTCTCGCTGCTGCCGGGCAAGGACGGCTTGATCCACATCAGCAAGCTCGGGCAGGGCAAGCGTGTCGGCAAGGTGGAGGACGTCGTGAAGGTCGGCGACAAGCTGCAGGTCGAGATCGTCGACATCGACCAGCGTGGCAAGATCAGCCTCGTCCTGGTCAAGGACGACGAGCCCGCGCCGGCCGCGTCCCCAGAGGCATAGTCGGTCAGAACTCCCGAAAACGGGCGAGAGGCTTCGGCTTCTCGCCCGTTTCTCGTATGAACACGGGCCCCAGTCGACATCTACCCCCGCCTTTCCTATATTCTCTGGTAAGTCGATGGAGATAACTGCGTCTGTCGGCATTATCGAGAGGATAGAAGTATGCCGAATAGCGTCGTGCGCGTTCGCCGGACGATCGCGTTGCTCACCGTGGCCGGGCTGGCGGCGATCGGCGTTGCGGCCTGCACGTCGGCCAACTCGGACAGCAGCCAGGTCTCCTTGGTCGCATACTCGGTGCCCAAGCCCGCCTACGACGCGTTGACCGCGGCGTTCGAGAAGACATCCGAGGGCACAGGCGTCAGCTTCGCCTCTTCGTACGGCGCGAGTGGCACACAGAGCAAGGCGGTCGCCAACGGGCAGCACGCCGACTACGTCGCCTTCTCACTCGAGCCCGACCTGAACAAGCTCGTGCCCAAGTTCGTCAGCCCGAACTGGAACAGCGGGCCGACCAAGGGTCTGGTGTCGGACTCGGTGGTAGTCATCGCGGTGCGCAAGGGCAATCCCAAGCACATCACCGGATGGGACGATCTCGTCAAGCCCGGCGTCCAGATCGTCACGCCGGATCCGGGCTCATCCGGCTCAGCGAAGTGGAACATCCTCGCCGCGTACACGCATGTCCTCGCTGACGGAGGCACCGATGCGCAGGCACAGGACTACCTGAAGAAGTTCTTCGCCAACGTGGTGAGCAAGCCGTCCAGCGGCTCCAACGCGACGACGACGTTCCTCAACGGCACCGGCGACGCCCTGATCTCCTACGAGAACGAGGCGATCGGGGCGCGGCAGAAGGGCCAGTCGCTGGATTACGTCGTGCCGGATGAGTCGGTACAGATCGAGAACCCGGCGGCGGTCACGAAGTCGGCGCCACCGGTCGCTGCGGACTTCCTCGCGTTCGTCGAGAGCGAGGCCGGCCAGAAGATCTTCGCCAGCCATGGCTACCGCCCCGTGCTGCCGGACGTGCAGCCGGGAACGGTGCAGGGCGCCAATGACCCGAGCAATCCGTTCCCCCAGGTCAAGCACCTGGTGACGATCGCCAGCCTCGGCGGGTGGAGCGCGGTGAACTCGAAGTACTTCAGTGACGGGGGCATCGTGCCGAAGATCGAGGGCACGTCGGGGTGACCGCTCCAACCGCCCCTGCTGCGTCGACCGAGCGCGCCCGACTCGGCGCCTGGCCGGCCGCCGGCCTCGGCATCGGCGTGCTGTGGCTGAGCATTCTCGTGCTGCTGCCGCTCGCCGCGGTGGTAGCGAAGGGCGTGGGCCCGGGGTTCTGGGATGCGGTGACGAGCCATGAGGCCTTGGCGGCGATCCGGCTCACCGTGGCCAGCGCGCTGATCGTCGCCGCCGTGAACGCCGTACTGGGCACGCTGATCGCCTGGGTGCTGGTGCGCGACTCGTTCTGGGGCAGGCGCGTCGTCGAGGCAGTGATCGACATCCCGTTCGCGCTGCCCACGATCGTCGCCGGGCTGGTGCTGCTTGCGCTGTACGGCCAGCACAGTGCGATCGACGTCGACTGGTTCGCCACCCGGCGCGGCGTGCTCGTGGCACTGCTGTTCGTCACGCTGCCATTCGTGGTGCGCGCCGTGGAGCCCGTGCTGCTGGCGCTGGACCCCGAGGCGGAGGAGGCCGCCACCTCCCTCGGTGCGGGGCCGTTCACCGCGTTCCGCCGCATCGTGCTGCCGGCGATCGCGCCCGCGATCGCGTCCGGTGCGGCGCTGGCGTTCGGGCGGGCGATGGGCGAGTACGGGTCCGTTCTGCTCATCTCGGGCGGACTGCCGAAGGCATCGGTGGCCTCGCAGTACGTATTCGGGCAGATCGAGGACGACCGCTATGCGCAGGCTGCAGCGGTTTCCACAGTGTTGCTGTTGATCAGCGTGGCGGTGCTGGCGGTGCTGGGTGAAGTGCAGCGACGGGCGGCGCGCCGTGGTTAGCACGATCACGGACACGGCCGCCCCTGTCGTCGCCCGGCCGCCGGCGCGGACACGCACGCACCGGCCGCGCCGGCCCAGCCTCGTCCGGTACCTGCTGCGGTTCGTCGCCGTCGCCTACGTCGGGGCGCTGGTGGCGGCGCCTGTCGTGGTGGTCGCGTGGCGCGTGGTCGAGCAGGGCTGGTCCGTCTTCTGGGACGCGATCACCGCACCGGATGCGATACATGCCTACCAGGTGACAGCCGAGGTCGCGGGGCTGGCCGTGCTGATCAACGCCGTCTTCGGTGTCGGGATGGCGATCCTGCTGGCGCGCTACCGGTTCCCCGGGCAGTCGCTACTCAACGTCTTGATCGACGTGCCGATCTCGGTCTCGCCGATCATCGTCGGGCTGGCTCTGGTGCTCGCCTTCGGATGGACGACCGGCTGGCTCGGGCCGACGCTGCAGAGCGCCGGCATCCAGGTGATCTTCTCGACGCCCGGCATGGTGCTGGCGACGGCGTTCGTGTCGCTGCCCCTCGTGCTGCGCGAGGTGCTGCCGGTGCTGGAGGAGGAGGGTATCGAGCAGGACCAGGCCGCCCGCTCCCTCGGCGCGAACGCACTGCAACGGCTGCGGCGGATCACGCTGCCGACGATCAGGTGGGCGCTTGCCTACGGCGTGGTGCTGAGCCTGGCTCGGTCACTCGGCGAGTTCGGCGCGGTGCGTGTCGTTTCCGGTGACGTGAGCGGGCAGACGCAGACGGTGACGCTAGTTGTGGACCAGCGGGCCGAACAGTTCGAACCCGGCGCATACCAGCTGGCCGTGCTGCTCATAGCCGTATCGGCCATCTGCATCGTGGCCATCTCTTTGATTCGGCCGAGAAGGGAACGCTGATGGGAATTGCGGCGCACAACATCAGCAAGCGCTTCGGCAGCTTCGTGGCGCTGGACGACGTAGACCTGGATGTCGAGACCGGCCGGCTCACGGCGCTGCTCGGGCCCTCCGGCGGCGGCAAGTCGACGCTGCTGCGCATCATCGGCGGGCTCGAGGACCCAGATGCAGGCAGCGTCCACATCGACGGTGTGGAAGCCACGGACATCCCTGCGCAGCGGCGCGACGTCGGGTTCGTGTTTCAGCACTACGCCGCGTTCAAGCACCTCACGGTGTTCCGGAACGTCGCGTTCGGGCTGGAGATCCGCCGCCGGCCCAAGCCCGAGATCCGAGGCCGGGTCCATGAGTTACTGGAGTTGGTGCACCTCGACCAGTTCGCCGACCGGCTGCCGTCGCAGCTGTCCGGCGGGCAGCGCCAGCGGATGGCGCTTGCCAGGGCGCTGGCGGTCGAGCCAAAGGTGCTGCTGCTGGACGAGCCGTTCGGCGCGCTCGACACCAAGGTGCGCAAGGAACTGCGCGACTGGCTGCGGCGGCTGCACGACGAGGTGCACGTCACGACCGTCTTCGTCACTCACGACCAGGAGGAAGCGCTCGAGGTAGCCGACGAGATCGTGGTGATCAACAACGGGCGAATCGAGCAGACCGGCTCGCCCAACGAGCTGTACGACCACCCCGCCAACGACTTCGTGATGGGCTTCCTCGGGCCCGTCACCCGGCTGGGGGAGCGTCTCGTGCGGCCGCACGACATCGAGGTGCTCGGCGCCGACACCGCAGGTGCGGTGCCCGGCGAGGTGGTGCGGCTGATGCGCATCGGCTTCGAGGTCCGCGCCGAGTTGCGCGCCGACGGCAGCGCCCCGTGGGTGCAGCTCACCCGCGGTCAGGCGGACGCGCTCGCCCTGGAGCCTGGTCGCACCGTGTGGCTGCGCCCGGCCCACGATGCGTCGAGCCTGGCGGTTCCCGGGTGACCTCCCCTCCGTGATCTTGGACTTTTGGTCGCTTTTCAGCCACAAGTCCAAGATCACGCCTGCACCTCGTCGGTACGTTTCCCTACGGGGAATGCGAGGATGCGGGCGTGGAGATCTCGGCGAAGACCGACTACGCGGTGCGGGCCCTGCTCGAGTTGGCGGCACGCGCGCCCGACCTGGTCAAGATCGAGGTCATCATCGGCGAACAGCGGCTGCCCCGCAAGTTCGTCGAGGCGATCCTCGGAGAGCTGCGCCGTGCCGGACTGGTGCGCAGCCAGCGCGGCGCCGAAGGTGGGTATGCGCTGGCCCAGCCGCCGGGTGAGATCACGTTGGGCCAGGTGATCCGCGCCGTGGATGGGCCGCTCGCCGAGGTCCGCGGACTGCGGCCGAACGAGACGACGTACATGGGCGTCGCCGAGCACTTGCCGGTCGTCTGGGTGGCGGTGCGGGCCGCGCTACGCCGGGTCCTGGACGAGACGACGCTGCAACAGGTGCTGACAGGCAAGTTGCCGGCCCACGTCCGGCGCATGGTGGAGGCGCCGGACGCCTGGCTGCCTCGCTGAGTCGCGTGCTCAGCGGGCTCAAGCGGCTGCCGCCCGAGGTGGCGGCCCTGGCCGCCGTCGCCTTCATGGTGGCCCTCGGATTCGGGGTGGTGGCGCCGGCGATCCCGTTGTTCGCGCGCCACTTCGATGTCAGCAAGACCGAGGCCAGCGCGGTGATCAGCGCGTTCGCCGCGGCACGGTTGGTGACCGCCCCGTTCGCCGGGCGGCTGGTGAACGCGTTCGGGGAACGGACGATGCTGGCCACCGGCATCGGCATTGTCGGCGTCTCGAGCCTGCTCGCCGGCCTGTCCAGCGACTACTGGCAGCTCCTCGTGCTGCGCGGGATCGGCGGCGTCGGCTCGATCATGTTCAGCGTCAGCGCGTCGAGCCTGCTCATTCGGGTCACGCCGCCGCATCTGCGTGGCCGGGCGCAGGGCGTGTTCGCCGGCGGCTTCCTCATCGGCTCCATCGCCGGGCCGGCGCTCGGCTTCGTCGCCGCGTGGTCGCTGCGGGCGCCGTTCTTCCTGTACACCGGGACGCTGGCCGTCGCAGGGGCAATCGCGTGGGGAGCGCTGCGGCACAGCGAGCTTGCTGCGCGGCCCGTGCCCGGGGGCGTGAGCCTGTCCCTGCGCGCCGCGCTGCGGCAGCGCGCCTACCTTGCCACGCTGCTCACCAACTTCGCGGAGGACTGGGCCGTGGTGGGCGCGCGTTCGGCGATGGTGCCGCTGTTCGTCGCAGATCGGCTGGCATTGAGCTCGACGTGGACGTACATCGGGTTCTTTGCGCTCAGCGCGGTCAGCGGAGTGTTGCTGATGCCGTTCGGAAAGCGGGCCGACACCACTGGCCGGCGACCGGTCCTGCTCGCCGGGCTGGTGCTGGGCGTCGCCGGGCTCGCGTGCGTGCCGCTGGTGGCCGACGCCGCGGGGCTCGTCGCCGTCATGGCGCTGCTCGGGGTGTCCGGTGCCGCGCTGTCGGTGGCGTCCGGCGCGATGCTCGGCGATGTCGTCGGCGGGCGGGGTGGCACCGTGGTGGCCACCTACCAGATGGCGGGCGATCTCGGCACGGTCGTGGGGCCGATCGTCGCCGGCTGGCTCGCCGATGCGCACGGCTACGGCGCGGCGTTCGTGGTGGCCGCCGCCGTGGTGGCGGTGCCGATTCCGGCAGTGCTGGCCGCGCCGGAGACTGCCCGTACCGCGGCATCATCAGAAGATGCCGCTCGAACTGGTACTAGGTGACATCACCGAGCAGCACGTCGATGCGATCGTCAACGCGGCCAACTCGTCGCTGATGGGCGGCGGCGGTGTCGACGGCGCGATCCACCGCCGTGGTGGCCCGGACATCCTCGCGGAGTGCCGCTCCCTGCGCGCGAGCCGGTATGGCAAGGGCCTGCCGGCCGGCCAGGCGGTCGCCACCACGGCGGGCCGGCTGCCGGCGCAGTGGGTGATCCACACCGTCGGTCCGGTGTACTCCACACGGGAGGACCGCAGCGAGACGCTTCGCTCCTGCTACGACGCATCGCTGCGGGTCGCCGCTGACCTCGGCGCCGCGTCGGTGGCGTTCCCGCTGATCTCGTCGGGCATCTACGGCTGGCCCGTCGAGGACGCGCTGCGCCAGGCGTTCACCGTGCTGCGCGACGCCGACCGCGACGTGCGCCTCGTGCTGTGGCAGCAGTCGACGCTGCGCGCCGCCGAAGAGCTGATGCGAAGATGAGCGCATGCCCAGCTTCGAGTTCGAGGGCCTGCGCCCGAAGATCGCCGACGACGCGTTCATCGCCCCGACGGCGACGCTCATCGGTGACGTGACGATCGAGGCGGGCGCGTCGGTCTGGTACGGCGCCGTGCTGCGCGGCGACTGCGGGCCGATCGTCGTCCGCGAGCGGGCGAACGTGCAGGACGGCGCCGTCGTGCACTGCCCGCCCGGCGTCACCACCGAGATCGGCCCGGGCGTCACGGTGGCACACCAGTGCGTGGTGCACGGCGCCGTCCTCGAAGAGGAATGCCTCGTCGGCAACGGGGCGATCGTCCTGGACGGGGCGCGCATCGGGCCCCGCGCGATGGTGGCCGCGCACGCGCTCGTCACACCCGGGACGCAGATCCCGGGCGGCGTGATGGCGGTGGGGGCACCGGCGACCGTGAAGGGACCGCTCTCGGGATCTGCGGCCGGCTGGGTCGGCGACAACCCCGCTTACTACGCCGAGCTGGCGCAGCGCCATCGTCGTGCGCTTATTGCGGTGGAGTAGGCGATGTCGCGCGTCGAGTTTTCCGACACCACGACAGATGTCGACTGGGCGGCGTTGAAGGCAGCGCTCGCCGCCGATTCGTTCGACAACGGGCGTACGCCGGAGGAGTACCGGATCTCGCACATGAAGTCGCACGCCGTCGTCTTCGCGCGCAGGGCGGGCAGGTTCGTGGGCAACGGCCGCATCCTCAGCGACGGTGTCTGCAACGCCTACCTCGTGGACATCTGGACCGCGACGCCGCAGCGCCGCACCGGTATCGGCGCCGAGATCGTGCGGCGGTTGCTGGCCACCGTGCCGGGCCAGCATGTGGGCCTGTTCACCGACGACATGCAGGCCTTCTACCGGACACTCGGCTTCGAGGTGCAGCGCGACGGGATGAGCCGCGTCGTCGGATCCTGGCTAAATCGCAAGCACCCCTAGGATTGCCGGATGATCCGCCGCGCGAAGACCCGCACCCTCGATATCTCCGGGGGTGGATGCATCGCCACGACCGTGCTGCCCGGAGGGCTCCGGGTCGTCACCGAGGCGATGCCCGGGGTGCGCAGCGCGAGCTTCGGGGTGTGGGTGCCGGTGGGCAGCCGCGACGAGTCCACCGCGATCGCGGGCACCAGCCACTTCCTGGAGCACCTGCTGTTCAAGGGCACCACTACACGCTCCGCCCTGGACATCGCCAAGGCGATGGATGCCATGGGTGGCGAGTTCAACGCGTTCACCGAGAAGGAGCACACCTGCTACTACGCGACCGTGCTTGATCGGGACCTGCCACTCGCCATCGACATCGTCACCGACGTAGTGCTCAACGCCACGGTCACCGCACAGAACATCGACGTCGAGCGCAGCGTCGTCCTCGAAGAGATCGCGATGCGCGACGACGACCCGGCCGACCTGGTGCACGACGAGTTCGCGGCGGCGCTGTTCGGCGACGCCTCCCTTGGGCGGTCCATCCTCGGCACCATCGACTCGATCAGCGCGCTGACCCGGCGGCAGGTCGCCGGCTACTACCGGCGCCGCTACCGCCCCGAGGGCATGGTGATCGCCGCCGCCGGCAACGTCGACCACGCCGCCGTGGTCCGGCAGGTGCGCAGGGCGTTCGAGCAGCACGTCGATGCCGCAGCCGACCCGGTGCTGCCACGGTCGGGCCAGGCCTGGACGATCGCCCCTGCGCAACCGGTCCGTGTGGTCTCCGAGGACACTGAGCAGGCCAACGTCGTCGTCGGCACATACGCCGTGTCCCGGCATGACGAGCGGCGCTGGGCCTTGGGCGTGCTGTCCGCGGCGCTCGGCGGAGGGATGAGCTCGCGGCTGTTCCAGAGCATCCGTGAGGTACGCGGCCTGGCGTACTCGGTCTACACGTTCGGCAGCAGCTACGCCGACACCGGGCTTTTCGGCGTGTACGCGGGATGCCAACCCGGCAAGGCCGACGAGGTGCTCGACCTGATTACCAGCGAGCTCGACCGGGTCGCCGAGGGCGGCATCGCGGACGCCGAGGTCCGCCGTGGCAAGGGCCAGGTGGCGGGCGGCATCGTGCTCGGCCTGGAAGACTCCGCGTCGCGTATGACGCGCATCGGCAAGAGCGAGCTGGTCTACGGCGACGTCCTGGCCGTGGATCAGCTGCTCGGCTACGTCGATGCGGTGACCCGCAAGGACGTGACCGAGGTCGCGGGGTACCTTCTGCGCCAACCCCGCTGCCTCACGGTGGTCGGCCCGTTCGACGACCACGCATTCGACGGAGCCGTCTCGTGAACGAGGTTCGCGAACCGATCCGGGTCGGCGTGCTCGGCGCGCGGGGGCGGATGGGCCAGCAGGTGTGCCAGGCGGTCGTGGAGGCCGACGACATGGACCTGGTGGCCGCGGTCGATGCCGGCGACTGGCTGTTCAGCGTCGCCGACGGCGGGGCCCAGGTGCTGGTCGACTTCACCCATCCCGACGTCGTGATGGACAACATCCGCTTCGCGGTCGACCAGGGCATCCACGCCGTGGTGGGCACGACCGGGTTCACCGACGAGCGGCTGGACATGATTCGAAGCTGGCTGGCCGATGCACCGCAGCTGGGCGTGCTCGTCGCGCCGAACTTCGCCATTGGCGCCGTGCTGGCGATGAAGTTCGCCCGGCTCGCCGCGCCGCACTACGAGTCGGCCGAGGTCGTCGAGCTACACCATCCGGCGAAGGCGGACGCGCCGAGTGGCACGGCGGTGCGCACTGCACGGCTGATCGCCGAGGCCCGGGCCGGCGCCGGCCTCGCATCCCCGCCTGATGCGACGACCCAGTCGCTTCCCGGGGCCCGCGGTGCGATCGTCGACGGGGTGCACGTCCACGCGGTGCGCGCCGCGGGCCTGGTGGCGCACCACGAGATCCTGTTCGGCACGACGGGGGAGACGCTGTCGATCCGGCACGACACGTTCGACCGCGTGTCGTTCATGCCGGGCGTATTGCTCGGGATTCGCCAGGTCGCGTCCCGGCCGGGCCTGACCGTCGGGTTGGAACTGCTCCTCGGTTTGTGACTGTCGCTACCCCGCCCGCCTCCGCGGAACTACGCTCATCTCGGAGCGTGCCGGTGCGCACGCAAGGCAGCACCGGGCGCGACGTCACAGGGGGACTCGCCGCGCACGGGCGCGGCCCAGACATCGCGGAGGTGGGCGATGTTCATCCAAGTTGTTCAGGGAAAGGTCGCAGACGAGGCCGGCCTACGGGTGGCGATGGACCGATGGATGCGCGACCTGCGACCCGGCGCGAGCGGCTGGCTCGGCACGACCTCGGACATCACCGACGACGCGACGTTCGTCGCCGTCGTCCGGTTCGAGTCCGAGGAGGCGGCCCGGCGCAACAGTGAGCGTCCCGAGCAGGACGCGTGGTGGGCCGACACGCGCAAGTGTTTCCAGGGGGACGTGACGTTCTTCGACTCGTCGGAGGTCATGACGTGGCTGGCGGGCGGCTCGGACGACGCCGGGTTCGTCCAGGTCATAGAGGGGCATCTCAAAAACCCGCAGCTGATGCGCTCGATGATGGAGAAGTACAGCCAGCAGATGCACGAAATGCGTCCGGACATCATCGGCGGCACCGTTGCGACGCATGACGACGGCGAGTACGTACAGACGGTGTACTTCACCTCCGAGGCCGAGGCACGGGAGCACGAGCACATCCCGCCACCTGCCGAGGTCGCCGAGCTGATGGCCGAGGAGATGCAGGACGCCCGGTTCCTCGACCTGCATCACCCGACGATGACGTCGCCCGGCTAGCGAAGCCGTTAGCGGATCGGCGCCTCATGTGCTGGGATGACGGCGAATGCCTGCCGTCCGAGGAGCGCGCATGAGGCGCCGGTCCGCACTCGTCTGCGTCATTTCGGCCAGCTTGGTCGGGGCGATAGCCGCCGCGTCGAGTCGGCCACCGGCGCCCGCCGCGGTGGCGGTCCCGATGCCGGCCAGCGCGGCGCGCAGCGTCGAACCGAACCAGTTCCTCGCGCCACCGAGCGCCGGGGAGTGCCTCGCCCGCTATCAGCTCACCTGCTACTCGGCGGATCAGATCCGCGCCGCCTACGATGTCGGGCCGCTCCTGGCCCGGGGCAACGACGGGGCGGGCACCACGATCGCGGTGGTGGTGTCGTACGGCTCGCCGACCATCGAGGCCGACGTGCGGGCCTTCGACCAGGCCTGGGGGCTGCCTGAGCCGCCGTCGATCGAGACCATCACCCCGGCCGGGCCGGTGCCGGGATTCGACCCGAGCGACGCCGACATGACCGGTTGGGCGTTCGAGACGTCACTCGACGTCGAGTACGCCCACCTCATCGCGCCGCGCGCGTCGATCCTCGTGGTGGCGACGCCCGTTGCCGAGATCGACGGCGTTGCCGGCTTCCCGGACATCGTCCGGGCCGAGAACTACGTGATCGATCACGACCTTGCGGATGTGATCACGCAGAGCCTCGGCGCCGCCGAGCAAACCTTTCCGAGCGCCGACCGGATCCGCTCGCTGCGCAGCGCCTTCGTCAAGGCGGCTCGCCGCGGCGTCACGGTGGTCGCCGCCGCTGGCGACTCCGGGGCGACCGGCTACGAGAACGACGGGCTGGCGCTGTTCTCGTACCCGGTCGACTCGTGGCCGTCGACCGACCCGCTCGTCACCAGTGTCGGCGGCACCCGATTGCAGCTCGACGCCGCGGGGCGGCGCAGCGCCCCAGACACGACATGGAACGACGACTACGGCGCGGGCGGGGGCGGCCTGAGCACGGTGTTCCGGCGGCCGGCGTTCCAGAATCGGGTCAGCAGCGTCGTGGGCGACGCGCGCGGCACCCCGGATGTTGCGCTCTCCGCGGCAGTTGACGCCGGTGTACTGGTGTACACCTCCTACGACGCCGGCGACACGGGCTGGAGTGTCGTCGGCGGCACCAGCGAGGCGGCGCCGCTGTTCGCCGGCATGGTGGCGCTGGCGGCGCAGCGCGCCAGGCACCCGCTCGGTCTGATCAACCCGGCGTTGTACCAGCTGGCGACCCGTCCGAGCAGCGGCGTCGTCGACGTGCGCTCGGGCGACAACTCCTACGGGGACGTGACCGGCTACACCGCCGGGCCGGGTTACGACCTTGCCACCGGGCTGGGCACGATCGACGCGTCGCGTTTCGTGCCGGCTCTCGCCGACGCGGTGGGCAAGCGGTCGCGGCCGTTATTCGGTTGACGCGCAAAGCGCCGCGCTGGTCTGCTGGCTCGGCCCGTACCTGGGCAAGGCCCGATCGAAAGGAGGCGAAGCGATGTACACCCCGTCCCTGCGCCTCGTTTCGAAAGGTTCCCTGTTTTGGCGTTCTCTCGTTCGTTCACTTGCGAGCACTGCGGCGTAGACGTCTCCCTCGACGCGCCCGGCACCTCACATCGCAATCATTGTCCAGCCTGTCTCTGGTCCCGGCACCTCGACCGCAACGTCCCGGGCGACCGGAAGGCCGAATGCCCCGGCGGCATGGAGCCGATCGCGGTCACGGTCCGGGGTGAAGGCCGCTGGGTGCTGATCCACCGCTGCACCAACTGCGGCCGGCTGCGCATGAACAAGACGGCCGGAGACGACAATGTGCTGCTGCTGATGCAGCTTGCCGCCCGTCCCCTCGCGACCCCGTTCGCACCGTTCAGTTGACTAGCGCGCGTTCGACGGGCCCACGTGGGTGTGCAGCCAGGCTGTAAGTGGGCCCAGTGCCCGCCATGCCTTGGCGACCTCGGTCTTGGCGCGCCGGGTCGACAGCCAGGCCGGACATCCGAAATCACGATGTGCGGTCAGAGTCTTATAGCGCAGCCACTCCGCCCGTGGGTGGTCCTTGGCATATCCCGCAGGAACGCGGGTGAGCTGTTGGCCGTTGATCGTGAAGCCGGCCTTGCGGACGGCTGCGACAGCCCGGACGACTTCGGCGCCGGCCACGTTGTCGGCGACGGCGCGCCGCATCCGCTCGACCTGGTCGGACGCGGTGTCCCAGTAGCCGCCGGCGACGAACAGCCCGGCCGCCGACACTGCGACGTATAGCGACGACTCGGCAAACCAGGCACCCTGCTGCGTCTTGTACGGCGTCTTGTCCTTGCTGAACCGTACGTCGCGGTACGGGCGGAACAGCTTGGCCTGCCCGAACTCGCCGGCCAGTTCGGCGGCGAGCGCCTCCAGCGGGGCGCGCACCGACTGTTCGTATACGTGCTTGTGCGCCGTCCAGAATGCCTTGCTGTTGTCGGCCTCGAGGTCCTCGTAGAAGTCGAGGGCCGCGACCGGGATCCCGGTGAACGCCGTCAACGTCGTCACGGTGTGTCCTCCAGCGACACGTGCAACCTCATCTCGCGGATCTCCCCGGCGCCGGTGTCCAGCTCGCGGGCGTAACCGTCCGCTGCCCAGCCGGCCGAGCGTAGAAAGTCGAGCGACGCCGGGTCGGCGGTGGGTATCCAGGCGATCAGCCGCACCATACCGTCGTCTCGGGCGTGCTCGACCGCAGCGGCGAGCAAACGGGACCCGTGCCCACGCCGGCCCCACCGCGGCTCGACGAGCAACGGCCCGAGCTGCGCGGTAGCGTCCCGCGCGGGGTCACCCTCCTCGAGGTCGTCGGCCGGCGCCACCGCGGCAAAGCCGACCAGCCACTGCTGCTCCTGAGCGACGAAGACGTGATGCTTCGGACTGGGCGGCGTCTGCACGGCCGCCGCCCAGGCGGGTTGCGCTGCCTCGACTGTGAGCGACTCGAGCACTGGCTCCGGCAGGATCTTGGAGTACGCGATGCGCCATGTCTCGATCTGGATGCGCGCGATCTCGGGCACGTCCGCCGGTCGCGCCAGCCGCACGCTCACGTCGGCCACAAAGCAACACTATCCGCGGTATGCCGCACCGCGCCGCTCGGCGGCGCAGCCAGAGATCTCGCGGCCTGCGGGCTCCCGCCGCAAGCGTCGCCCAACGCGCGAGCGCACCTCGTCGATTGCGGCGGCGTCATTCGGGCCGGCCGCGCGCACCGTCAGGGTCACCCGTCGTCGCCGTGGGCCCCCGCCTCGGCGAAGGCCCGCTCCTCGGCGCGTTCCTGGCGTCGCTTGCGCAGGTGAATGAGGACGTACGCGGCCACTCCGACCACCAGCAAGGCGATGGGCAACCACGTCAGGTACTGACTGACAGTGTTCAGCGCGGACGCGAAGGCGTAGCCGAGGAAGACGCAGCCGGCACCCCACAACAGTCCGCCGGCGGCGTTCCACTTCAGGAACGTGGGGTAATGCATACCGCTCATGCCCGCCAGCGACGGAGTGAGCGCGCGGAGCAACGCCACGAGCCGGCCCAGGAAGACCGCCTTGCCACCGTGCCGCTTCAAGAATGCGTCTCCCTTGGCCCACCGGGCTTCGCCGATCCACCGGCCGACGCGCGAGCGGCGCAGCGACGGCCCGAAAAATCGTCCGAACTCGAAACCAACGGTGTCACCGAGGATCGCGCAGGCCACCGCTACTGCAGCCATGACCCAGACGTTCAGCGGACCGTATCGGCAGAAATAGCCCGCCACCAGCAATGCGGTCTCGCCAGGCAGCACGAACCCGACCAGAAAGGATGCTTCGGCGAAGGCAAGGGCGCCGGCGATGACGTACAGCCACACGCCGACCGCGTCGCCGATGTTGTGCATCCACTGCTCGAACACCTACGCATCCTGACATGTACTGCCGAGCGGCGGGTGCGCGCGCTCAGGAAATCGGCTGCCGGTGTCAGTACCGCCGAATAGGGTCCGGTGAGTGAGGAGCGTCGTATCGGGACGGGTCTGGCTCGCGATCTGCACCGTGTACGTCGTATGGGGGTCGACGTATCTCGCCATCCGCTGGGCAGTGCGGACAATGCCGGCGTTCGCGTCTGCGGGCGTCCGTTTCGTACTTGCGGCCGGCCTGCTCGCCGCGGTGTCCCGTCTGCGCGGTGGTCGCGTGGCCTGGCGGCTTGATGCCGCCCGCTGGCGCAATGCCGCCGTGTGCGGCGTGCTCATGCTTGCCGGGGGAAACGGACTCGTGGTGATCGCCGAGACCCGCGTGCCCTCCGGTCTCGCGGCCTTGCTGGTCGCGGCGGTGCCGCTGTGGATGATCGTGTTGCGCCGGGTGCTCGGCGACCGAACTCCGGCGCTGACGCTGGTCGGGGTGCTCGTGGGGCTGGGTGGGCTCGCGTTGCTGCTGCTGCCCGGGTCCGCGGGCTCGCACGTCGACCTCGGCTACTCGCTGCTGCTCGTGGTGGCGGCGCTGTCCTGGGCCGCCGGCTCGGTGCTCGTCACCCGGGTGCCGTTGCCGGACGATCCAGGCGTGCTGTCGTCGGTCGAGATGTTCGCCGGGGGGGTAGTGCTGCTGGTTGCTGCCGCCGGGCGCGGTGAGTTCGGGCGGCTCCACCTCGACGCGATCAGCGTCCAGTCGTGGCTGTCGCTGGTCTACCTCGTGATGTTCGGCTCCTTCGTCGCATTCAGTGCCTACGTCTACGCACTAGCGAATGCACCCACGTCGCTCGTCGGGACGTACGCCTACGTCAACCCCGTCGTCGCCGTGGCGCTCGGTGTCCTGCTGGCCGGCGAGCATCTTGCCTTCAACGAGGTGCTGGGTGGTCTGGTCATCGTGGTGTCCGTGGTCGTCGTGGTCAGCGCGGAGGGACGCCGTCGGGCGGCCGCGCCACCGGTCGCAGCGCTCGACGAACCGGCGGCGGCCTGATGCGCCTCAGCGCGGCAGAGGCACGGCGGATCGCCCTGGCCGCTCAGGGGTTCGCCGATCCGCGCCCGAGCGGACGCGTCGACGCACGGCACATCCGGCGGGTGATCGACCGGACGGGGTTGCTGCAGCTCGACTCAGTGAACGTGTTCTGCCGCTCGCACTACATGCCGGTGTTCGCTCGGCTCGGGCCGTACCCGCGAGAGGCGCTGGACAGGCTCACCGCGCACACCGCCGGCTCCGTCCGGAGCCGCGAGCTGTTCGAGTACTGGGCGCACGAGGCGTCGCTGATCCCGGTAGAGCTACAGCCGAACTTGCGCTGGCGCATGGCCCGGGCCAACGACGATGCGTGGGGGAGCATGGTGCGCATTGCCCGCGACTTCCCGCAGCTGGTCGACGAGGTCTTCGACCTGGTCGCCCGCAAGGGCCCGATCCGGGCCGGCGACACCGGCATGCCGCGTCCGGATCCACGCCCCGGGCACATGTGGAACTGGCACGACGGCAAGGTCGCGCTCGAGTACCTGTTCTGGTCCGGGCGGATCACCGCCGCCCGGAGGGTCAACTTCGAGCGGCACTATGACCTGCCCGAACGTGTGCTACCGGCCGAGATCATCGCCGCGCCGACGCCGCCGGTCGAACAGGCGCAGCGTGAGCTGGTGCGTATTGCCGCCCGGGCCCTCGGTGTGGCGACCGAGCCCGATCTCGGCGACTACTTCCGATTGCCACGCGCCGAGTCGAAGCTGCGCGTCGCCGAACTCGTCGCGGCGGGGGAGCTGCTTCGGGTCAGCGTCGACGGCTGGCGGGCGCCGGCATACCTCTGGCCCCGCGCACGCCGCCCGCGCCGGGTCGCGACGCGCGCACTGCTCAGTCCGTTCGACTCGCTGATCTGGTTCCGCGAACGAACCGAGCGGCTGTTCGGCTTCCGCTACCGCATCGAGATCTACACCCCAGCTGCCAAACGGCAGTACGGCTACTACGTCCTGCCCTTCCTGCTGGGCGACTCACTCGTCGCGCGCGTGGATCTGAAGTCCGACCGGCAGGCCGGAGTGCTGCGCGTGCAGGGGGCGTTCGCCGAAGCCGGCGTGGACGTCTCGTACGTCGCGGCGGAACTCGCGGCCGAGCTCGCGATCACCGCGAAGTGGCTCGAGCTGGACGGGGTCGTCGTGGGTGAGCGGGGCGACCTCGCCGCCCCGCTCAGTCACGCCGTCGGCGGCTGAGCCGCTCTACGCAGCGTCCGACACCTGATCGGCACGGAAGATCCGCACGTCGCCACTGCCGGTGCGCGCCTTGATCGTGATCGCGCGCGCGGAGTCGGCCGGCGGAGCGTCCTCTACCGGGACATCGGAGCGGAGCTGACCGGCACCAGTGACCACGTCGAGGCGGGCCGGCTGACCGCGGCGCAGTCCGACCGACAGTCCGCCCGATCCGCTGGTGAAGTCCACGTCGCCGGCGGCGGCGCCGATGGTGGCCTGCCCGGTCCCGGTACGCATGCGGACCCGGCCGCCGGCCGTACCAACCTCGAGGCTGCCGCTGCCGCAGCCGACCTCGATCGGCCCGCCGACCTCGCCGAGCGTGAGACTGCTGGACCCGGCGCGGACGACCACCGATCCGGTCACCCGCTGGGCGCGCGCCGGCCCGCTGCCGTAGCGCAGCCGCAGGTCACCTTCGACGTCGTCGATCTCCGTGGTGGTGGAGCCCGACGCAATGTCAGTGGTACCCGCGCGCCCCTTGACCAGGATGTCGGCGCCCCAGCTGGCGAGCTTCATCGCAGTGTCCGCCGGCACCGTGATGTCGGCATCGACGGCATCGCGCTCGCCGAACCGACCGGAGAAGACGGGAAGGTCGAAGAAGCCGCCGCGGGGCTTCGGGCCGTGCACGACCAAGGTGGAACCTTGCAGTTCGACGGTCGTCCGGTCGACGTAGTCGGACTTGGCGTCGCGGGGCGTCAGGACAACTTTCGCCTCGTTAACGCCGTCGTCGGCGTGCACCGTGATCGTGCCGAAACCGAGCCGGCAGGACAGGTCGATCGGGCCGGCGAGCGGGAACGATGTGGTGGTCACTGGATCTCCATTCGCGAGTTGATGATCATCCGGTCACCCAGCCGGTGACCCGCTGGGTGCCACGGCCGTGCCCGCCCCATCCGGGGGTCCGCCAACCCGGGCCGCCCCAGCCGCCTGGGCCGGGCCAGCCACCAGGGCCGGCGGGTCCTGTGAGCATCGCGTTCGCGGCGCGGACCAACCACGTGTTGACCGACACACCGTCGCGAGAGGCTGTCTGCTCGATGTCGGCCTTGAGCCGCTCCGACAGGCGCAACGAGATGCGCGCAGTCGCGTCGCCCTCGTCTGGCGGCGGCTCGGTGGGTGCGGTCGTGGCTTGCGCGACGTCGATGCGGATCTCGTCGCCGTCGACAGCCACCGTGACGGCCGGCCCACCGTTGGTCTCGAGCAACGCGGCACTGATCTCGCCGGCCGCCGCGGAGACTGCAGCGAGCAGCGCCAGCCGCACCGAGGCATCCACCGCGCCGGCGAGCGACGCCGCGATCTGCTGGGTTCGTTCGTCCCCTAGTGCCGCCGCCGCGCGGATCTGGTCATGGACTTGCTCGACATAGTCGTTGACGTGCATGATGCCACTATGACATCACCGCTGACTGCATCGCAACTGCGAATAGATGTCACGACGCTGCAACTGCTCGGATCGCTGCTCAGCAGCTGCGCCGAGGCGGCGCGTCGCGAAACCGCTGCCGATGCGCCGGCGGATAGGCTGGTCGTTCGAGGGTCCGCGCCATCCGGGAGTCCACCTGTGGTTGAAACCGTTCCGCTTCAGGTTCAGGTGATCGCCTGGACGCACTTCGAGTCGCCGGCCGACGTCCCCTGGGAGACCGATGCGGACGGCGGCCAGGCGTTGGCCGAGTTCGCCGGCCGGGCCTGCTACCAGTCGTGGAAGAAGCCGAACCCGGCGACCGCCTCCAACCGCGGGTACCTGCGGCACATCCTCGAAGTCGGTCACCTTTCGGTGCTCGAACACGGCACGGTGACGATGTACTTCACCGGCGTCTCGCGTTCGCTCACCCACGAGCTGATCCGGCACCGGCACTTCTCGTACTCGCAGCTGTCGCAGCGCTACGTGCCCGAGCGCGACGCGGCGATGGTCGAGCCCGACGTGATTGCCGAGGACCCTGAGCTGCACGCCAAGTTCGTTGCGGCGAGCGACGCGGCGGTGCGCACGTACACCGAGCTGCTCGAGGGCCTCGAAAAGAAGTTCGCCGATGTCGAGCAAGCAACGCTGCGCCGCAAGCAGGCGCGCCAGGCCGCCCGCGCCGTGCTCCCGAACGCAACCGAGACGCGCATCGTCGTCACCGGCAACTACCGAGCGTGGCGACACTTCATCGCGATGCGGGCTTCCGAGCACGCGGACGTCGAAATCCGCGCTCTGGCAGTGGCTTGCCTGCGCGAGTTGCAGCGAGTCGCTCCGAACGTCTTCGCCGACTTCGAGATCAGCCTGCTGCCCGACGGCACTGCGGTCGCGTCGTCGCCGTTCGTCGCCGAAGGTTGACCTGAAGTTAACTTCAGCTTCTAGCGTCGTGGCGTGCATGCGATACGGCAGTACGAATTCGGCCCACCGGAGACGCTGCGCTACGAACGGGTGCTCGACCCGGTGCCGAGGGACGGGCAGGTACGCGTCGGCGTCCAGGCGTCTGGCGTACATCTCATTGACACGGTGATCCGCCGCGGTGTCACCGGTGGCCCGTTTAGGCTGCCGGCGTTGCCGATGACGCCCGGCCGTGAGGTCGCGGGGGTTGTCGACGCGATCGGTGCCGGCGTCGATCGCGGCTGGCTCGGCCGGCGGGTGGTCGCGCATCTCGGCCAGGCAAGCGGCGGCTATGCCGAGTTGGCACTCGCGCCGACCGACCGGCTGCGCGGCATTCCGGACAGCATGCCGGCCGAGGTGGCCGTCGCCATGATCGGCACAGGGCGCACCGCGGTGGGTGTGCTTGACGCTGCCGCGCTCACCGCGGATGACGTCGTGATCGTGACCGCGGCCGCGGGCGGTCTGGGCAGCCTGTTCGCGCAGGAGGCAATGGCGCTCGGCGCGACCGTCGTTGCACTTGCCGGCGGCGAGCGCAAGGTCGGGGTAGCGCGATCGCTCGGCGCGCGTATCGCTGTCGACTACCAGCGTCCGGACTGGCCCGTCGAGGTTCGCGGCACGCTGGCCGGTCGCGCTGCGACGGTCGCCCTGGACGGAGTCGGCGGCCCGGTCGGACGCGCGGTGTTCGAGTTACTCGGCGATGGCGGGCGGCTGGTGCGATTCGGCTGGGCGTCCGGCGCGGCCGCGCGGATCGATGCCGAGGAGTTCGCGCAACGCGGCGTCAGCGAGACGCAGGCGCGGATTCTGCGGGCACCGGACGCGTTGCGCCGGCTCGAGACGATCGCGCTGGACAAGGCAGCCAGTGGTGCGTGGCAGCCGCTCACTGAGACATTCCCCCTGCCGCGAGCGTGCGCTGCGCACGCAGCCCTGGAGAGTCGCGCTACGTCCGGCAAGGTCGTGCTGGTTCCCTGAAGGGCATGACCCGAGCTGGGGTGTTCGCCGGGCTGGTGACACTCGACCTCATCCACACGCTCGAGCGGCCGCTCGGCGCGAACGAGAAGACCGTCGCGCTGCGGCAGGACGTCGCCGCCGGCGGTCCGGCCGCGAACGCGGCGGTCACGTTCGCCGCGCTCGGTGGGGACGCCGTGCTGGTCACGGCGCTTGGCGCCCATCCGCTGGCGCGGTTCGCCGCGGCCGAGCTCGCCTCGCGGGCAGTCCGCGTCGTCGACGTCGCTCGTGATGTCGCGGAGGCCCCGGCGGTGTCGGCTGTTCGCGTGGTGGGCGGTACCGGTGAGCGCAGCGTGTCGTCGGTGAACGCGGCGTTCGTAGCAGCGAGTGCCCCCGCCGAGGTTGCCGCGCTGGCAGGCGCCGCCGACGTCGTGCTCGTCGACGGACATCACCCGCAGCTGGCGCTCGCCGCCGCGCGTGGGGCGCGGGCGGCGGGAGTGCCGGTGCTGCTCGACGCCGGCAGTTGGAAGCCGGTGCTCGGCGAGCTGCTTCCGCTCGTCGCCGGCTCGATCTGCTCCGCGGAGTTCGCCGCGGTCTCCACCGTGGACGCGGTCCACGCGCGCGGCGTGCCCCTAGTGGCGGTCACCCACGGCGCGGACCCGATCGAGTGGTCGGCTGCTGAGGGATCCGGCGTGATCGCCGTGCCGCAGGTACCCGCCCGCGACACGCTCGGCGCCGGTGACGCGTTCCATGGCGCGGCCGCATACGCCCTCGCCGGGGGAGCGAGCTGGCCTGATTGCCTCCGCTTTGCCGCCGAAGTGGCCGCGCTGCGCGTTCAGCATCCGGGGCCGCGCGCCTGGCTGGCGCAGCTCTCAACGCTGCGTGGGAGGTGACATCGGGGCGCCGGCGCGGTCTCGGCGGCGCCACCATAGGGCGAGTGTGGCAAGTGCGCCGGCGACCAGTAGGAACGGCAGCACGGTCCCAAACGCGCCGACTGTCCAGCGCACGGACATGACGAACGCGTGCCAGCCGCGTGCGAATCCGGCACCCGCGCCTGTGGCGGCCCGCCCCGATGCCGGTGCCGCGGCGCGCTTCGCAAGTAGCTGCACCATGATCCTGGCGTGGGAGGTCTTGAGCGCGAGGTCGTGCTGCTGCGCCTCCAGCGACTCGAGGTCCGCCTCCCGGCTGGCCAGCTCCGATTCCAGCTTGATCACGTCGCCTATAGAGGTCGCCTGCGCGTAGAGCGCCCGGACGCGGGCCAGCGACGCTCGCATGCCCGCCAGCCGAGAGGTGACGTCGACGACCTGCTGTGTCACGTCGTCGGTGCTGGACGTCCGGCTCACCTGCTCGCCGAGTCGGGCGAGTTGGCCGAGCTGTGCTTCCAGGGTTGCGGGCGGCACCTCGAGGGTCAGCTCGGCGCTGGCACGGGCGCCCGAGCCGCTGCGCCGGTCAGCCAGGACATCACCGCCGGCCGCGGTCGCGATTCCGATCGCCCGGTCGGCGTCGGCATCCACATCGGTAACCCGCACCGTGAGCGCGGCCGTCTTCACCAGCGATCTCGGCGGCAGCGCCGACCGGACGGGGGTAGGCGCTGCTTCGGCGCCAGGCCGGGCAGCGCCCGCCGCCGGAGCGCCGGCAGCCGCCCCATGGTCAGTGCTGGGGCTCTTGCCGGTGCCGGTACAGCCGGCGAGCAGGAACAGCGCTGTCAGGCCGACTACACACCGCGCTCGTCGCATCGCACACCTCCGGCTGGGTCGTCGTCTCATTGACCAGAAGGGAGTGGTGCTGCGTTGTGCCGCGTCAGCGCGTTGATACGAAACGGTGATGTGGAGGCATCCGGCGGCGGTAGCGTTGTCACATGCCGACCACCGATGCCCGCCGCCCCTTCGGGCGGCTGCTCACCGCCATGGTCACGCCGTTCCGGGCGAGTGGCGGACTGGACCTCGACAGGGCGGCGGAGCTAGCCGCCTACCTCGTTGATGACCAGCGCAATGACGCACTGGTCATCAACGGAACGGGTGGCGAGGCGCCGACGACCACCGACGCCGAGAAGGCCGATCTGGTGCGCGCCGTCGCGGACGCCGTGGGCGACCGCGCCGATGTCGTGGCGGGTGTCGGCACGTTCGACACGGCACACACGATTCACCTGGCGGAGCAAGCTGCGAAGTCCGGGGCACACGGTCTGCTCGTCGTGACCCCGTACTACTCCAAGCCGCCGCAGGCCGGTCTGCTCGCCCACTTCCGGGCCATCGCCGACGGCACGGAGCTGCCGATATTGCTGTACGACATCCCGAGCCGTACCGGCACGGCAATCGCCTCCGACACGCTCCTGCGCCTCGCCGAGCACGAGCGCATCGTCGGCGTCAAAGACGCCAAGCGCGACCTCGCGGCCAGCGCCGAGGTGCTGGCGAAAACCGATCTCGCCTACTACTCGGGCAACGACGCCGAGACCCTGCCGCTGCTGTCGGTGGGGGCCGTTGGTGTCGTGGGCACCTCCACGCACTTCAGCGGCCCGGGCACGCTGGCGATGATCGAGGCGTACGAGCGCGGCGACGTTGCCGAAGCGCTGCGCATGCACCGGCAGCTGCTGCCGATCTACACCGGCATCTTCCGTACCCAGGGCAGCATCCTCGTCAAGGCGGGGCTGGCACTGCGCGGCCGGGCGGTCGGCTCGGTCCGCCCGCCGCTGGTCGATGCGACCGAGCAGGAGATCGCGCAGTTGCGCGACGACCTGGCCGCCGCCGGGTTGTGACGCGACGAGCCGCGTTTCCTCCCGGGTAACGCTCGACTGCAGCGTTAGGGTCTTCTGGCGACGAGCGAGCATCGCACGGCCGCATGAGTGCCGAGAAGCGCCTGTTCCCACGAAATCGTGTAGCGACTTCGTGGGGCCGCAGATGCGGTGCTCGTCGCAACGATGAGCGCTTGCGCGAGGAGCAGGAGTTGCAGTGGCCAGTGCAGCCAAGACGCGCGCGCGGACGAGCCGTGAGCCGGCCAGCCGCGGCCGGTCCAGTGCCGCTGCGCTGTTCCGCGCATTCGCGCGCGGCATCGCCGCACTGTGGTGGGCTGTTGCCGTCGTGGTGGGCGGGCTGGCTCGGGCGGTGTGGCGCAGCGCCGCCACCGCCCGCGACCTCGAGCCGGAGCATCGGCGTGACGGCGCGGCGCTCGGTGTCATCGTCCTCGGCGCCGTGGCCGCGATTGCCGCCTGGGCGCACGGCGCCGGGCCGGTCGGGCACGCCCTCACTGCGCTGTTTCGAAGCCTGATCGGCAACGCGGCCGTCGTACTGCCGATTCTGCTCGTCGGCGTCGGCGTGCACATGCTGCGCCAGGCCCCGCGTCCGGAAAGCCGCGGCCGGGTCGTGGTCGGCACAGCTGCGCTTGGCCTTGCCCTGCTCGGCCTGCTCGATCTGTGGGCCGACTCCCCGACGAGCGCGCATGGGCGCTCCCACGCCGGCGGGCTGATCGGGGCCGGCGTGGCGGCGCCGCTGCGGCACGGACTGTCCGCGGTTATCGCCGTGCCGCTGCTGTTCGTGCTTGGCGCCTTCGGCGTCCTCGTGGTGACCGCGACACCGATCAGCCAGTTGGCACACCAGGTCCGCGCGCTGTTCGCACGCAAGGTGGCGCAGGCGCCGGCCAACCGAGGTGATGTCGTGGCCGAGGCCGCCACGGCCGTCCTGCCGGACCTGGAGGAGCAGCCTCCGGCTGAGACGCCCAGGCCACGCAAGCCCCGCGTCGCCAAGCCGCGGCCGTTGCCGGAGGAGGAGGCGCCGGCTATTACCGCCCCCGTCCAACTCGAGCTCAGCAGTGGCGGTGCCTACACGCTGCCGTCGCTGAAGGACCTTGGCTCCGGAAGCCGGCACCTCGCGCACACGAAGGCGAACGACGAGGTGATCGCGGCGCTCCAGCAGGTGTTCGAGGAGTTCGGCGTCGACTGTGCGGTCGCGGGCTTCAGTCGTGGGCCGACCGTCACGCGTTACGAGATCGAACTCGGGCCGGGCGTCAAGGTCGAGCGCATCATTCAGCTCACCCGCAATATCGCGTACGCGGTCAAGAGCCCGGACGTGCGGATCATCAGCCCCATCCCGGGCAAGAGCGCGGTCGGGGTCGAGATCCCGAACGCCGACCCCGAGATCGTCATGCTCGGCGACGTGCTGCGCTCACCGATCGCGCAGCGCGACCACCATCCGCTGCTTGTCGCGCTCGGCAAGGACGTCGAGGGCGGCTTCGTCGTGGCCAACCTGACGAAGATGCCGCATCTGCTCGTCGCCGGGGCCACCGGCGCGGGCAAGTCGAGCTGCATCAACTCGCTGATCTTGTCGGTGCTCACCCGGGCGACGCCGGAGCAGGTCCGGATGGTGCTCATCGACCCCAAGCGCGTCGAGTTCGCCGGCTACCAGGGGATCGCCCACCTCGTCACGCCGGTGATCACGAACCCGAAGAAGGCCGCCGACGCGCTCACTTGGGTGGTGCGCGAGATGGACCTGCGCTACGAGGACATGGAGGCCTCGGGCGTGCGGCACATCGACGACTTCAACCGCAAGGTGGCCTCCGGCGAACTCGTCGCGCCGCCGGGTTCCGAACGGGTGTATACGACCTACCCGTACCTGCTGGTGATCGTCGACGAGCTCGCCGACCTGATGATGATCGCTCCCCGCGATGTCGAGGATGCGGTCGTGCGGATCACGCAACTGGCCCGCGCGGCCGGCATCCATCTGATCATCGCTACGCAGCGTCCGTCGGTGGACGTGGTCACCGGGCTGATCAAGGCGAACATGCCGTCCCGGCTGGCGTTCAAGACAGCATCTGTCACCGACTCGCGGGTGATCCTCGACCAGCCCGGCGCCGAGCGGCTGCTGGGCAAGGGCGACGGTTTGTTCTTGCCGATGGGAGCGTCCAAGCCGGCGCGCATCCAGGGCGCATACGTCACGGATCCGGAGATCCGCAAGATCGTCGAGCACTGCAAGGGGCAATTGCAGCCGGCGTACCGCGACGACGTCACCGTGCCGCAGACGGCGAAGAAGGAGATCGACGAGGACATCGGCGACGACCTCGATCTGTTCCTGTCCGCGGTCGAACTTGTTGTTTCGACCCAGTTCGGGTCGACATCCATGCTGCAGCGCAAGTTGCGAGTGGGCTTCGCGAAGGCGGGTCGGTTGATGGATCTGATGGAATCGCGAGGCATCGTCGGTCCCTCGGAGGGCTCCAAGGCCCGCGATGTGCTGGTGGTGCCGGACGAGCTCAGCGGGCTGCTCTACGCGCTGCGCAACGGCGGCAGCGCCGACGACCTGGTCGAGGCCGAGGAAGTCTGAACCGGAACGACCCCGCGTCGCATGGACGCGCGGTCCTGCCTCGTGGACTACACCCGGTGCCGTGGGACGTAGAACATCCGGTGCCAGGAAAGGCGGGCACGCGTGCCGAGGTGATGCCGCCCCAGTCGCTTCGTACCGGGCTCGGCCGCCGCGCCCGGCCAGCGCAGGACGCGAGTTACCCCCGTCCGCTGTACTGCGCTCATTTAGAGATCACCTCCGCTGCGCGCACCGTAACGGGTGAGGCCAGCGTGACTGATGAGGCGCGCGGTAACGGATTTCGTGTCGTTACCTAGCGATGAGCGCTTGCGCGACATCATCGTGGAACGCAACCACATCACCCGGAACCACAGGGCTATGAGCGCTCGCGCGAAGCGCCCGCGGGACAGTCGGCGCGGACTAGAGATGCAAGAGCATCCGGGTGTTGCCCAGCGTGTTGGGTTTGACGTACTCGAGACCGAGGAACTCTGCGATACCCGCGTCGTACGAGCGGCGCAGAGCGTCGTAGGTGTCGGCGTCGACCGGGATGCCGTCGATCTCGACGAAGCCGTGCCGCGCGAAGAAGTCGGTATGGAAGGTCAAGGCGAACAGCCGAGACAGCCCGAGCTCACGGGCGGTGTCGATCAGCTCCCACAGCAGGCGCTCGCCGATGCGCGTGCCGAGGTGGTCAGGGTGTACAGCCAGGGTGCGTACCTCACCGAGGTCGGCCCACAGCACATGCAGCGCACCGCAGCCGACCACGTTTCCGTCGAGTTCGGCGACACGGAAGTCGGTAATGTCCTCGTAGAGGGTGACCAGCTCCTTCGCGAGCAGCTTGCGCCCGGACCCGGCGTAGGTGTCGACAAGTGCCTTGATCGCCGGAACGTCCGGCGTGCGGGCGCGGCGCACGACGAGGCTCACCCGGTGGACGTTAGTTGCTTAGCAGTGCAGCCCCGGCAGCCGGTCGACCGTGCGGGCTCACGGTGCGGTCGGATGCGAAAAGCGAGAATGGTCCACGGCATCCCTCCGTGCGTCGATCGGCGCTCGTGTCCGGCTCACATTGCGCGGTGGCAGCGCCAATCCGCTGCAGCGGCGCGCGGGTACCCTGCGAAGGTGCCGACCGCCGCGCTGATCACCCTCGGGTGTGCGCGTAATGAGGTCGACTCCGAGGAGCTGGCCGCCCGGCTCGACGCGAGGGGCTGGACGCTCGGCGCCCCCGAGGCAGCCGACGTGATCGTGATCAACACGTGTGGATTCGTCGACTCAGCGAAGAAGGACTCCATCGACACGGTCCTGGCCGCCGAGGAAACGGGCAAGAAGGTCGTCGCCGTCGGCTGTCTCGCGGAGCGCTACGGCGCCGAGCTCGCGGAGGCGCTGCCCGAGGCGGACGCGGTGCTCGGCTTCGATTCCTACGCCGACATCGCTGCGCGGCTGGACGACGTCGTCGCCGGCCGGCCGGTTCGCCCCCATATGCCGCGCGACCGGCGCACGCTGCTGCCCGTGACGCCGGCGCATCGCCCGGCTGCCGTTGCCGATGTCGCGGTGCCCGGTCATGCCTGGGTACCCAGTGCGCGCCGCCGCCTTTCAGATGCGCCGGTCGCGTACGTCAAGCTGGCGTCCGGGTGCGATCGGCGCTGCTCGTTCTGCGCCATCCCGTCCTTCCGCGGCGCGTTCGTGTCGCGGCCGTCAGCTGAGGTGCTCGCCGAGGCGCGCTGGTTGGCCTCGACCGGGGCGCGCGAGCTGGTGCTGGTCAGCGAGAACTCCACGTCCTACGGCAAGGACCTCGGCGATCTGCGCGCGCTCGAGGCGCTGCTGCCGCAGCTCGCCGGCCTCGACGGCGTCGAGCGGGTGAGAGTGTCGTACCTGCAGCCGGCCGAGCTACGGCCATCACTCGTCGAGGTGATTGCGACGACGCCGGGTGTGGCCGCCTACTTCGACCTGTCCTTCCAGCACGCCAGCGCGTCGGTGCTGCGCCGGATGAAGCGGTTCGGCTCGACCGACGCGTTCCTGGAGTTGCTCGCCCAGGCACGGGCGCTCGCCCCCGACCTCGGCGCGCGGAGCAATGTCATCACCGGGTTTCCCGGCGAGACCGAGGATGATGTCGCCGAGCTGGCGCGCTTTCTGGGACTCGCGAGCCTCGACGCCATCGGGGTGTTCGGCTACTCCGACGAGGACGGTACGGCCGCCGCCGACCTCGATGGCAAGCTCGATGCCGATGAGGTCGCGGCCCGCGTCGAGCACGTCGCGACGCTGGCTGACGAGCTCCTGGCCCAGCGGGCCGCCGAGCGCATCGGCGCGACCGTGCAGGTCCTGATCGAGCAGGGGAGCGTCGGCCGCTGCGCCCATCAGGGCCCCGACGACGGCGTCACTCAGGTGCCAGGCGCACGCCGCGGCGACCTGGTCACCGCGGTCGTCACTGACGCCGACGGCGTCGACCTGACCGCGGTTGCCCACAGGTGAAGGCCGGTCCGTTGCCCGCCGACCCGATCGCCCAGGCGCCGGGTGCCGTATCGGCGTGGAACGTCGCCAATGCCCTGACGGTGCTGCGGCTGTTGCTCGTGCCGGTGTTCGCAGTGCTGCTGTTCCACGGCGATGGCCACGAGACGGCCTGGCGCATCTGGGCGTGCGTGGTCTTCGTACTCGCCTCCATCACCGACCGGCTGGACGGCGAGTTGGCCCGCAAGCGCGGGCTGGTTACCGAGTTCGGCAAGCTAGCAGACCCGATCGCGGACAAGGCACTCGTCGGGACGGCGCTGGTCGGGCTGTCGGCGCTCGACGAGCTGGCCTGGTGGGTCACGGTGGTGATCCTCGTCCGCGAAGTCGGCGTGACCTTGCTGCGGTTCTGGGTCATCCGGCACGGCGTCATAGCCGCCAGCCGCGGCGGCAAGATCAAGACGCTGCTGCAGGGCGTGGCAATCGGTCTGTACGTGCTGCCGCTGTCCGGCTGGTTGCACGTGGTGGCTGTCGTTGTGATGGGGGCCGCCGTCGCTCTCGCGCTGATCACCGGCGTCGACTACGTCGCCAGGGCATTGCGACTGCGCCGGGCCACGCAAGCGACGACATGACTGACTACGCCGTCGAGCTGGCCGCGCTGCACGCCGACCTGCGCGAGCTCGGTGCGACTGTGGCGATTGCCGAGTCGGTCACCGGCGGGCTCCTCACC
>JBKOXO010000199.1:0-14033 GCA_046744105.1 Actinomycetota bacterium
GGCGGCGGTACCGACATCAACAAGGCGATCGGCTACTGCCAGACCCTCATCGCCCGGCCCCGCGACACGATCTTCGTGTTGATCTCCGACCTCCTCGAGGGCGGCGTCCGCGAACAGATGCTCGCGCGGGTCGCCGCGATGATCGAGTCCGGAGTCCAGGTCATCGCCCTGCTGGCCCTCTCCGATGACGGCGCACCGATCTATGACACGGACAACGCCGCGGCACTCGCTGCGCTCGGCGTCCCGGCATTCGCCTGCACCCCAGAGGCGTTTCCCGAGCTGCTCGCCCTGGCGATCGAGGACGGTGACATCGCGGCCTGGGCGCATCGCAACGACCTCGCGAAGCGCTGAACCCTTGCGTCACGGGGGTCTGGTCGGGCCGATGCGTTCGCGCCCTGGGCATGCGTTCGAGCTGGCGACGCTCCTAATCTCGGTTAGCGAGTCCGTCCAGCTGGCGTTGCACCTCATCGAGCAGGGCTTGGAGCAGCGCGATTTCGGCGGCGAGCACCGGGACAAGCTCCCGATCAGCGACGTGCGCAGGCGAGCTGTCGGACTGGTCGGCAACCACCGGTACGCCGCCGAGCAGCCGAGAGAACGTAGCCAGCGGCATCCGCAGGCGCGGACCGGCGCAGGCCGGGCAGACCGCGACGAGCCGCCGCCACCCCACCGATCCGGTGCCGCTGTCGGAGAACGCGGTGGCGGGCTGACCGCACCCGCAGCGCCCCACCCGAACCCGGCTGACCCGTTGCCGGGCGTAGCGCAACCCGCGCTCGTAGCGCAGGAATCGCCCGGACGCGGCGACGTCGACCAGCACCGCGTCGCGGTAGTCCGGGTCGCACGCAAGTGCCCGCGCGTCGGCGAGCGTGTGCAGGCAGTAGAACCCGCAGTCGCACCACCGCGACGGGCTCTTGTGCCGACTGCCCTGCGCGCATGTCGCCTCGGCCACGACGCCATAGATCGTGGACCGGCCCAGGATCACCCCGGCGAACCCGGCCCGGGTGCCGTCCGCGGACAGCATCGGGCGCGCCAGCTTGTACCCGGAAAGCGGCGCGGTGAGTCGCTGCTTCGGCGTCCGGACGGGCCAGCCCGCCATCGGGCTAACGGTCGACGGAGATGACGACCGGGTCTGGCGTAGGTGCGTTGTCCGCGCAGTCCGTCACACTCTCCACCGGGGTGGACACCGGTACGGGTTCGGCCACGGTCGTCTCCTCGGGGGCGGGGTGCTCAACGACCTCGCCCACCGACAGCATCTTCCCGAGCTTCATATTCACACCTCCGAGGGTGTGTTTCCGTCGCCGTCCAGGCTGAACCGCTGCGCCCGGGCTTGTCCAGAGCTAGCCTGCGGATATACGAGGCCGCCGAGGAGGGCGCAACGCAGATCGCGGAGCGACGGACCCGTCGCGAAGATTTGGCGCAGCGGGCCGCGGTGCGCGTGAGTTCCTCCGCGCGGCGGCGCTCGCGCCGAGCAGCCGGTCGAATAGCGTTGCTGGCCCGTCGTTCACGAGCGTTTACGCGAGGGTGTCTCGGTGCCAGGCTGCAGCGGGCGCCGGCGACTTCGCGGCGCGCTGCTGGTGCTCGACGAACTGGACCTTGGCATACATGCCGCCGTCTATGGTGGCCCGTCGAGCGACGTGGACATGTCGCAGATCACCAGCGCAAGCCAGTAACGCTCGCTCAAGAGCGTTGTCCGCGCGATCGTGCGAACGTATTGCTGGCGGTAATCGGGAATACGACGCGAAGGTCCGCGCGCAGGCATCGCAATCAGATCAGGCTTGATCAACGCGTGAATGTGTGCGGCGCCTGAGGCGGCGCCGTGGGTTGGAGCCGAGGGCCGTGGATCTGGCTAATAATCCGGTGCTAGCGATGAGGAGGGCGAGGCACGCGGCTTCCACAGCGAGTGCGCCACGGCCGAGGGCGAGTCGATCGCCGAGCAGGAGCACGCCGAGGATGACGCCGAGTACTGGTTGGGTGGCGGCCATCGGGGGCAGTGCATGGTCAAGACGCGCGGCATGGAAGGCGCGCTGGGTGAGCAGCACGGCCGCCGTCGCCGCGGCCAACAACAGGTAGGGCCACAAGCTCTGCACCACGGGTGAGATCCCGTGTTGAGTGCTCAGGATGATCGCGCCGCGGGTGGCGACGTCTTGCAGCCCGTACAGCACGCCCGCTGCGATTGCCGCGGTCACGGACGCCACCATGGCGCTGCGCCGAACGCCGAGGATGACCAAGCCGGTGGCGAGGGCCGCGACCCCAGCGGTCACCGCCGCACTGATCAACAGCCCGGCCGGCTGGTTGGAGCGAGAGACCTTCGGTCCTCCGACGATGACGAACACTGATACCGCGATGGCGAACCCGGCGGCACCAACAAGATCGCGCCGAGGTGGCCGGTGCCGGATCAGCACCGCGCGAATCAAGAATGCCCAGAGCAGGTTTGTCGAGGCCAGGGGGGCAACAAGCGTGATCGCGCCCTTCTGTAGCGCGATGCCGGTCAGTGTCTGGCCGACGCTCATGCTGGCGATGCCGGACCACCACATCGGCCGATGGAGCAGGGCGATCAGCCGCCGGTCGGGATCACCGCCCACGTCTGGATCAATGACCCGATGCTGCAACACCCAACCCGCTCCGATCGCGATCGCCCCAAGCAGGCTGAGAGTCACCAACATGTCGCCATACTTACCCTTCGGGAACCAGATATCCGCAGGATCGAGGTTGCCCCGAAGATCGCGGCAAAGATTTCGATTTTAGAGAATATGGCGCTTCCAGCGGTTTGGAGCCGACCGGCCTGGGCTGGCCACGGCTGTCTTGAGGCGGTGGGTTGGCTCACTCAGCCGCCCCAGCCGTGACCGCCGCCGGCGCCGTGAAAGTCCGTCTCCCCGCGGCACGGTGTTCACCTGGCTGGAAAGGCTGAGATCTTCACACGTGCGATGGGAAGTTCGGCTTTCGAGTGCATGCCCGCAGCGGTCAGGTATTGGCGACCGATGGCGGCCAGGGCTACGACCGGCAAGGTCACCCTCGCGAGACGCTGGAGAAGCTGATGCGCTGCGACTACAACGGCGCGATCAGGGACCCCGTCGGCGACAGCGTCCCAGGCCCGTTCGGCATGCGCGGTGAAATCGGCGCCGAGGCCGCGCACCAACTCCTCGTCCTAGGCTCAGTCCGGTCACGCGAGAGCGTCGCCGACTAGGTGGCGGGAGACCAACGTCCGGCCGGGGTCGTGGCCGCCCTAAACGCGGCTTCCTGCCGGCGCAGAACCTGCTCCGGGTCGATTTCGTCCAGCGTCAGGTGCAGCAGCTCGTCAAGGGTCAGCACGTCGGCGCCGAGTTTTCGCTACCTGCTGCAGATCAGACGCCTGGCTCACGGCGAGATAGTCACGACCGCGCCATTGCCGAACACGTCGGTGGACGCGTAAAGCATGCCGCGCGCGTACTCGACCGCCGCGGGCTGTGACAGCGCGATCGTGTCCACGGTCGTCCCGCCCCGGACGACCGCGATCTGGTCGGCGAACAACTCGCTGACGTAGATCGTGCCGCCTGGGCCAAGTGCGAGATTCGTGGCGCCGGCGAAGCCGCCCGCGATCTTGTGCGTCGCGCCGGTGCGTGGGTTAACGGTGTAGACCGACCCGCGGGCGCCCAGGCTCGGGTCCTCCGGACCGCCGGGCAGCAGGCTCACATAAAGCATGCCGTTCGGCCCGACCTCGACGTCGGTCGGGACCGGCTCGAAGTTGTAGGTGAGCCCGATGGTGCAATCCGGAAGGCCGTTCGCCTCGGCAGCTTCCGCTGTGATCACCGTGGGCTGCGGCGGAAGCACGGCGACCGTGCTGATCGTGCCGTTCGGCGTGACGCGCAGGATGTCGTTGCCCGCCGCCTCCGCGACGTACACCCCACCAGGCGCCAGCGCCACCGAGTACGGGTGCGAGTCCACGATTCCGGTATAGCTAGGCGGTCCGGCCTCCTCGGGCCACTGCGCCGCGCACACCGGGCTGGCGCCGACCAAGCCGTAGGTGTTGACCTGATCGGGATTGACCGTCTCCTCGTAGGAACGCAGGTCCGCGACGGTCGAGACGTGCCCGTTCGGCAACACCCTGCGCAGCAGCGTCGAGGTGGCTGGTGACTCCTCGGAGCCCCCGATGCTCGTGGTGTAGAAGACTGTTCCATTCCCGAGGGCGGCGACGCCGGCGATCTCGGTTCCAGGCGCGACAACAAGATCGGACACACGGCCGTTCTTGTCTACCCGGCTCAGCACGCCTGCAAAGTCCTGAGCGACATAAACCCTGCCCGTCGCACCCACCGCAATCTGCAGCGGACCGGCGAATCCATCCGCAATCGGGCCCGACACCTCGGCGGCTCCGGCAATCGCCGGCGTCACTAGCCCGGTGCACGCAAGCGCAGCCGCGACAACAATCCTCAATTTACGCATCCTCTGAACCCCCCGATTCACGTGTGCTCGATGCGTCCCCACCTCTGGAGCGTGTAGACACCCTAGATTCCCGACGCGCAATTAGCGAGCCTCACTGGCCACTTCCTCCAACGTCCCAGCCGCCGCGGTCTAGGTCACCGAACCTCTGCCGGGTTGAGGCACACGGCTGGCGGTGCTCGTGTCGGGCCGCTGCCGGGGGAAGCTCGTGGGGCCTCCCGTGTGCCGCTCACGATCGGCGATTACTGATCTACGGTCTGGCTCAGCGGCTTATCGCCGCGCGCGCTACGCACGCTCTTGGTGTGCACGTATGGCCCTCCACCCCGGTTGGCTGCGACTTGGCGTCGGCCGGCCGGCACACGGGTGGCGTGCGCTCAATGCGGCGTGAGGTGGACGGTCCGGCCGCCTGCGGCCCCACGCGAGGTGAAGGTCGTCGGGCCTGGGGTTGCCGGCTGGGTCGAGGGCGATCTCGGGGAACTTGCCCCATTGGTGGTTGTTGCGGCCAGCGTGGCGTACAGCGTCGATGACGCCGGCCTCGTCGGTGAAGCACCTCGACGTCCGCGCGCCAGCCGCTCGGCTTCCTCGAGCGACGGATCGTTCGGCCCCGGCACGTACCCAGTTCGGTTGCGCGCCCGCAATTCAGAATGGCCGGTGTTCGTCGTAACGCCGGCGCGCCATGACAGACCGAGTTCTGCGATCTTGCTGTGGAGTGTCGCTAATTTCGAGAGCCATTGGTTACCCTCCCCTAGAGGTTTTCCGACCGATTCGGTGCGCTTTACGTTACTGGACCGTCAATAGTGCACGGCCGCTCGCGTGATCAAATGGCGTGTATGCCTTACCTTGAATGTCACTCCTGGCCGTTCGCTCAGCCGGCGCCGAGCGCGATAAACGTCACCACCATCTCCTGCAGCAAATCAGGGCTGGCCTGCTCCAACTGTTTGCTCAACCACTCGGCCGGGTCCATCGTGGGACCAACGGCGATCGCGTACCTCGTCCAACGAGTCCTTGGCGAGAACTCCTCGAGGATCGCGCGGTGGCTGTCTCAGCTCCTGACGCAATGGTCGACGTCGTACACGACGCCAGCTGACGCAACTGTGAGCGACTGGGCTTACCGCTTGATCACGGCCACACCGGGTGTCGTCGCACCGGCCAGCAACACGGACACGAGGGTGCCTAGCGGCAGCGAGCCCCAATAGGACTGGTGCGATCCGACGTTGCCGAGAAACAGCATCAGCAGCCAGGTCGCCGGAAAGGTGAAGATGAGGAAGAACACGATACCCCAAAGCAGGGCCCTGATCACATCTGCCTCCCAGAGGTGCGCAGCCAGTATCTGCGGCGGGCAGGCACATCCTCGCGACAATTACGTGGCCGTTCAAGTACCCCGAACCTTCCCATCGGATACTTGGATGGCAACATCCAATGCGCTTGCGCGTGGCTGGCAGGACAGGAAAGGGCAGCGGCTCGCCGCTAAGTCCGATCCGGTGTTGGGCTGCCCCTCGACGATCAGCCGTGTCATATCCTCACGTTCGGTCGGTTCGCCGCTCACGCAGGACCTCTCTTCTGCTGGGTGCGCATCGACGAGGCGCCCCACCGGGCCACGTGCTGCAAGGGGACGTGCTGTCCAGATCGCTGTTCACGTTGCTCGCGGCGACGACCGGTCGGCGGCGATCAGCTGCGCGCGGTATCAGCCGATGGTTGTCAGCCTTGGTATGACCCGGTCGGCCAGTTCGGTTGCGAACTCGACGGGGTAGCGGTCGGGCATGACCGCCAGTTCGCTGATGCCGACCTTGGCGTACTGCTGCGCATCGCTGAGGAACTGGTCGGTGTTGTCGAGCACCGCCGGCCCGACGTACAGGCCGGTCTTGGTGATGCTGTCGTGGTCGCGGCCCTGCTCGTCGCAGTGCCGGCGCAGCACGTCGAGTTTGTGGGCCACCTCGTCCGGGTTGGCGGCGAAAGGCTGCAGGCGTCTGCGTAACGGGCGACGAGCAGCAGCGTCCGCTTCTCGCCGCCGCCGTCAGCCGTGTTGGTCGGGTCGTCGCTCTGGACTTGTTTGCGGGATAGAGGTCGAGATCGAGGTTGACCGACACGACCTCGACGTCGTCCCCGACCCCGCCCTCCCCGAACTCATCGAACGACTCGCCCGCCAACGACTCAACAACCGCCGCGCCGGAGCGAACCGCCATGACCATCACTGAACACGTCCGGCCACCACTCCGCCGGCACCCCTACCAGCTCGCCGGATTGGCATCGACCTGCCACCCTCGACGTCCGCCTTCAGGGCCGTCGCCCCGCCGTCCGGCGCGGCTGGCTGCTGTTCAAGTCAAGCCCGAGGCACAGGTCACAGACAGACAACCCCCAAGGATGCGCCCGAAAATGCGCACCTATCGCTCAGCCAGGACCCGGCAGGGGCGAGCCAACCTCCTGCCAACCCGATCGTGAGGAGTACCCCGGCCATGAACGAACACCTCTCATCACCGCAGATCTCCCGCCGTAGTCTGCTGCGCGGCGGAGCAGCCGCCGCGGCGGTGGCGGTGGTAGGCCTGCCGCTTGCCTCGTGCACCGCTGGCCCGGACGACGCATCGGCGACCGGCTCGACCGCAACGACACCCCCGTCGACCGGGCAACCATCGGGGGCGGGCGTCGCGAACATCCACGTCAGCCGCGATCACTACGGGATCCATATCGAGCCCTCGGTCGCAGCCAACCCCCGCCAGCCGCGGCAGCTCCTCGCCGCCTGCCAGGCCGCGCCCCAACTGCAAAACCCCCAGCTCATCGCGACCTACCTTTCCGTCGACGCAGGCGCAACCTGGCAGAACGGCGCCCTGCCCCAGCCGCCCGCCGGCCAGGCCCCCGCCAGTGACGACGTGACCGTCGCCTTCGACCCGCTCGGCCGCGGCTACCTGTGCGCCTCCCGTGCGGACAACACCCCCGGCGGGCGCGCCATGTTCCTGTGGCGAACCGACGACGGCGGACGCAGCTTCTCCGCGCCGACGACCCTGCTGCCCATCGGACAGTACTTCGATCACCCCTGGATCGCCGCCGTCGCCGGGCAGACCCCGTCGCAGCGCAACGTCTACATCGCCTGGGCAGGTGGGGCCGGCGGCAACCAGTCGGAGCTGGGCTTCACCCGTTCCACCGACGGCGGAAACAGCTTCGAACCCCCACGCACCATCCTCACGGACAACCGCCCCTCGGCTTCGATCTCGGGCCCGAGACTTGCTGCGGGGATGCACGGCCTGGTGTGCGTCGTCTCCTCCGAGGAGCCCGGTCGACACCGGCCGCCCCCTGGTGGGGACTCGGAGGGGGACATGGTCGCCCAGATGGTGGCCGTCTGCTCGACCGACGCCGGGCAAACCTTCGCCGCGCCGGTCCCCCTCGGCACGGGTTCACCCAGGATCAGCCTCCCCGGCGGCGTCATCGCCAACGGCAGCGACCCGACGGTCGCCGCCACCCCCCACGGCGATGCGCTCTACGCCGCGTACACCACCCACCAGCCCGGAGCGAGTCACTCTGACATCGTGGTGACCGCATCCCACGACCGCGGCCGCACCTGGACCAAGCCCGTGACCGCGACACCCCACGACGACGTGACCTACTTCCAGCCGAACCTAGCCGTCAACGCGGCAGGCCGGGTCGGCATCTCCGCCTTCGCCCTCGCCCACGGCCACGTGAACCAAGTCCTGCTGCTCTCCAAACCGCACCAACTCCGCTTCCAGGCACCGCTACGGGTGACCACCACCCCCTTCGACCCACACACAGGAACCCTGTCATTCCCGAAGCACGGAGCCTGGTGGATCGGCGACTACCAAGGCATCACCACCAACGCCGAGGCCTTCCACCTCATGTGGAACGACACCCGCACCGGAAAACTCGACCTCTTCGCAGCCACCGTGCGCCCATGACGCAATCCGAATGCTTCCCGGCCGGCCGAATAGGAGGCAGCGCCCCACGACCCCCCGCCGCGTAGCGACGCGTCGAGCGCGGCGTGGCCGGTTACGAGCCGGTCACCGTCAAACAGGCTCTTCTCGATCAAGCGTGGTAGCGCGCGGCCGCCAAGCAGCTGGCGCGATTCGCCGTGATGTATGACACCCCCTCCGACATCGACGCGTTCGAGCGCCACTACAACGATGTCCACATCCCGTTGGCAAAGCAGTATCCAGGCCTGCGTCGTTACACCCGCAGTCACGAGCCGGCAATCGTGATCGGCGAGCCGTGCTACATGGTCGTGATGCTCGACAGTCGTTCGCGGATGGGCAAGCCTTGCCACGACCGGCACCAGTAAGGGCGCGTACGGCTTCGACCTCATCCGCCACAACCGAGTGATCAAGGAAAACGCCAAGATCGGCTTCTCACCGCAGGCTGGCCTAACCCAGGTCTAGCAGGACACTGATGTGCTCATCGAGGCCATGCTCCTTGCTGATGCCGCTCTTGAGCACAGGGTGCTCCGGCGGGTCGATCGGCCTGGCCCTGGGTCTCCTGCGTTTGCACCGATGTCGGCTTGGATGTCGAGTTGCTCGGTGATCCATTCGAAGGTGACGGTGTCGCTGAAGACGCGCAGGCTCGCCTGCGCCGCACCCTTGGTTGGCTCGTCAGGCACCGCTACATCGTGCCGCGTGTCGACCAGCAATGCCGAGTCCTTGTCCGGCGGCCCGCTTGCGGCGAGTGCTGGTCTCCTGCCGCTGAGGCTGCTTGCCGAGTGACGTGGGACTGACAGTCGTCTGGGTCTCGTCACAGCCGGGGGTCGACGGGTTCGGATTCGAGGGCGAGGACCGCGAAGACACATTCGTGGATGCGCCAGAGCGGTTCGCCGCGGGCGAGGCGGTCGAGCGCTTCGAGGCCGAGGGCGTATTCGCGTAGGGCGAGGGAGCGCTTGTGCCCAAGTCCGCGTTGCCGGAGCCGTTCGAGGTTGGCGGGTTCGGTGTAGTCGGGGCCGTAGATGATGCGAAGGTACTCGCGGCCTCGGACTTTGAGCCCGGGTTGGGCGAGGCCTTTGCGACCGCGGGTGAGGTTGGCGGCGGGTTTGACGACCATGCCTTCACTGCCGGCCGCGGTGAGTTCGGTCCACCAGGCGATGCCGTCGGCGACCGAGGACGGGTCGGTGGTGTCGACGGCCAGCCGGCGAGTCGCCATAAGCAGGGCTGGGTCGGCGGTGACGAGGTGGTCGGCGAGCTCGAGGTGCCAGACATGGGGCTGGGGGTGGTGTGTCGCACCGTCGGATGCGAGCAACTGGAACGGTGCAATACGCACGCCATCCAGACCGTCGATGTCCCAGCAGAAGCGGCGGTAGGCGTCGGTGAACGCGACAGCGTTCTGCAAGCGGGCGCGGGTTCGCTCGAGTAACGCGCCCACCTCAAGCCCGGTCTCGGCGGCCTGCTCGAGGGCGGTGATGGCGGCGGGGAGTGCGGTTCGGGCGGCGGCACCGACGGCGGCGTACTGATCGCGAAGCAGCTGCTCGGCTTTGGCGCTCCAGGGCAGCAGCTCGGCGTCCAGGAGCAGCCAGGAGGTGTTGAGTTCGTCGAACACTCCGGCGGTCTCGGCTGCGGCGCGCAGCCGGTCGACCAGTTGCGCGGTGACGGTGGTGTCGAAGAACGGACGCCCGGTGCGCGTCCACACCGAACCCAGCGCGTCGCCGGGTGCACCGAACCGGCCCCGGGCCGCGTCCGGGTCGCGGCAGATCAGCGCGACGGCGCGCGAGCCCATGTGCTTCTCCTCGCACAGGACGTGGGCGACGCCCTCGGCGCGGTAGGCGTCGAAGGCCTGCCGGGGGTGTTCGAGCAGGTCCGGCTGCGTTGAGGTGGCGACCGGGCTCATGGTGGGCGGCAGGTAGACGAGCCAGCGCGGGTCGGCGGCGAAGCGGCTGATCACCTCGAGCGCGGCGGCGGCGCACTCTTCGCGCACGCCGATGCGCTTCTGGTAGGCGGTTTCGATGACCCGGCTGCCGATGACGTCGCGGATGTCGAGCACGTCGGGGTCCCGGGGGGCCGGCGTCGCAGCCGCGGCGGCGTCGGTATTGGCTGGGAAGGGTCGGGCCGGCTTGTAGTACACCTGCGCGGCCGGGACGGAGACGAGCTCGCGCTCGGGATAACGCAGGGCCGTGAGCCGGCCGCCGAACACACAGCCCGTGTCCAGGCACATGGTGTTGTTGATCCACTCCGGCGCGGGCACCGGGGTGTGGCCGTAGAGCACCATGGCCTTGCCGCGGTATTCGTTGGCCCACGGATAGCGCACCGGCAGCCCGTACTCGTCGGTCTCGCCGGTGGTCTGTCCGTACAGGCAGAACTCCCGGACGCGGCCCGACGCGCGCCCTTGGTAGCGCTCGATCAGCCCGGCGTGCGACACAACCAGACGTCCGCCGTCGAGGACGTAGTGGCTGATCAGGCCGTCGAGGAACGCCTCGACCTGCTTGCGGAACTCCTCGGGTTCGCCGTCGAGCTGGGCGAGGGACTCGGCGAGCCCGTGTGTGATCTGCACGTTGCGGCCGCGCATGGCGCGCAGCAGCTTGTTCTCGTGGTTGCCCGGCACGCACAGGGCGTCGCCGGCTGCCACCATGCCCATGACCAGGCGCAGCACGCCGGGCGTGTCGGGTCCGCGGTCGACCAGGTCGCCGACGAACACGGCCCGGCGTCCGTCCTGGTGCGCTCCAGTGGGACGGCCGTGCTCGTCCCGGGTGATCGTGTAGCCGAGTTGTATAAGCAGGGCCTCGAGTTCGGCGCGGCAGCCGTGAACGTCGCCGATCACCTCGAACGGGCCGGCCTCGTGCCGCAGGTCGTTGTAGAGCTTGGTCCGGGTGATCGTGGCCGTGCTGATGCCCTCTTCGCCGCGCAGCGTGTGCACGGTGCGGAACCCCTCGCGTTGCAGGCCTTTCAGGCCACGGCGCAGCTGATCGCGTTGCCGGCGGATGACGTGCGCGCCGAAGTCGCGATCGGGGCGGGTGGCGTTCCGCGATATGCAGACGCTCTCGGGCACGTCGAGCACGATCGCGACGGGCAGCACGTCATGCTCGCGGGCCAATGCGACGAGCTTGCCGCGTGCGTCGGGTTGCACGTTGGTGGCGTCGATGACGCTGAGCCGCCCGGCGGCCAGCCGCTTACCGACGATGTAGTGCAGCACGTCGAACGCATCCGAGGTCGCCGACTGGTCGTTCTCGTCGTCGGCGATCAGACCACGGCAGAAGTCGGAGGAGATGACCTCGGTCGGCTTGAAGTGCGCGCGGGCGAACGTCGACTTGCCCGACCCGGTGACACCGATCAGCACGACCAGGCTCAGCTCAGGTATCTCCAGCACCCGGTCGGTCATCAGCTCGCCTTGTCGAAGACGGCCATCTGGGTCGGCGGTCCGACCTCGCGATCATCCGTGCCGACCGGAAGGTGCCGCACCCGGTAGCCATACGTCGCCGCCACCCTCGCCGTCCAATCTTGGAACTGTTTCCGTGTCCACTCGAAGCGGTGGTCGCGGTGGCGCATCGTGCCCGACGGAAGCGTTTCGAAGCGCACGTTGTGTTCCACGTTCGGGGTCGTGACGATCACCGCACCCGGCGAGGCGTGCCCGAACACGCTGCGCTCCAGCGCGGTCAATCGAGGCGGGTCGACGTGCTCGATCACTTCCATCAGCACCGCTGTGTCCAGGCCAGCTAGTCGGTCGTCGCGATAGGTCAGCGACGACTGGAACAACTCGAGGCGAGCGCGCTGCTGCTCACTCATTCGCTCGAGCTTGAGCTTGCGGGCCGCGATCTGCAGTGCCCGCGCCGAGACGTCGGTGGCGAGGACCTGCTCGATCGATGGCTCGGCGAGCAGGTCGCGCACCAGCACGCCTTCCCCACAGCCGAAATCGCCGACCCGCCGCGCACCGGAAGCCCGCACCGCAGCCAGCACGGCGCCACGGCGCAGTTCGTTCAGCGGCACCGGCAGATCGGGGTCGTCCAGCACCCGCGCGGCCTCGACCGCGTTGTCGAGCTCCTCGGGCTCGGCGTCGTCCACCTCGGCAAGCCGGGTGAGGGCAACACCGGTGAGTTCGCGACGATGGGCCAGGTAGCGCCGGATGATCAATGCCTTCTCAGGATGGCCCGCCAGCCAGTCACCACCGGCGTTGATCAGCTTGTCGACCTCGTCGGTGCTCACCCAGTAGTGCTTCGCGTCATCGAGCACCGGCAGCAGCACGTACAGGTGGTTCAGCGCGTCAGCCAGCCGCAGCTCCCCGGACATCCGCACGTCCAGGTAGCGCGAGTCACCCCACTGCGGAACGGACTCGTCCAGCGGCACAGCGCGTGCCACCACGTGCCAGCCGAGCGGTTCGAACACCCTGCGCAAGAGATCCTCGCCACCACGGCACGGCAAAGCAGGGACGTGGATCTCCAGCGGAATCGGCACGGCGGCAAGCTGCTCACGCGCTGTGCAGCGGCCGGCGAGCGCGCTTCGGAAGACGTCCTTCATCGCGACGGCCAACATGCTCGACGCCGCGTACGGCCGATCGTTGACGTACTGACCCAACGAGAAACCCTCACCGCCCGCTCCACGGCGGCCCCGCACCAGGCCGACCGGATCGACTTCGAGCAGCAACGCCGCCGTGCAGCGCCGTTCGGTCGCCTCCAGGTAGAACACGTGCGCTGCCCCGACCGACACATCGAACGACTGCACCCGGCCCGGATGCTTGTGCAGCAGGTACCCCAGGTCGGTGGCCGGCTCAACCGTCGTCGTAATCGTCAACAGCACGATCAGTCATTCTGTCCCAGGCTGAGCGCCGACGTCGCTCGCATTCCGGCCCGGGCGCAAATCGGCGCGCGGCACCAACGACCCTTGGCCCACAGTCACGCAGTGTCCACCACTGCCCGGATGATCGCAGGGTCGACCGCGCTGCCGGCCGGCTTCACGCACCCGCACGCCTCCGACGAGGCACGGCGAATCGCCGAGCACGGGATGATCTTGCGCGTGCAAGTCGGCTCCGGCGTGCACGGCACGTCGATCAGCGGGCAGGACGACCGCGACGAGATGGGCATCTGCTTCGAGCCGGCCGAGTACGTCACCGGCCTGGCTCGCGTACCGAATGGCATAGACGGCGAGGGCCCGGCCGTCGAGTTCGAGCAGTACGAGCGGCACACCGCGTGGGATCGCGCCGGTGGGGTGGCGAACCGATCGGGTGCCGGTGACCTTGACGTGGTCATCTACTGCGCGCGCAAGTGGCGCCGGCTCGCGCTCGCCGGCAACCCCACCGTGCTGCTGGTGCTCTTCGTACCCGAGCACGATGTCGTCTACCGCAACGAAGCCGGCGCTGAGCTCGTCGACAACGCGCACCGGTTCGTCTCGCGATTGGCCGGCGAACGCTTCCTGGGCTACCTGAAGGCGCAGAAGGCCGCGATGACCGGTGAGACCGGCGCCCACACCAACCGCCCGGAGCTGGTGGCCGTCCACGGATACGACACGAAGTACGGCATGCATGCCCTGCGGCTGGGCCTGCAAGGCGTTGAGCTGCTCAGCACGGGGCGCATCACCTTGCCCGTGCCGAGCCGCACCGCGCATACCTGCGCCGCATCCGCCGCGGCGAGGTTGCGCTGAATGAGGTCGTCGCCGCGATCAGCGAGACCGAGGACCGAGCTGGCCACAGGTTCGGCGATCCCGGCCGTGGACGAT
>JBKOXO010000053.1:0-11932 GCA_046744105.1 Actinomycetota bacterium
GTCAAGGCCCGGTCGTTGCGGTGAGGCGCGCGGCCGGGCCGCCTACGGTTCTGGGACACGTGGCGGACACGCGACCCTTGGTTGAACCGCTGGAGGCTAGGGATTCCGGGGTTTTGGCTGGCTCCCCCGACTGGACTCGAACCAGTAACCTGCCGGTTAACAGCCGGACGCTCTGCGTCGAACGGTGTGCCTAGTGCGATGCGGGCTGACCCGGCGTGTGTCTTGATTGCGTGGTGCGCATGGCGGCGACGACAGTTGGATGACAGATTGATTGACAGTCGTCCACAGTGGACAGTCGGTTGAGACCGCTTGGCGCTGGGGGCAACTGTCCGTAAGCGCAGTGTCGAGACCTTCAGCCAGCTCACCGCCAGGAGGATCAGATCGCCCGGCTGGTCCGCGACGTTCTGTCGACGCTGAGATCGCGGCTCGGCTGCTATCAGCCCCGCAGCGTCGAATGGCATCTCAGCAACATCCTCGCCAAGCGGCAGATCACCTCTAATCTGCAGCTGCGCCCCTCGGTTCCGTTGCGCACGCCGCCGCCGACGGGGCAACGAACCCAAATCTCCGACCCTCGCCTCGTCTTGGGAGCGCTGCGAGCGCGCTCACGACCATGTGCAACCTGGCCACCGCGGCCCGCCGAACGAATCCCCGGGCTCAACCCGGTGTGAATACGGGCCCGATCGACGTCGGTCGGGGGGAGCCTAGGAGCCGCGATCTCGGAACAGGACGGGTGCCCTTGATCTGTTACCGGCATAGATCTGGAAAGGGCAGCGTGGTGCGCCAGGGTGATGATCCGATAGCCCGCAGTGGGCAGGCCGACGTCGGCCAACCACGACGTCGCCGTCGTGCGTCGGCTCCTAGTTGGGATTCGTGCGGGTGCGTACGTAGTGCCGGCGGGCCTTCATCCGGTTTCCGCACACGGCCATCGAGCACCACCGGGCCGTGTTCGGCTTGCTGCGATCGATCAGAAACAGAGCACACTCCGGGTTCTCGCACGGCCGGAGCCGGCCAGCCCGGGCGCGGCGCAGCGTGTCCCATGCCAGCACGGCCCGCACGGGCGCCGCCCGATCGGCAGGGGCATCCAGGTGCCAGTTCACGCCGTCGCCCGAGACCGACGGGCGGTAGCTGACGCCGTCGAGCAGCGGAGCCAGCGAGCTGACCGATAGCTGCCCACGCACCACTGTCTGAAGGGTCGAGCGGGCGGCGCGGGCGGCCCGCCACTCGACGGTCGATCCGCGGTGCCCGTGCGCCCGCAGCCAGGCCCGGCCCGCCCGCGCGGTGTCCAATTCGTCGCGCTGCACACCGTCGACGATCGGCGTGCTGTTCAGCAGGTCAAGCAGGAACATCTCGTCTGTCTGCTCCATCTCTAACCTCCAATCGTCTGTTGACAGGTTATACCGTCTCTGTTTCAGTTGCTAACCAACAAAGCGATTCGAGGAGTTAGAGGTCATGTCTCAGGTTCACCACCGCTACGCCATGGTCAGCGGGCGTCGCCTCTTCTATCGGGAGGCCGGCGCACCAGACGCGCCCGTGCTCGTGCTGCTGCACGGGTTCCCGGCCAGCTCGTTCATGTTCCGCAACCTGATGCCGAAGCTGGCCGACCGCTACCGGGTCATCGCCCCGGACCACCTCGGCTTCGGGCTGTCCGACGCTCCGCCGGTCGAGGAGTTCGACTACACATTCGACGCGCTCACCGATCTCACCGCCGGGCTACTCGAGCAACTCGGCGTCGACCGCTACGCGATCTACGTGCAGGACTACGGCGCGCCCATCGGCTGGCGGCTCGCGCTGCGTGACCCGGACGCCATCACGGCGATCATCACGCAGAACGGCAACGGCTACGACGCCGGCTTCATCGACAGCTTCTGGAAGACCATCTGGGACTATCAGCGCGAGCAGACGCCCGAGACCGAGCAAGCGATCCGGTTCGCGCTGACCATGGAAGCAACCCGGTGGCAGTACCTCACCGGCGTGCCGGACGAGACGCTGGTCAGCCCGGACACCTGGGCGCACGATTACGCGCTGCTGTCTCGGCCGGGCAACGACGCAATCCAGTTGGCCCTGCTCCGCGATTACGCGACCAACCCGCCGCTGTATCCGGCGTTGCACGAGTACCTGCGCACCAGCCGGGTGCCGGTGCTCGCGGTGTGGGGTCGTGGCGATGAGATCTTCGCTCCGGAAGGCGCGCAAGCCTTCGGAGCAGATGCCTTCGACGCCGAGATCCACCTGCTCGACGGTGGGCACTTCCTGCTAGAAAGCGCCGGCGACCAGGTCGCCGCGCTGATCCGCGACTTCCTCGCCCGCCGGCTCGGCGGCCCGGCGCACGAGGCGAGGCTTGCCCTGGAGGTCGTCCCGGTGCCGGTCACCGACATCGACCGGGCACTGGCCTTCTACACCGAGCGGGCCGGCTTTGCCCTCGACGTCGACTACCGACCCACGCCGGACTTCCGGGTCGTGCAGCTGACCCCGCCCGGCTCGGCCTGCTCGGTGCAACTCGTCTCGGACGACTCGCACAGGCTGCGCGACTTACACCTCGTCACACCCGACATCACCGCAACCCGCGCGGAACTCGTCGCCCGTGGCGTCGCGGTCAGCGCGATCCGGCACAAGGACCCGGTCGAGAGCTGGGCCGGCGGATGGAGCGACGGGCCGGACCCGAAGCGCCGCGACTACGCCAGCTTCGCGGACTTCGCCGACCCCGACGGCAACACCTGGACACTGCAAGAGCGCAGCTGAGAGGACGACGATCATGGGACTGTCCTGGCAACAAGGGCCTCTCGGCAACGGCCCGGTGGGCCGCTTCCTCACCCCCGAACCGCTCCCGCAACGCATGCTGTTCGCCGAACCGCTGCGCCGCCGCATGCGTGTCCAGTTCGAAGGCGTTTGGATCGCCGACAGCGAGGACGTGCTGCTGCTGCACGAGCCCGGCCACTACCCGGTGGCGTTGTTCCCGGTGGCCGACGTACGGCCCGGCGTCCTCGTCGACGAGGACCGCACCACGACGCACCGGGAACTCGGCGACACCGCCTGGTTCACCGTCGCCGTCGACGACCGGCGCGTCCCGCGGGGCGCCTGGCAGTACACCGCGCTGCCCGACCACGCCGACATGCTGCGCGACCGGATCGGGTTCGCCTGGCGCGCGATGGACGCCTTCTACGAGGAGGACGAGCGCATCGTCGGACACGCCGCCGACCCCTACCACCGCATCGACATCCGCCAGACCTCACGGCACCTCGTCGTCCGCGACGGCGACCGGGTCGTCGCCGACACCAACCGCCCGCTCGCACTTTACGAATCGGGATTCGCGCCACGCTGGTACGTGCCCCGTGAAGACATCGACGGAAGCGCGTTGACACTGACGGAAGACCAGACGTTCTGCCCGTACAAGGGCCTGGCCAGCTACTACGACATCGGCGAGCGTAGCGGCGCAGCCTGGTCCTATCCCCAGGCGTGGCCCGAAGTCGCTCGCGTCGCCGACCTCGTCTCCTTCGAACCGGACAAGATCGACGTCTACCTCGACGACAAGAAACTTGCCCTCGAACCGGGCCAGACGGTCATCGCCCACGGCTTCGACCGCGGCCTCGACCCTGACGAGATCCGTACCCGCGGCACCACCCCTGTCCACGTCTAGGCAAAGGGATAGGCCTCATGTAATGAAGAAGGACCGTGACATGACCGGTACACCCGATCAGCCTGCGACCCGCACTGCGTGCGACGACGAGCCACCAACGGTCGCCGCTGCAGATACTGACCCGGTGCCAGACGCGGCGGTCAGCCCGGCTATCGGCCCGGTACCGCCACTGCACGTCCGGGCTGTATGCCGTGAGCAAACCCCGAGGACTGATGCGACCGGGAAAGCAGGGCGCTGATGGCGACCTTGTTGTCGGTGAATGTCGGCGTGCCCAAGGACGTCACTTGGCAGGGCCGCACCGTCTATACCGGAATCTGGAAGTACCCGGTCGACGGGCCGTGCACGGTGCGCGGGCTCAACGTCGATGGCGACGGCCAGGGCGACCTGAAAGGACACGGCGGAGAGCAGCGCGCCGTGCTCGTCTACCAGATCGAGTCATACCGCTACTGGCAGGACCACTTCGGCCGCGACGACTTCGAGTTCGGCCAGTTTGGCGAGAACTTCACCGTTGACGGGCTCAGCGACGACGAGGTGTGCATCGGCGACCGCTACCGCATCGGCGAGGCCGAGTTCGAGGTGACCCAGCCCCGAGTCACTTGCTTCCGGGTCGGCATGCGGCTCGGCGAACCAGAACTCCCCGCCCTGCTCGTCGCCCACCACCGCCCCGGCTTCTACCTCCGCGTGATCAGCGAGGGCCGCGTCCAGGCCGGTGACGAGATCGTGCGGACCCAGGGCGGCCGCCACGCTCTCAGCGTCGCCGACATCGACGCCCTGCTGTACCTGCCCGGCCGCGACATCGAGCAGCTTCGCGCGGCCGTCGACATCCCCGCGCTGAGCCCTGGTTGGCAGCAGTCCTTCCGCGACCTACTTGACGCCGCCGAGAGAGGTACGCCAGCTGGTGAGCCGCCCGTCGGTGTCGAGCCGGGCTGGCTGGGCTTCCACCGGCTGCGTGTCGCCGACCTCGTAACGGAGAGTGCGACGGTGGCCTCGGTGTACCTGACCGCCGAGAACGGTGATGCCCTGCCGCGGGCCCGAGCCGGGCAGTACCTCACGCTAAGAGTGACCGGAGCCGGCGACCCGCCCCCGGTGCGCAGCTACTCACTCTCGTCACGCCCCAGCACAGACAGCTATCGGATCAGCGTCAAACGCGAACCGCATGGCATCGTCAGCGCTTACCTGCACTCCCAGCTGCGGCCCGGTTCGATCCTCGACGTCGCGGCCCCCCGCGGCGAGTTCGTGCTCAACGACGGCGCCACCCCGGTCCTGCTCATCTCGGCCGGCATCGGCGTCACACCGGTGCTGGCCATGCTCCACGAGCTCGCCGACGCGAGCAGCACCCGAGAGGTGTGGTGGATCCACACCGCCCGCAGCGCGGACCAGCATGCCTTCGTGGACGAGGCACACCAGCTCCTACGATCACTGCCCCGCGCCCACGAACGCATCTTCTACACCTCGGCCGAAGCCGACGCGCCGGACACCGGCTCGGGCATCCGAGGACGGCCAACCCTCGCTGCACTCTCCGGCCTCGGCCTGCCAGTGGATGCCACCGCCTACATCTGCGGCCCGGCGGCGTTCATGACCGACATGCGCGACGCGCTCGCACACCTCGGAATCGCGCCGGACCGACAGCACACCGAGGTGTTCAGCGCACTCTCCGCCATCAACCCCGGCGTCACCGACGTCCGGCACGCGACACCACACCAGCCACCCGGACCGCCCGGAACGGGTCCGCAGATCGCCTTCGCCCGCAGCGGTCTCACCGTGCGCTGGGCCAAGCAGCACACTTCGCTGCTCGAACTGGCCGACGTGTGCGACGTCCCGACCAGGTACTCCTGCCGCACCGGCGTCTGCCACACCTGCATCACGCCACTCCTCGCCGGCGCCATCACCTATTCGCCGGACCCACTGGAAACGCCGGCCGATGGGACAGTGCTCATCTGTTGCGCCCGGCCCAACACCGACATCGTTCTCGACATGTGACGCCCACGAACGAACAGGACCGCATTCGACGCTCACAACGTGGACACCAGATGACACCACGTTCGTCGCCCGGCACCTGCCAGATCACGAGTCCGCTCAGCGCCGACCCAAGCCAGCAGGGCAGCTACCAGCAGTCACAACCGCCACTGCGCTTCGACAGGACGAGAATGTCCGACATAGAAGCTGACCTGCCTGCAGCAAAGATCACCTACGGGTCCACGTCGACGCCGCCATCAGGCTGGTCCGTGCTAGAGTCACCGACGTCGAGCAACAATCCCGCAGCGACATCGTCGACGTATACCCGACCAGGCCGGGCAGAAATCACGGTGGGCGACGCTCGCGGCGACATCGAGTCCGCCTTGAGCGTCGGCGACGTGATCGCGCCCATTACCGGTACGGCCCGCGCTACCAGCGACAACCACACTCGCACCCACCAATGCCAACCCGGTTGGATCTTCAACGTCGAACTTGTCCCGTCGGCGCTGACGCATCAGTTCGCGAACCTCCTGGATGTCCCCGCCTACCGCTAACTGGCAGGTGAGCGACCGACCACGAACGAGCCGTCCGGTGCGCTCTACCCGAGGCCGCGGTGCCGGTAGACGCCGCCACGTCGATTCGGTTGCGGGCGGGCTCACCCGATGCCCAGCCGAAGTCGACGACGCCGCGAAAGCGTTCGTGCGTCCTGCCAGGTGACGTCCTCCGGCGCGCAGATGTTGACCGGCAACACGCTCGCAATCGGGACGCCCCTGTCTTCGCTTAGCGGCCCTACCCACCCTGTGCGAAAGGGGCTTGTTCAGGCATACTCGCGCCGCGGTCGCGGGCCGGCGGGCGAGAGCCACCCGGGGCGTACCTCAGGTATCGGGCGACGGGAAGGCGGCGGGTGATCAGCCAGCGCGCATAGCCCGTGGCAGGAATAGGCGCGATCCTCGACGTGGCGTGGATCCGGCCCTTACCGTTTCGCGGATGGTCCATCCGGTGCTGTTGGACAGACGCAGCGAATGCGAGGAACTCGACCGCCTCGTCGCTGACGTCCGCACCGGCCAAAGCCGAGCAGTGGTGCTGTGGGGGGACGTCGGCATCGGAAAGACCGCGCTGCTGGACTACACGCTCGACCTGGCCGCGGGCTTCCGGGCCATCCGAGCCTCCGGTGTGGAGGCCGAGCGTGAGCTCGCCTTCGCCGCGCTGCACCAGGTTTGCATGCCGATGCTCGACGAGCTGGAGCTTCTCCCGGTGCCGCAGCGTGAGGCGCTGCGCACCGCGTTCGGCTTATTGGGCGGCAACCCGCCGGATCCGTTCATGGTTGGCCTGGCGGTCCTGGGTCTGTTTGCCGAAGCCGCACAGGCACGCCCACTGCTGTTGTCGATCGATGATGCGCAGTGGCTTGACATGGCATCGGCGCAGGTGTTCGGGTTCGCGGCCCGACGGCTAGGAACCGAATCGGTGGGCATGATCTTCGCTGCCCGCGCAGCGGGCGACCGGATCGGTGTTCCACAGCTGGCCGGGCTTCCGGAGGTGCGCGTGGCCGGGCTGCCCGATGGCGATGCCCGCGCGCTGCTGGCGCTGGCCCATCCAGGCCCGGTCGATGATCGCGTGCGAGACCGGATCATCGCCGAGTGTCAGGGCAACCCGCTGGCCTTGCTGGAGTTGCCGCGCGGGTTCACCCCGGCCGAGCTCGCAGGCGGGTTCGGGCTGCTTGGCGCGGCGGGGTTGCCGCGGCGCATCGAGGAGAGCTTCCGTCGGCAACTCGCAACGCTGTCGCCCGCGATGCGGCAGGTGTTGCTGGTCGCCGCCGTGGAGCCGGTCGGCGATCCGGTGCTGGTCTGGCGCGCGGTCGACCGGCTCGGGCACAGCGCGGACGCCGACCGCGCCGCGCAAAAACTCGTGGCGGGGTTCGCAGAGTTCGGTTCCCGGGTGCGGTTCCGGCATCCACTGCTGCGATCGGCGATCTACCACGCGGCCACGCCCGAGCAGCGGCGGCATGCGCACCGGGCGCTGGCGCAGGTGACCGATCCGGTCGTCGATCCGGACCGACGGGCCTGGCACCGCGCCCAAGCCGCGGCCGACCCGGATGAGGAGGTAGCCGCCGAGCTGGAACGCAGCGCCGGGCGCGCGCAGGCACGCGGCGGACCGGCGGCGGCCGCCGCCTTCCTCGAGCGGGCCTCCGAACTGACCCCGAACTGGGAACGGCGCGGGCAGCGGGCGCTGGCCGCAGCGCAGGCCGCACACCAGGCCGGCATGACCGAAAAGGCGTCGAGACTGTTGACGTTCGCGGAAGCCCGGCTGACCGGCGAGTTCGACCGGGCCCGCGCGGACCTGCTGCGCGGCCGCATCGCCTTTAGCCTGAACCGCGGCGGCGACACCCCCTCGCTGCTGCTCAAGGCCGCCGTCAAGCTGGCACCGCTGGATGCGCGGATGGCCCGTGACACCTACCTCGAGGCGATCCGGGCCGGCTGGTACGCCGCCCACCTGGCCGGTGGCGCCAGCCTGCGTGAGGTCGCTGAGGCCGCTCGCCACGCCCCCCCGCCGGTCTCGCCGGTACGGGCAGCCGATCTATTGCTCGATGGTCTGGCCGTGCGCTACACCGACGGCTACGCGAGCGGGGCGCCGATCCTCAAGCAAGCACTCCGGGCATTCCGCAGTCGGGACATGTCCGCTGAGGAGGAACTGCGCTGGAGCTGGTTCGCCACGACAGCGGCGGCGGACCTCCTCGACGATGAAGCCTGGGACGCGCTGCCGAGCCGCTATGTCAAGCTGGCCCGCGATAGCGGCGCGCTCGCCATGCTTCCCATGGCCTTGACCGTCCAGATCATCATGCAGATTATCGCCGGCGACCTGGCTGCGGCGCGCTTACTGCTCGCGGAGCAAATGGCGGTCTCCGAGGGGATCGAAGTCTGGTATCCGCCCTACGCCGTGCAGCTGCTCGCCGCCTGGCAGGGCGACGAGGACCTAGCGGCCGAGCTAATCCCCGCGACGACCGCCGAGGTCGAGCGGCGTGGCGAGGGACTCGGCGTGGTCGCCGCCGGGTGGATGCAGGGGGTGCTGTGCAACGGGCTCGGCCGGTACGAGGCCGCGTTCACCGCGGCGCACCGGGCCGTCGAATCCTGGCAGGAGGCGGCCATTACGACCTCGCTCGCACTGGTGGAGTTGGTGACGGCCGCCGCCCACACCGGTCGGCATCAGGTCGCCACTGAGGCGGTTCAGCGCCTCGCGGCGACCACCCGGGCCAGCGGCACCGACTGGGCACTCGGCCTGCAGGCGCGCTGCGAGGCGCTTGTCAGCGACCCCGACGCCGCCGAGCCCCACTTCCAGGCTGCGATCGACCACCTAGCCCGCACCCGCATCCGCGGCGAGCTCGCGCGAGCACACCTGTCTTACGGGGAATGGCTACGCCGACACAACCGGCGCAACGACGCCCGCGATCAGTTGCGCACGGCGCACGCGATGTTCACCGACATGGGCATGGACGGCTTCGCCGGACTGGCCGCCGGCGAGCTCGCTGCCACCGGCGAGACCGTCCGGAAACGCAGCGTCGAAACCTCTAGCCAACTCAGCGCGCAACAAGCGCAGATCGCTCGCTTGGTCCGCGAGGGGCTGTCGAATCAGGAGATCGCGCTTCGACTATTCATCAGCCGGCGCACCGTGGAATGGCACCTCAGCGGGATCTTCGCCAAACTCGGCATCACCTCCCGTCGGCAACTGCAACGCTGAGCGCCGCGGCGGTCACGGTCGCCCACCATGATCACGCCGCGCCTGCCGCTGCCTGCCTGTCCGCGCCCAAACCCGGCGAGCCGGGCGGTGCCGCCTGGAGGTTCTGGCGCCGCTCCCCCACGGAAACAGCGAGGACAAGCGCAACCATCGCCACCCGGGTTGATCTTCCGCCTCGCACCCAAGGCGCAGCCTAAGTCGACGACGTCGCGAACGTGTTCGTGGGTGCCGCCCGGTGACGTCCTTTGCCCGCTGATGTCGACCGACAACGCCAACGCCATCAAGACACTCCGCTGTTAGCTCATCGGCCGAACCCAGCCTCTGCAAAGGGTCTCGTTTCAGGCATGCTCGCGCCGCGCTCGCGGGCCGGCGCCAGGGACGCATCCGGGGGCGTACCTCAGGTATCGGGCGACGGGAAGGCCGCTTGAGTGATCAGCCATAGCGCATGGCTCGTGGCAGGAATAGGCGCGATACTCGACGTGGCCTTGATCCGGCCTCACCTTTCCCGGGGGTCCATCCGGTGCTCTTGGACAGGCGCAGCGAATGCGACGAACTCGACCGCGTCGTCGCTGACGTCCGCACCGGCCAGAGCCGAGCAATGGTGCTCTGGGGGGACGTCGGCATCGGAAAGACCGCACTGCTGGACTACACGCTCGAGCAGGCCACCGGCTGCCGCGCCATTCGAGCTTCCGGGGTCGAGGCTGAGCGCGAGATCGCGTTCGCCGCGTTGCATCAGGTGTGCGTGCCGATGCTCACGGAGCTGGACCCTCTTCCAGCGCCTCAGCGCGCCGCGCTGCGCACCGCCTTCGGCCTCGAGGGCGGTAGCCCGCCGGATCGGTTCATGGTCGGCCTGGCGGTACTGGGACTGTTCGCTGAGGTCGCACAGGCACGCCCCCTGCTGTTGTCGATCGATGACGCGCAATGGCTGGACTTGGCATCTGCGCAGGTGCTCGGGTTCGCGGCCCGACGCCTCGGGACCGAATCAGTGGGCATGCTCTTCGCGGCACGAGCAAGCGGCGAGCAGACGAGCGTTCCGGAGCTGGCCGGGCTTTCGGCCATGCGCGTGGCAGGGCTGCCGGATGACGATGCTCGGGCACTGCTGGCCCTGGCGCATCCTGGCCCGGTCGATGACCGCGTGCTCGACCGGATTGTCGCCGAATGTCAGGGCAACCCGCTGGCGCTGCTGGAGCTGCCGCGCGGATTCACACCGGCCGAACTGGCAGGCGGGTTCGGGCTGTTCAGCACCACTGAGCTGCCGCGCCGCATCGAAGAAAGCTTCCGCCGGCAGGTCGCGACACTGTCGCCGACAACACGGCAGGTGCTGTTGGTCGCCGCCGCGGAACCGGTCGGTGATCCTGTGCTCGTCTGGCGCGCGGTGGACCGCCTCGGCCTTAGCGCGGACGCCGACCTCGCCGCCCAGGAAAAGGCTGCGCGGTTCGTGGAGTTCGGTTCCCGGGTGACCTTCCGGCATCCGCTGCTGCGATCGGCGATCTACCACGCGGCCACGCCCGAAGAGCGGCGGCGTGCGCACGAGGCGCTGGCGCAGGTCACCGACCCGGTCGTCGATCCGGACCGGCGCGCCTGGCACCGTGCTCAGGCCGTCGTCGGCACGGACGAGGATGTGGCCGCCGAGCTGGAACGCAGCGCCGGTCGGGCGCAGGCGCGCGGTGGACTGGCGGCCGCCGGCGCCTTTCTCGAGCGAGCATCCGAGCTGACACCGGGCCGCGAGCAGCGAGGACAGCGGGCGCTCGCCGCGGCGCAGGCCATGCACCAGGCCGGCATGACCGACGCGCCGTTGAGGCTGTTGGCGCTGGCGGATGCGAGGCTGCAGGACGAGTTCGACCGCGCCCGCGCGGATCTACTGCGCGGGCGCATCGCCTTCAGCATGAACCGCGGGGGCGACACCATCTCGCTGCTGCTCAGGGCCGCCGTCGAGCTGACGTCGCTGGATGCGCGGCTGGCCCGCGATACCTACCTCGAGGCGATCCGGGCCGGCTGGTTCGCCGCCCAGTTGGCTGGCGGCGCCACCCTGCGCGAGGTCGCTGAGGCCGCGCGCGCAGCCCCGGCGCCCGGCGATCCTGTGAAGGCGCCTGATCTGTTGCTCGATGGTCTGGCCGTGCGCTACACCGACGGGTACGCGAGCAGCGTGCCGATCCTGCGGCAGGCGCTGCGCGCGTTCCGGGGTTTGGACATGTCCGCCGAGGAGGAACTGCGCTGGATCTGGTTCGCCGTAACGACAGCGGCGGCGGACCTCTTGGACGATGAGGCCTGGGACGCGCTGGGGAACCGCTTCGTCCAACTGGCCCGCGACCACGGCGCGCTCGCCATGCTGCCCATGGCCTTGACCGTCCAGATCGTCATGCGGATCCTCGCCGGCGACCTGGCGGCTGCGCGCTTACTGCTCGCAGAGCAAACGGCGGTCTCCGAGGGAACCGAGGTCTGGGAACCGCCCTACTCAGCGCAGTTGCTCGCTGCCTGGTGGGGAGACGACGACCTGGCGGCCAAGCTAATCGCCGCGATGACCGCCGAGGTCGAGGAGCGCGGCGAGGGGATCGGCGTGGTCAGTGCGGGATGGATGGAGGGGGTGCTGCTAAACGGGCTTGGCCAGTACGAGGC
>JBKOXO010000087.1:0-9632 GCA_046744105.1 Actinomycetota bacterium
GGTGTGAGCCGGCCCAGCGTCGCCCGCGGACCCAACGCCGGCGCCAGACGTCTCGAGAAGTACTCGCTCAGGTACGTCACCACGTCGCACGTGCCACCGATGCGTCGCAGCACCTGCCGCGCGCCGGGCAGCATCGCCCAGCCCGCCTCGTGCCCGTGCGTCGTGGCGACGATGCGTTCCGCGCCGGCCGCGCGTAGCGCTGGAGCGAGCACGGCGAGCGGAGCGGCGGCGCCGAACCACGCCGCGCGGCAGGCGTGCTCGCGGGCAACGGCCGTGATGCGCCGGCGCGCGGCCGGCGTCGGCAGGAGCAGGCCGCTCGGATGCCGGATCACCGGAAACGGCTGCGCCGCGTCGAATACGCGCGCACCGTCATGGTCGGACGCATAGACCACGATCGAGCCCGGCGGCTGCCGGATCGCCACCTCGTGCACGAAGGACTGGATGCCGCCCTGCCGAGGCGGAAAGTCATTGGTCACGATCAGCGTGCGTCGGACCTGAGCGCGCCCGGGCGCGGTGAACTCGGCCGGGCTCATGTGCACGACGGTACGCAGCGCCACGTCGACGGCCTTGGCCGGCGTCCGGCAAGCTGCCGCGCTATCGACGTGACAGCAGAGCGGGCCCGTTTTCGGTACCCGCCCCGCCGGCCTCGTTCCCGGTAGCTGTCACGCGAGCCGTGTCGCGCCGGCCCAGTCCTGCATGTCCTGCGACGGATGCACGTACCGTACGCCGAGAGCCTCATCCGCTGCTGACACGGCGAGGTCGGCGCCGACGTAGATCTCGACGTGGCTGATGGGGCTGTACAGGAAGATCAGGTCCCCCGGCCGCAGCTGGTTGTAGGACACATGCCTGCCGTAGTTGTACTGCGCCGACGCCAAGTGCGGCAGGTCCACGCCCCCCTGCTTCCAGGCCACCATCGTCAGGCCGGAGCAGTCCCACGCATCCGGCCCGGCCGCGGCGAACACGTATGCCTTCCCGACCTGGGCGATCGCGAAATCGACGGCCGCCTGGGCCCGCGCGTTCGGAGCCTTGCCGACACCGATGTTGCCCACGGCAGCGGGTACCGTGCCGCCGCTCGTGTACGTCGCCTGCTGTTGTGCGGTGAGCGTGGCGAGGAGGCTCTTGAACTTCTTCGTGTCGGCTTGGATCCGCTTCTTCTGCTTGTCGACCTTGGCCGCCTCGGCCTGCGCGGCAGCGAGCAGCTTGGAAGCTTGCGCCTGTGCGGCCTTTGCCTTCAACCGCATTGCCTTGATCTGCGCCACGATCTCCGCGCGGTGCGACGAGATGAGGGTCAGCGTGTCCAGCGTGTCGAGGTAGCTTTGCCCGTCGCGACTGGTGAGCAGCGCGCCGGCGTGGCTGAACGACGCCGACTCGTACTCGGCGGTGATCGTCTGGCCGAGGCGGGCGCGCGCCTTGTCGAAGTTGGCGGCCGCGGTGAGCGCGTTGCGCTGGGCGGCGTCCGCGGCCTTCTGCTCCGCCTTCACCTCGGCCGCAGCCTTGTTGTATTGCTCGGCGAGGATCTCGTTCTGGTGAGCGAGCTTGTCGAGTTTCGCCTTGACTTCCTCGATCGTCGGCTGTCCCGGGCTCGCACCTGCGACATGTGGCAGCACGAGTGCGCCTGTCGCGATGAGGGCGGCCACCGCGATACCGGCTAGCAGCGATCGAACACGGCTGGGGGTCCGAGTCAACGCCACGGTTGGCGGAACTCCTTCTTCCTCGTACCGCCTACCGGGTTAGCTGACGGGTTCGGGCCGGAAGAAGCCCTACGGTGCGGGGGAACGCCGCGACAGGCCACGACGAACCGCCGTACCGATTCACCCCGGTGCTACGTATGGGTCCCCGGTTCGCTGGCCCCGATACCCCGCCCCGCATGCAGGGTCTCGACACCGCTGCGATTCAGCGGTGACTCTCCGTGACCCCCCCGGTTTTGGGAGCCAGCTGACCGGAAAGTCGCGCAAAGGGTACGACAGCGCTGAGCCCGCAGCAATAACAGGCAACGACCTTTTTTGGAGCCGCTTACGCTATATCACGATGCGTGACTGCAACCACTGGCACAAGCCGTAGCGGAGGCACGAGCCCGTGCTCCGCCAGGGCGCCGACCGCCCGGTGCTCGTCCTCGTCGAAGTCCACAGAGGTCCCTGCCTTGCCAAGCAAAACTGAGACAACGCAGTCATCGCAGGCGACGTCCCGCACGTGACAGGTCTCGCAGTCAATGATCATCCGATCGCCTCCGTCGTTTGTTCGGCGTTCTCGAGGAGGCTAGGTAGACGTGCTGACAATTTCCGGATTGGCGTATCAGGCAAGCCCGAAGCGCGCCAGCAGTACCGCCGCGTCCGCCGTCCATGCGCCGTCGCGGCCCACATCGAGCGCCACTTGCCGGTCCGACGACACCACGAGTAACGGACGCCCGGGCGGCTCGGCCGCCACCAACCGCCGGATCAGATCGTCGGCGATTTCGTCAGGCGCGCTGAACAGCACGCGGACGCTGCGCGGCGTCGGCGGCATCGCAGGCGGCCGCCGCCCGCCGTCGAATGCAACCGTGATCTCAGCGCCGGAGCGGGCGGCCACCGCGGCCAGCGCGCCGACGAGGCGCGTGCGCTGGTCCGCGAGCGGCAACTCGCCATAGCCGGCCTTGGTCACGTTGTAGCCGTCCACGATCAGGTGGATGTTCGGCAGCGCGAGCAGGGCGTCGAGCGCGGCCGGATCGCCGACGACCCGACGCTGCATTGGCGCCTCCGCCGAGCCGACGCTGTCAGCAGGCCGCGTGGCAGGCGCGGGCAACGAAAGCTCGCGGCGAATGCCGGCGGCAGCCTCGGTAAGCGTGTCGACGAGCAGCCATAGCCGGGCGTCGTCCACATCACGTTCGGCGCGCGCGCCCCGGCGCGCCGACTCCACCGCACGTTCCAGCTCGCTGAGGCGGGACCGCAGCCGCCGGGTCTCGGCCTCCCGGGCGTTCTCGGCAGCTTCCGCGCGGCGGGTTGCATCGGCGGCGGCCGCCTGCGCCTCGTCACGCGCCCGCTCGGCGGCGCGCAGTTCACCGGTGCGGGCGCGCAACTGCTTGCGCAGGCTGGCGAGGTCCGCCTCGGCCGCGCTCGCGGCGCCGGCCACCGCGGCCTTGCCCTGCGCCACCTCGGCCCGCAGCCGCCCTTTGAGCTCGTCGATGCGCGCGCGCAGTTGAGCCACTTCGGCGGCGCTGGCTCGGCTGTCCGCACGCTCAGCGGCGTGGCGGTCATTGGCCTGCGCGACAACACGCTGCCAGTCGGCCGGCCGTACTAGGTAGGCGACGACGGCGGTGTCGACCGGATCGGACGCCGCTGTGGACTCCCCATCACGCACCGCGGCGGTGAGTTGCGGCAGCGCCTCGGCGACGGCGTCGGCCACCCGGGCACGGAATGCATCGTCCGCGTCCAAGGCGGCGGCGAGCTGGGTTCCCCCCAGGCGGGCTCGCTTCGTCGGCGTGAACCGGGCGAACGGCCGCAGGGAGACCGGCAGCTCGTCCGCCGGCAGCCGCCCCACGAGATCGGCGGCGATCGTGACCAACTGCTGGCGGGCAGGCTCACTCAGCACGACTCGGTCGTCGTGCGTACCCTCCCGCTGATCGGTCATGCCGCGAGGTTACGTCCCGGCGTGTTGCGCGCGCCGTCGCGTTTCCGTCAGACCCTGGACCTACCGTCCAGAGCGTGACGGCAGCGCCCAGCGAGATCATGATCCAGCCGAGCTTCGACGAGCTGGACGAGCCGCTGCGCGAGACGACATTCACCGTCGTCGATCTGGAGACGACGGGCGGTGCCGCGGGGTCGGACTCGATCACCGAGATCGGCGCAGTGAAGGTGCGCACCGGAGCGGTCCTTGGCGAGTTCCAGACACTGGTCGATCCGGGCCGGGCGATCGATCCGTATGTGAGCGTGCTCACCGGCATCACCGACGCCATGGTCGCCACGGCGCCACCCGTCGGGGCCGTCGTACCGGCCTTCCTCGAGTTCGCGCGGGGCAGCGTCCTGGTCGCGCACAACGCGCCGTTCGACGTGGGATTCCTCCGCACCGCGTGCACCGGGCTGGACGTCGCGTGGCCGCGGTTCGAGGTGATCGACACCGCGGTGCTCGCGCGGCGCGTGCTCACCCGGGACGAGGTGCCCAACTGCCGGCTCGCCACCTTGGCGATCTACTTCCACGCCGCAACCGAGCCGGTGCACCGGGCACTGGCCGACGCGCGCGCCACCGTCGACGTGCTCCACGGGCTGCTCGACCGGGTGGGCAACCTCGGCGTGCAGTCGCTGCCGGAGCTTCGCGCATTCACCGCACAGGTGTCGGACGCGCAGCGGCGCAAGCGGCACCTGGCAGACCACCTGCCGTCCCGCCCGGGCGTGTACGTGTTCCGGGACGCGCGGGGCGAGCCGCTCTACGTGGGCACCAGCCGGAACTTGCGCGCCCGGGTACGGCAGTATTTCGTCGCCAGCGAGACGCGCAGCCGCATGGGCGAGATGGTCGGGCTGGCCGAGCGGGTCGACCCGATCGAGTGCGCCCACCCGCTCGAGGCACAGGTGCGCGAACTACGGCTGATCGCCGCGTACAAACCGCGCTATAACCGGCGGTCGAAATTCCCGGAACGCTCCATGTGGCTCAAGCTCACCGACGAGGCATTCCCGCGGCTGTCCATCGTGCGTGAACGCCGCGACGACGGCGCGTGCTACCTGGGCCCGCTGCGCTCGCGCCGGCAGGCCGAAACAGTGCGCGACGCAATCCACGATGCCGTGCCGTTGCGCCAGTGCAGCGATCGACTGTCGCTGCTCCGCGTAGTGCGGGCAGCGTGCGCGCTGGCGGGCATCGGCCGCTGCTCGGCGCCCTGCGAGCAGCCCGAGGCGCGCTCGTACGCCGAGTTGGTTGCCCTCGTGCGCGCGGCGTGGACCGGCGATGTGCGGCCGCTGGTGGACCCGCTTCGCGAGCGGCTGGCGCGGCTAGCCGGCGAGCAGCGCTTCGAGCACGCCGCCGTGGTGCGCGACCGGGTCGCTGCCCTGGTGCGGGCCTGCGCCCGCATGCAGCGCCTCGACGCGCTGACGTCCATCGCCGAACTGGTCGCGGCGCGCCCCGACGGTTCCGGAGGCTGGCAGCTGTCGGTTGTGCGGCATGGGCGCCTCGTCGCCGCCGGGCTCGCGCCACGCGGCATGCCGCCATGGCCCGTCGTCGACGCGCTGCGGGCCACCGCGGAGACGGTCAACCCCCGCGCAGGGCCACTGCGGGCGGCGCTCGCCGAGGAGACGGAGTGCATTCTGCGCTGGCTCGACGAGCCCGGCACCAGGCTGGTGCTGACCTCGCAGCCCTGGGCATCCCCCGCCTTTGGCGCGGGCGGGATGCGGGCGTTCCTCGGCAGCGACGCGGGCCGCAACGCCCTCGATCCGTTCTCCGATCGGCGCCACCTGCGCATGTCGCACCGCCCGGCGCGCGCATCGGCGTAGCGTCCGCTCCTACGATGAGCGGCGACGAGGCTCGGGCGAGGAGCAGGAGCAGCCGTGATCACCGCGATCGTGATGGTGTCTGTCGAGACCGACAAGATCCCCGAAGTGGCGCAGCAGATTGCCGACCTTGACGGGGTCAGCGAGGTGTACTCGGTGGCTGGCGACGTGGACCTCATCGCCGTGGTGCGTGTGCGCGAGTTCGACCAGATCGCCGAAGTGATCGCCGGCCGGATGTCGAAGGTGCCCGGCGTGCTGCACACCGATACGCACATCGCATTCCGCGCCTACTCCCGTCACGACCTCGACGCGGCGTTCTCGATCGGCGTCGAATCAGCCGACTGAATGACTCAACCGCTGCGCTTGTCCGGTGATCTTGGAGTTGTGGTCGTCAGGCAACCGTACGTCCAAGATCACGAACCGCTCGAGGCGAGCGCTCATCGCGCCCGTTGGCTGGCTGCCACCCACCGGTCGAGCAGCTGTGCCGCCGCGCCGGAGTCGATCGCGCGGCGTGCCTCATCGATGCCCTTCGCGATCGCGGTGTCCACTGTGGACGGTCCGTCGATGCCATCGTAGGTCGCAATGGCCGCCCCAGCATTGAGCAGCACGGCCTCCCGGGCGCCGCCATCGCGCCCCGCAAGCACCTCACGCGCCACGCCAGCGTTATAGGGCCGGTCACCGCCGCGCAGGTCGTCGGGTGAGGCGATGGCTAGCCCGAAGGCGCGCGGGTCGACGGTGGTCTCGTGGACGCCGCCGGCGGTGGCTACCCACATGCTCGAGGTGGTGGTGGTGGTCAGCTCGTCCAGCCCGTCGTCGCCCCGGAACACGAGCGCGGTGTGGCCCCGCCGGGCGAACACCTCGGCCATCAACGGTGCCATGCGCCGGTCCGCACAGCCCACCGCGGACGCGGCCGGCTGGGCCGGGTTGGTCAGCGGACCTAGCACGTTGAACGCCGTCGGGACGCCGATCTCGCGCCGCGGCGGTCCGGCGTGGCGCATGCCCGGGTGGAACACCGGCGCGAAGCAGAACCCGATGCCCACCTCGGCGACGGTCGCCGCCACCCCGACGGCGCCCAGGTCGATCACCACCCCCAACTCCTCGAGGACATCGGCCGACCCACACTGCGACGAGGCGCTGCGGTTGCCGTGCTTGACGACGCGCCGCCCCGATCCGGCGACGGCCAAGGCAGCCATCGTGGTGATGTTCACGGTGTGGGCGAGGTCACCGCCGGTGCCGACGATGTCGACGGCCCGCCCGTCAAGCGGAACCCGCGTCGCGCGAGCCAGCATTGTGTCGACCAGTCCGGCGAGCTCGTCGGTCGTCTCACCCTTTGCGCGCAGCAAGACGACGAACGCGGCAAGCTGCGCGGGCGTCGCCTCGCCGCTCATGATCTCGTCCATCGCCCAGGCGGTATCCGCTGCGGCGAGCGACTCGCCGCGCATCAGCGCGCCGAGCACCGCCGGCCAGGTGTTCACGGTTCCATCCCGCCGGGCGAAGTGCGATGAGCGCTCGCGCGAAGAGCCCCGCCGCCGCGACGCGGCCCGCGCCGCAGGCGCGGAGCGGAGCCACGGATCCACCCGAGCGGAGCGAGCGGTGGAGACGCGGATCCGCGTACGGCGGGATAGGTCAGTGCGCTCATCGCGTTGTGGTCGCCATTGCCGGTGTCGCCTTCCGCTGCCCGGCCGCCACCCTTCATCGCACCACGGGGATGCCGGAGATCCGCTTGCGCAACTGCTCGGCCACCGCTTCGCCCGCTGCGATCGGATCCAGTGGCTGGATGATCACGCCGTCGGCGAGGGACCATTGCGCGAGCCACTGGTCGTCCTTGCGCGCGACCAGGACGATGATCGGCGGGCAGTCGTCGATCTCGTATTTGAACTGGCGGGCCAACCCCATGCCGCCCGTGGGCTGCGCCTCGCCGTCGAGGATCACCAGGTCGATCTCGCCGAGGTCGATCTGCTCGACGACCTCGGCACTGGTGGCGCACTCGACCCAGTCGATGCGCGGCAGGCCCGGGGCCGGGCGCCGTCCCACCGCGGTACGCACGGCGGACCGTATCTCGGGCCGGTTGCTGTAGACGACGACGGACGCCGGAACGCTCGTCTGCGCAGGCATGCCGGCATCGTATCCGCGGCCGGGCACGCCCACCGGACACGCCCTACCCCCCTGACTCCGCCCGCCGCGCGCACAGCAATAATGCGATCTGTGACCTCGACTGCCAGCGCGCCTCGCTTCGAGTCCGGCCAGGTGCACTCGCTGACGCGGCCGAACCTGGTCAGCGTCGGCACCATCGTGTGGTTGTCGAGCGAGCTCATGTTCTTCGCCGGCCTGTTCGCGATGTACTTCACGATCCGGTCGGTGCACTCCAACGATTGGCCGATGACGCTGCCCAGCGGTGAGACGGTCAACCTCGATCTGTGGCACGGCATCCCCGCCTACGCGTTGCCGTTCACGATTGTGCTGGTGGCGTCGAGCTTCACCTGCCAGTGGGGCGTGTTCGCCGCTGAGAAGGGCGACGTCTTCAAACTGCGCCGCTGGTTCACGATCACGTTCGTGATGGGCCTGATCTTCGTGCTGGGCCAGGCGAACGAGTATCGGATGCAGGTCGGCGACGGCAACACGATCTCGGCCACCGGCTACGGATCGGTGTTCTTCCTGACCACCGGTTTCCACGGTTTGCACGTCATCGGGGGGCTGGTCGCGTTTGTCTTCTACCTGATCCGGACGACGCTGGGGCGGTTCACACCCGCGCAGGCCACGGCAGCGATCGTGGTCTCGTACTACTGGCACTTCGTGGACGTGGTGTGGATCGGCCTGTTCGCGACGATCTACCTCATCCGATGAGCGAAGCGAATCGGAGTGGACCGGTGCAGCCGATGAGTAGCTCGAGAGAGGACGGCCGCGTGAGTCACGACGTGGACGAGCTCGGCTTCGAGCCCGCGGTCTCGGCCACCGGCGCCGATCCGGAGCGTCCGGCGCCGAAGCGGAAGCGGACTCGCAAGCCGTGGCGGCGCCGTGTCGCCAGTGGCGTGGCACTGCTCGTCGCGCTGGGCGCCGTCGGCGGCATCTACACGGTATTCGCAGGCTCGTCCGGCGCCAACGACTCACGCACCGGCCAGCAGGACATCGACGCCGGCCGCCAGCTGTACAACACCAGCTGCATCACCTGCCACGGCACCAGTCTCCAGGGTGTGCCGGGACGCGGCCCGTCCTTGATCGGCGTCGGATCCGCCGCGGTGTACTTCCAGGTCAGCACCGGGCGGATGCCGGCGTCCGCGCAGGGTGGCAGCATGCCGCGAAAGACCTCGAAGTTCGACGGGGAGCAGATCAATCAGCTCGGCGCATTCGTCGAGTCGCTTGGCGGCGGTCCGCAAGTGCCCACGGGTGATCTGCGGGTGCCTGACGCGCGGCTGGGCGCAGGTAGTCAGCTGTACCTGGAAACCTGCGCGTCCTGCCACGGCGCGACCGGCCGCGGCGCGCCGCTCTCCGCCGGCAAGAACGCGCCGGGGTTGCGCAACGCCAGCGACCAGCAGCTCTACGCCGCCATGCTCACCGGCCCCGGGAACATGCCGGTCTTCAGCGACAACCAGCTGACCCCCGAGCAGAAGAAGGAGATCCTGAGCTACGTCCAGACGCTCAAGGCGTCCAAGGACCCGGGCGGAAACGGACTGGACCGGATCGGACCCGTGTCCGAGGGTCTGGTGACCTGGATTCTCGGCATCGGCGCGCTGATGATCGTGATCTTGTGGATCGGAGCCAAGACGTGAGCTCGACGGGGCCGGACATCCCGAGCGAGGACGAGCTCCGGGAGATGAGCACGGAGCAGGCGATGATCGCCGGGGCACACACTGACGGCGTCTACGCCGTGCATCGGCGCAATCGTTTCCCGGTACCCGGGACGAAAGCGGAGAAGCGATCGGAACGGGCTGTCGCCGCGCTCTTTGCGATTGCGGCGCTGGCCGGCGTGGCGTTCATCGTGGTGTTCATCGCCGCGCCGTTCCACTGGAAGACGCCCGGGAACAGCCAGAACTTCCGCTTTTACACCCCGCTCTTGGGAACGCTGCTCGGCATCATGCTGGTCGGTCTCGGCGCAGGCGCCATCCTGTGGGCCAAGTGGCTGATGCCCGAGGAGGAGTTCGTCCAAGAGCGGCACGACGAACCCCAGCCCGGCGAAGGCGCCGAGCA
>JBKOXO010000179.1:0-6336 GCA_046744105.1 Actinomycetota bacterium
GTCAAGGGGCGTGCTTGGACAGAAAGGCCAGGACCTGGGCGGCGAGTGGCGTGAAGCGTCCGGAGCCCTGATCCTGTAGCAGGTCCCACCCGTGCGCGGGTCCGTCGAGCACACGTAACGTCACGAGCGAGGGCTTGACCAGGGCAACGATGCGCCGTGCCGTCGGCAGCCGGTCGCCGTCGTCGGTCGCGACGGCATAGAGCAGCGGCACCGCAAGGCGATGCGCCGCCTGCTCGCCGGTGATGCCGCCGAGGTCTTGCGACCACAGGTCCCCAGACAGCACGACGCATGCCGCCATGCCGCGCACCGCGACAGCGGACGCGAGCGCGATCGCGCCCCCGAACGACGCTCCCACCACGGCGATGTTGCGCGCCCCATGCCGGATCAGCTCGGCTTTCGCGCCTGCGGCGTCCGACACGATGTCAGCCGACCGGTCGCCGCTCGGGCAGGTGGAGGCGCCCGTGCAGCGCGTGTCGTAGAGCAGCACGTGCATGCCGTGCTGAGCGAGATAGTTGCCGTAGGGCAGCCAGCCGCACAGCCCGTCGCCGCCGAGCTCGTGCACCATGACGACGCCACGCGTCCCGGTCCCCAGCTCCAGGCCGAGCAGCGGGGTGCCGTCGCCGGCGGGGAACGTGAACGGCACCGCCCTGATGCCGTCGGTCTGGTTCGGGCAACGCTCGTTCAGCTTCGGATTGGCCACCGTCGAGGTGCTCGGGGACGGCGGCGTGCTCGGCGACGCTGTCCTCGCAGGATGCAAGCCGGCCGCGCAGCCGGCGGCGCACAGCACCAGGAGGAGCAACACCGCGGCCCGGCGCACTACAGCCTCCTATGTCGAGTCCGACATAGGCTAGCGCAGCAACCGCTCGATAAGCACCGCGACACCGTCGTCGTCGTTGGACGGCAGCACCTCGTCGGCGACCGCCAGCACCGAGGGGTGGGCGTTGGCCACCGCGTACGCCCGACCGGCCCACGACAGCATCGCGACGTCGTTGGGCATGTCGCCGACCGCGACGACCTCGGCTGGGCCGATGCCGTGGCTGGTGGCCACCTCGGCCAGGCCGCTCGCCTTCGTCACGCCGGGCGCCGCGATCTCGAGCAGGCCGTGCCGCGATGACGTGGTGACCGTCGCCCGGTCACCGATCACCTCGGCAGCGGTGGCCAGGAAGCAATCCGCGTCCGCGGCATGGTTCTTGGCGAGCAGCTTCACGGCCGGTACGGCGAGGAGCCGATCGAGCGGGGCGATCCGCGGCACCGGGATCGGGTTGCCATGGCGGTCCTGACTCGGATTGATTTCCCAGTCGTGGCGGTAGCCCGGCTCGTAGCCGAATGCCGTCCCGTACTCGAGGCCGAAGCGCACGGCTGGGAACGCGGCACGCAGGTCGGCGGTCAGCGTGGCGAGCAGCTGCGGCGGCAGCGACCGCTCGCGGAGCACCGTCTCGGTGCGTAGGTCGTACAGCACCGCGCCGTTCGAGGCCACCGCCACGCCGGTGTGCCCGGTCTGGTCGCCGATTTCATGCAGCCACCGCGGCGGACGTCCGGTCACGAACACGACAAGGAGGCCAGCTTCGGCGGCCTGCTTGAGGGCCGCGCGCGACGCCGCGGAAACCGTGCCGTCGCCGCGCACCAGCGTGCCGTCGAGGTCGCTGGCGAGCAGCCGCACCCTCATGCCGGAGCCAGGACCTCGCGGCCACCCAGCCAGGGGCGCAACGCGGACGGCACGTACACGGTGCCGTCGGGCTGCTGGTGATGGTCGAGCAGGCAGGCGATCGTGCGCGCGACCGCGCACAGCGTGCCATTCAGCGTGGCGACCGGCTCGGTACCCGACCCCGTACGCTGGCGTATGTTCAGCCGGCGGGCCTGGAACGTGGTGCAGTTCGATGTGGACGTCAGCTCGCGGTACCGGCCCTGTGAGGGGAACCACGCCTCGATGTCGTACTTGCGGGCAGCGCTTGCGCCCAACTCGCCGCCTGCGGTGTCAATCACCCGGTACGCGAGCTCGAGTTTGTCGATGAACTCACGCTCCCAGGCAAGCAGCCGCTGGTGCTCGTCCTGTGACTCGTCGACCGAGACGTAGGAGAACATCTCGACCTTGTCGAACCAGTGGACCCGGATGATGCCCCGGGTGTCCTTGCCGTACGAGCCGGCCTCACGACGGAAGCACGACGAGAATCCCGCATAACGGCGGGGCAGCCCCGTCAAGATTTCGTTCGCGTGATAGCCGGCCAGCGCCACCTCGGAAGTTCCGACGAGGTAGAGGTCGTCCTGCTCCAGGTGGTACACCTCCGGCGCGTGGGCGCCGAGGAAGCCGGTGCCCTCCATCGCCTCCGGCTTGACCAGCGCTGGGGCGATCATCGGGGTGAACCCGGACGCCTGCGCCTGCTCCATCGCGAGGTTGACCAGGGCCAGCTCCAGCTGGGCGCCGATGCCGGTGAGGAAGTAGAAGCGCGCGCCGCTGACCTTCGCGCCGCGGTCGGTATCGATCGCCTGGAGTGTGCTGCCGATCTCGACGTGGTCGCGTGGGTGCGCGACGGTCGGCGGCGTACCGACAGTCTCGAGCGTGACGAAGTCGTCCTCCCCTCCGGGGGGCACGCCGTCCTCGACGATGTTGGGAAGGGCGAGGTGTGCCTCGCGCAGCGCTGAATCAGCCGCGTGTTCGTCGGCCTCCGCGGATTTGACCTCGTCCGCGAGGTGCTTCGCTTTGGCGAGCAGCGTGTGACGTTCGTCCGGCGACGCCTTGCCGATCTCGCGACCGAGCGCCTTCTGCTCAGCGCGCAGCTCGTCCGCTCTGCTTACAGCCGCGCGGCGCCTGTCGTCGGCGGCGAGCAGCCGGTCGACGAGCAGTTCGTCCGCACCGCGGACGCGTTGCGATGCGCGCACCCGATCCGGGTCCTCACGCACCACTCGAAGGTCGATCACGCACCAAGGCTACTGAGCCGCGACAATGTCGCCGTGCTCGACGTATCGCCCCGCCGCTTCGAGGAGCTCGTCGGCGAGGCGCTCGACTCGATCCCACCCGAACTGCTGCGCCTGCTAGACAATGTGGTCATCCAGGTCGCCGACGAAGATCCGGACGAGCCATCGCTGCTCGGCGTCTATCACGGCACTGCGCTGACCGAGCGACTGTCCGACTACACGTTCGCGCTGCCCGACACGATCACCGTCTACCGACTGCCGATCACGGCCATGTGCGCGGACGAGGACGAGGTCGCCCGCGAGGTCGCGATCACCGTGGTCCACGAGATCGGCCACCACTTCGGCATCGACGAACGGCGCCTGCATGAACTGGGCTGGGGTTAGGTCACTACCCTCGACGGCGTGACAGACCGGTTGCCGATCAAGATGCTGCACGACCGCGTCCTCGTGCGCGTGCCCCACGAGGACGGCGAGCGGCGCTCGTCCGGCGGCATCGTCATCCCGGCAACCGCCAAGGTTGCGACCCGGCTGATCTGGGCCGAGGTGCTGGCAGTGGGCAATCACGTGCGCTCCGTCGAGGTCGGTGACCGCGTGCTGTTCAGCCCCGACGAGCGTAATGAAGTGGAGATCGCCGGCGAGGACTACCTCCTGCTGCGTGAGCGGGACATCCATGCTCTGGCGGCGCAACGCGTCGAGCCGAATACCGGCTTGTACCTCTGATATCCGCCGGACGCGTCGCTGTTCGCGCGAGCGCTCATCGCTGACGGTCAGCTCGTCCCGGTCGCCCGGACCCGGGCCAGCCAGGCGCGGGCGTCGCTGAAGTCCTGATCCGCACGACCAAGCGGCACCGGCGTCTGCACGCCGTCACGGCGCTCGTATGAGCCGAGGTAGCGGACATCCGCGCAGATGCGGTGCAGTGCCGCGACCGCGTCACCGACCCGTTCGTCGTCGATATGCCCCTCGCAGTCGATCGAGAAGCAGTAGTGCCCGATGCGGTTCTTGGTGGGACGCGACTCGATGCGGGTGAGGTTTACCGCCCGGGCAGCGAATTCGGTCAGGATTTCGAGTAGCGCGCCCGCGTGGTCCTCGCGCAGGTACGCGACCAGCGTGGTGCGGTCGTTGCCGGTCGGCTTGGGCGGCGGTGCCGGCCGGGCCAGCAGCACGAATCGGGTGACCGCGCCGCGGTTGTCCGCGATATCGGTGGCGAGGCTCGCGAGCCCGTACAGCTCACCGGCAAACGGCGGCGCGACCGCAGCGTCGTACTCCCCCTGCGCCACCGCCCGTGCCCCGCCCGCGGTCGAGCCGACGAAGACGACGTTCGCATCGGGCACCTTGGCGAGCAGCCAGCGCCGGGTCTGCGCCTCGGCGTGCGGGTGGGTGGCCACCGTTCGGACGCCGTCAAGCGTCGTGCCCGGCCGCACAAGCAGGTCGAACAGCACGGCCAGGTAGGTCTCCTCGGCGATGATCAGCGGCGCGCCGTTGCCGGCAAGCTCGTCCAGCGTCGCGGCCACCGCGCCCTCGACGGAGTTCTCCAGGGGCACCAGCGCGCCGTCCGCGGTACCCGCGCGCACCGCGTCGACGGCGAGCGTCACGTTGGGCTGCGGCAGCAGGACGGCGTCAGCGGCGACCGGGAGGGTCCGCAGCGCCGCGTGTGCAAACGTTCCGGCCGGGCCGAGAAACGCCAGCCGGGGCGTCGAGTCGCTCACAAACGCCGAGCGTATCTGTGCTAGGTGATCACTTGACCGCCAGCACCCGCCGGCCGAGTGCCGCGGCAACGGCCTGGTCCTCCTCGGGCGAGAGCGGCTGTTCGCCCGAGCCGCGGCTGATGCCCTTGGCGTAGAGGCGGCTGTCGGTGCGTCCGGCGATCGCAGTGATCGCGACACCGTCGCCGTCGTCGTCGAGCAGCGCCAGCGAGAACGACAGCCGGCCGGTGACGTCGTCGAATGCGTCGTAGCGGACCAGCGCGACGTTACGCAGCGAGCGGGCCGTCTCGGTATTGCGCGCCCGCACCGCCGCGGCCATCTCCGCGCGTGTCGCGTCGACATAGTTGCGCAGCGCGCCGAGTTGCGCAGCAACGATGGTGGTCAACTCGATATGCCGCTCGGTGGCCTCCAGCATCGTCTCGCGGCCCTGAGCTCCACGCGACAGCACGACAGTCGCACGGCGCAGCCGGGCGAGCGTGCGCAGCGCCAGGTATGCGGCCACCAGGCCCAAATAGCCCAGCACCAGCGCGAACACCGCGGCATACGTGGTCACCGCGATCAGCGTAGGGCCGTCGCGGTGCGCAGCCCGGCAGACACGTCGGAGTCAGCCGCCGGCCTGCCAGCCGGTCCACCGCTCGGCGTCGAGTGCGAGCACCGGCCCGGACGGGCGGCGCTGCGCGTACTGCGGGTACTTGGCGGCCAGCACGTCGACGGCGCGGGCGGCCTCGCCGGCGTCGTCCACCACGCGGGCCGGACCGTCGATGCGCACCCACCACAACCGCGTCCAGTCCTCGTGGTACTCATCGACGAGCAGGCACGCCCGCCCGGTCGCCTCGATGTTGGCGACGCGCCGCAGCCGGGTGCTCCGCTTGGGCTTGTGATCGACGGCGGTGTAGGCGGTATCGGCGACCAGCGCGTAGCAGACCGGAACCACGTGCGGCCGCGGCGCGGCAGTGCCCAGGTGGCCGACCCGTGCGGACGCGACCCGCTGGCGCATCTCTAAAGCGTCCATAGCTCACTAGTGTGTCCGTCATGGACATCGGCATCGGTCTGCCCAACACGCTTCCCGACACCCCCGGCACCCTGCTCGTCGAGTGGGCGCGCCGAGCCGAGCAGCGCGGGTTCGCGGGCCTCGCCACCATCGACCGGCTCGTCTACCCGAACTACGACTCACTGATCGCGCTGGCCGCCGCCGCCGGCGCGACGACACGGATCGGGCTGGTCACCAACATCCTGATCGCACCGCTGCACCGTCCAGCGATGCTGGCCAAGGCAGCCGCCAGCCTCGACCAGGTTTCGAACGGGCGGCTCACTCTCGGCCTCGCGGCCGGCGGGCGTCCCGACGACTTCGCTGCCGCCGACCGCGACTTCGACACGCGGAGACGCGCATTCGACGAGACACTGTCCACGCTGCACCGCGCCTGGCGCGGCGAGCCCGTCGCCGGCGGCGACATGGCCGTCGGCCCGGCACCGGTGCACGAGCAGCGGGTGCCGATCCTCATCGGCGGCTCCGGCGAGTACGCGATCCGGCGCACGCTCGAGTGGGGTGCCGGCTGGACAAGCGGTGGCGCGCCGCCCGACCAGGCCGCCCCGTTCGCCTTCCGCCTGCGCGATGCCTGGCACGAGGCGGGACGCCCCGGCGAGCCACGGATCGCCGCGCTGAACTACTTCTCGCTGGGGTCCGAGGTGCAGGAGGCGTCCCGGCAATACCTGCACCATT